>NZ_CP157675.1:3713439-4030549 GCF_040105105.1 Polaromonas hydrogenivorans | reverse complement strand
CTGGCGCCGGTTGCTGAAATCCAGGTTGCTACTGAAGTCATAGCTGCTCATGCAGGCGCAGCAAGCGCAAATGACCAGTTTGATCAACATTTTGAGGAAAAAAAGGCCGTTGCCGCGCCCGCCGCGCCCGCCGTCAGGCGCGATGCGGCGCCGGCCCGGCCTGCCAGCCCGCCACCGCTTGCGCCGAATCCTGCGGCGCCTTCCGAAGCCGCCCCTGCCGCCGGCGCGCAGCCCTGCTGGCGCGTCGGCCAAGCGCAGTTGCTGTATGCCGAAACCGCGAAGGCCGGCGGCGCGCGCTGGCTGGTGCTGGCCCAGACCCCGTCGGCCGCGCTGCAGGCGCCGGTGTTTGACGGCGATGCCGGCCGCCTGTTAGATAACATGCTGCGCGCCGCCCGGCTGAACCGGGACGCCGGCGCGGTGCTGTTCGCGCCGCTGGTGCGCCAGGCGGTCTCGGGCGCGATGGACGAGTTGCCGGCCGCGCTGCTGGCGCTGGTCGAGCAGGCGCGGCCCGACGTGGTGCTGGTCATGGGCCGGCTGGCGGCGCAGGCGCTGCTGCAGTCCGGCGAGCCCTTCGGCAAGCTGCGCGGCCGGCCGCATGCGCTGCATGGCCGACAAACCGTCGTCACCCATGACGCGCCCTATCTGCTGCGCTGCCCGCAGGACAAGGCCAAGGCCTGGGACGATTTGTGCCTGGCCATGCGCTTGGCGGCGCGCGGGGCCTGAGGTCGGGCTTCTTACAATACGGCCATGACCTTTCTCGACATGCTCGGCGCCGCAGAACGCCAGAACCACTCCATGCTGTGCGTCGGCCTGGACCCCGATCCGGCCAAATTCCCCGGAAAATTCAAGGGCGATGCCAGCAAAATCTACGATTTCTGCGCCGCCATCGTCGATGCGACGGCCGACCTGGTGATTGCCTTCAAGCCGCAAATTGCCTACTTCGCCGCCCACCGCGCCGAGGACCAGTTGGAGCGCCTGATGGCGCACATGCGCCGCGCCGCGCCGCAGGTTCCCGTCATCCTGGATGCCAAGCGCGGCGACATCGGCAGCACCGCCGAGCAGTACGCCATCGAGGCCTTCGAGCGCTACGGCGCCGACGCGGTCACGCTGTCGCCCTTCATGGGCTTTGACTCGGTCACGCCTTATTTGAAGTACGAAGGCAAGGGCGCCTTTTTGCTCTGCCGCACCTCGAATCCGGGCGGCGATGACCTGCAGAACCAGCGCCTGGCGTCGGTCGATGGCCAGCCGCTGCTGTATGAACATATCGCCCGGCTGGCGCAAGGCCCGTGGAACCTCAACGGCCAGCTCGGGCTGGTGGTCGGTGCAACCTATCCGGCCGAGATCGAGCGCGTGCGGGCGGTGGCGCCGACGCTGCCCCTCCTGATTCCCGGCGTGGGCGCGCAGGGCGGCGATGCGGCGGCCACGGTGCGCGCCGGCTGGCGGCCGGGCGCGCCGATCATCGTCAACTCGTCACGGGCGATTATTTATGCCTCGTCAGGCGATGATTTTGCCGAAGTGGCGCGGCGCGAGGCGCTCAGGACGCGCGACGTGCTGCAGGCCGCGCGCACCGATTCCCTGCGCGTGGCGGGTTAAGGGTTAAGGCCGGTTCCGCTGGCCGCACGCCCGTGGCTTGCCAGCCGGTTTTGCCTTAACGCGCCACGGTGAAGCGGCGCTGCAGGTGCCGGGGCTGCTCGATTTCATCGACGATGGCCACGGCCAGGTCGGCGACCGAAATGCCGGCCGGCTGATCGTCCTGGCCGGGCAGCAGGTCGTCGGCGCCCAGCCGGTACTGGCCGGTGCGCTCGCCCGGTGCCAGGGCGATGGGCGGCGAGACGAAGCTCCAGTCCAGCGAACTTTCCGCCTGCAGCCGAGTCAGGAATTCGCGTGCCGCCAGCGCGCCCTGCTTGTACTCGGCCGGAAAACCAGGCGTGTCCACCAGCTGCACGCCGGGCGCCACATACAGGCTGCCGGCGCCGCCGACCACCAGCAGGCGCTTGACGCTAGATTGCTTGACGCCGTCCAGGATGGCCTGGCTGCCCTGCAGGAACAGGTCGTGAATCTGCGGCTCGCTCCAGCCCGGGTTGTAGGCGCTGATCACCGCCTCGTGGCCGGCAACCGCCTGGGCGACCTGCGCCGCATCCATCACGTCTGCCTTCACGATGCTCAAGCCGGGCTGCGCGGCCAGTTTGGCGGGGTTGCGCGCCAGCACGGTGACCTGGTGGCCACGGCCCAGCAGTTCGGGAAGGATGGCCGAGCCGACAAAACCGGTGGCGCCAATCAATGCGATGTTCATGAAAATCTCCTGAAGGTGAAACAAGCCTCCAGTCTGCCTGCTTTCAAATCAAGCGAATAGAGGGCTTTAATCACTATCATCGTGAAGTGTTACTAATGAATGGGTGCAAAGTCATGGATCAACTCAAACGCATGGCGATTTTTGCCGAGGTGGTGGCGGCCGGCTCACTGAGCGCTGCCGCGCGGCAGCTGGGCATGACGCCTTCGGCCGTGAGCCAGCACCTGCGCCAGCTGGAGCAGTCGCTGGGCCTGGCCTTGCTGCACCGCTCGACGCGCAAGCTGGCCCTGACCGAAGCCGGCGAGCGCTACCACGCAGGCTGCGCGGCCATGGTGGCGGCGGCGCGCTCTGCCGAGCAGGCGCTGGCCCGCCTGCGCGACGAGCCCGAGGGCGAATTGCGGCTGGCCGCGCCCATCGGCTTCGGCAGCCTGCTGGCCCGCGCGCTGGCGCCGCTGCGCAGCCACCCGAAGCTGACGCTGCGCCTGCTGCTGGACGACGCGCTGATCGACCTGATCGCCTTGCGCGTGGATGTGGCCCTGCGCGTCGGCCCGCTGGCCGATTCCAGCCTGGTGGCCCGCAAGCTGGGCGGCATGGGGCGCCAGCTGTGCGCATCGCCGGCCTACCTGGCCGAGCGCGGCTGGCCGGCGCAGCCGCAGGATTTGCTGCGCCACGACTGGCTGGGCAGCAAGCCGCACAGCCAGGGTTTTGACATGCTGGAGCTGCACGGCCCGGCTGGCGAAATTGAATCCTTGCGGCTCGAAGGGCGGGTGCAGGCCTCGCAGGCGTCGGCGCTGCATGCGCTGTGCGTGGCGGGCTGGGGAATCGGCATGGGCGTGAGCGAGGACGACCGCAAGGCGCTGGCCGACGGTCGTGTGCTGCCGGTGCTGCCCGGCTGGCGGCTGAGCGACCTGCCGGTGTACGCGGTCACGCTGCGGCGCGGCGAGCAGCCTGCCAAGGTGCGCCATGCCCTGGACCTGCTGGCCGGCTACTTTGGCGGTGAAGCGGCGGGTGCGGTGCCGGCGGCCGCACCCTGATCAGCCCGCCTGCGCAGCAGGGAAAACAGGGAAAAGGGCCTGGCGCCGTCAGTAAGTTCCGTCCAGCGTCAGGCGTGCCGTGAACTTGACCTGCCGGGTGTTGCCTGCCCGCACCGCCCAGTGTGTCCCCCGGTCCGAGACCGTGGCGCTGCCGTCCGCGCTGACCGGCGGGTAGGCGTAGCGCGTTTTGGGCAACAGCCAGACCATCTCATTCAGGCTGCCGGGGTGGCTGGCTTCGAACTCGGACACGCCGATGGTCTCGCGCCGCTCCGTCCACTGGACTTCCCGGCGGGCGGTCATGAAATCGGCCAGTCGCGGCATGGTGTACCACCTGAAGTTTTCCTGGCCCTTGGATTTGGCATAGGCGAGCAGGTTCTGCAGGACATCGGGCCAGACATTGGCGCCGTTGGGGTGCATGTAGATCATGCGTGTGGTGCGCTGGCTGATGGTGAAGTCCACCAGGTCGCGATACCAGTCAATGACCTCCTGCCGGGGCACCTTGTTGGTCTGAAACTCCTCGAAGGTGGCATATTTGCCCGCCGGCGTCACGGGAAAAACCCAGATCCCGGGGTTGAGCAGCTGGCCGTCGCGGTACTGCCGGGTCGGGCCCAGCCCGGTGTGCCCGGCAAAATAGACGCCCACCACGCCCTGCCGCTCCAGGTAGTCCATGGCCCAGGTGGGGTTGTTGCCGACTGGCGGCGAATACTGCCGTACCATCTGCCCCAGATGGCCGTCGGCCAGCGCCTCCAGCTTGTGTGCTGCCGGCAACAGGGCCGGGGGCGTGGCGGGGGGCATCGGCGTGTTCAGGCCCAGGTAAGGCCGCAGCGGATGGCTGACCGCGCGCCGGATCGACTCCAGGTTCTTTTCCAGGTAAGGCAGGAAGGTGCCCTGGTTGCTGTCGCTGGCATTGAGTCCGTAATAGTCGTGGTTCCAGCCGCCATGGCTGCCGATGGCATGCCCCTTGCGGGCAAAGCGCCACAGGATGTCCTGCGCCACCTTGTTGCTGTCCAGGTTCCAGCCCTTGCCGTCGCCGATGGTGACCGCGTCGGGTCCGGCGGTCATGTCGATGGAAAACGGCCCCTCATCGAAGACGCCGAGTTTTTCCAGCGTCAGCGTCGGCTGCTGGGCGGTGAAGGAGTCCAGATGCCAGTTCAGGGTCAGGCCGGGTATGCCCTGGGGCACGGACGACAGGTGCGCCAGCTGCAGCACGTTGTAGCCGAAGTAGTGCAAAAAGCCGTGCATGGGCTGGGCGTCGGTGCGCACCACCTTGAGATAGGTCAGCGGCAGGTTGACGAACAGCACCTGGCCACGGCCCAGCTTGTTCAGCCCGGCCACCAGGCCGGCCTGCGGCGATGTCGCCAGGGTCTTGCCGTTGAAGGCGCCGCCCGTGACAAAGCTGGAGTAATCCAGGTTTCCGAGCAGGTAGCCGCTGTAGGTATCGAGCACGTCCACCGGCGCGGCCGCGCTGCGCAGCATGCCGCCAGGCGGCAGCGGCAGGGCGCTTTCAGGCCGGTAGGCAAGCACCGGCGCGGCATCGCCTGGCACCCGGTCGTCCGGGACATAGGCGATGGATTTACCCGGGGGAACCTGCAACTGGCGCATGGTGCTGCGCATCGCCGTGACCGGCCCGACGACGGTGATTTTTTCACGCAAGTCGTCATACAGCGCGTAATCCACGCCCGCCAGGTCGCTGAGCCGCGATGTCGGAATGGCATAGATCGGCTTTTGCTGGCTGTTCAGCGTGAAGATGCCAAAGTCATACACCAGCATGGTGTTCCCGCCTGCGGTGGTGTAGTCGCGCAGGGCCTGCACCAGTTCGTTGCTGGCGATGGCATGCAGCTGGTCAGGAAGCACCAGGCCGGCATATTTCAGGGCATCGGCGCCCAGCGCCAGGAATTGCCGGTCCGTCACGGCCTGCATGCGCAAGCCCTCTTCCGAGGCCGCGTCCATCCAGGCAGTGACTTGCGCATGCGCCAGGGATTGGCCTTCAGGCACCAGCAGAAGCAGCAGGCCGGGGTCAGCGCCGCCCTCCAGCGCAGGCGGGGCGATGGGCTTGCAGAACCAGGGCCGGTCGGCTCCAGCGTCGATGCACGCACTGCGTTCAATGCAGCCTGACAGGCTGGCTGCCAGCAACACCATTAAAAAGCAGAGCCGAAGGCCGTGGGCCGACAGCGAACGAAACCGTGAACATGGGATTTTTTGCATCGTAAAGACAGGGTGCTGTCGTCTCCACAGACGCTCCGTGAACATCTTAAATAGCCGGGCATGTCCACCGGGCGTGATGACACATGGCTTTACACGTTAAACCTGCGGGTACAGCATTTGTGTGTACCTTGAATGCGCGATTGAAGTGCCGCCAGGCCGCGCCCGGGTCAGGGCTTCAGGCTTGATCAGCCACCAAGCTGCCCGGTCCGCGCGGCGTCAAGATGCGCCTTGACGCGTTGCGCCAGCGCCATGTCGCCGGGCGTTTCAGGATTCCAGGTTTCCACGGGAATGGTTTTTCCCTCGGCATCGACGGCCACGAAGACCACCAGGCAATCAGTGACGACGTTCATCTGGCCGGTCTTGATGTCGCCGCTGCGCACTTCCACCGCAATGTTCATGCTGGTGCGGCCGGTGTAGGCCAGGCGCGCCTCGACCTCGACCAGGTCGCCCATCAGGATAGGGCGCTGAAAGCGGATGCTGCCCACCGACACCGTCACGCAGTAGCGTTTGGACCAGCGCGTGGCGCAGGCGTAGCCCGCCTCGTCGATCCATTTCATGACGGTGCCGCCATGCACCTTGCCGCCAAAGTTGACGGTGCTGGGTTCGGCGAGAAAGCGCAGGGTGATGGAGGACATGGGAGTTTCCGCAAGAGGTTGAAGGAGGGGCGGTCAGGGGCGCTGCCAGACCTGGCCGGCGACGCGCAGCATATTGTTACCCATGACGCCGGCGGCTTCAGCCGCGTTCATGCCGACCTTTTGCAGCGCCTCGGGCAACAGCCGCCAGGTTTCGACCGGCGTGTAGGTGATGCTTCCCAGCGCCCCCTGGTAGCCTGCGGCAGCGGGCCACCAGTAGGCCGGGTCGTAATGGCCCGGCGGGTTGTCGTCGAGTCCGGGCTGGCCAAAGCCGATGTCCAGCCCGATGCCGGCATGCTGCGCGCCGACCAGCTCGGCCACGTAGGCCGCGTGGCGCGCCACGTCCATGGCGGTCGGCGTGCTGGTGCCCAGAAACGCCGACACGCCCGAGATGCAGACCACGCCGCCCGTGGCCGCGCAGGCCCTGATCTGCTCGTCGCTGACATTGCGCCCGTGCGGGATGAGCGCCAGCGGGTTGGCGTGGCTGAAGATCACCGGCTGGCTGGACGCGGCCATGATGTCCAGGCTGCAGCGCCGGCCGGTGTGCGAGCAGTCCATCAGCACGCCGGCCCGGTTCACCGCCTCGACCATGCGCCGGCCCAGCGGCGTGAGGCCGCGCTCCACGTCATGGCAGCCGTCGGCGACCGGGTTGTTGCGGTTGTAGGCGAAGTGGATCTGGCGCACGCCCAGGTCGCGGTACAGCGCCACCATGTCGGGCTGCCCCAGCAGCGGCAGTGCGCCTTCGAGGTCGAAGCCGACGGCCAGCGCGCCATTCGCCGCCGCCTGTTCGATTTCCGCCACGCTGGCCACCAGCCGGAAACGGTCGGGATGGGCCGCAATCCGGGCGCGATAAGCCGCCAGCACCGACAGGATTTGCGACACCGGGTTCATGTCCATGCCGACGTTGACCGACACGTAATGCACGCCAGCATCGCGCAGGCGGCCCAGCGGCGAAAAGTCGGCGTCGGGGTGCAGCGGCAGGCAGGCGTGGGCTTCCCAGTTCATGGCTTTGGTGGAGTGAGTCGAAAATGATCGGAAATGCATGACAAAAATTCAATGAAAAATCCTGATTAGATACATAGCTCAGACTAAAACCGCTTGTCATTCCCGCGAAGGCGGGAATCCAGGGTTCTCAAGGCGCTTGGCTACTGGATTCCCGCCTTCGCGGGAATGACGGCTTTCATACTTGTCTGAGGCAGGTAGCTAATCAGGTGAAAAATGGCTTTTGCGCAATGAGCACGGGCGCTTTCAGCTATTAAATTGATAGTTCAAGGTGGCGGAGCCGCCGGCTCCTTGCGCCGAAAGCCCGACGAGGCCTGCATCAGGCTCAGTGTGTACGGCTCGGCCACGCGGCGGGCGGCCAGGTCGCTGGAGGCCAGCAGTTCCACCGTCCGGCCGCGCTGCATCACCATCAGCCGCTCGCACAAATGCGTGACCACGGCCAGGTCGTGGCTGACCATGATGAAGGTCAGGTTGCGCCGCCGCCGCAGGTCTTCAAGCAGGTTCAGCACTTCGGCCTGCACCGACGCATCGAGCGCGGAAGTCGGCTCGTCGAGCAGCAAAACCTGCGGCTCCAGGATCAAGGCGCGCGCAATCGCGATGCGCTGGCGCTGCCCGCCCGACAGCTGGTGCGGGTAGCGGAACCGGAACCCCGTTCCCAGGCCGACTTCATCGAGCGCGCGCTCGATGCGCGTTTCCGCGTCCCTGATACCATGAATCGCCAGCGGTTCGGCCAGCAGCCGGTCCACCGTCTGGCGCGGGTGCAGCGAGCCGTAGGGGTCCTGGAACACCATCTGCACGCGGCGCCGGAAGGCCTTGCTGCCGGGTGCGTGGTTTTCATCGCCGCCGACAAGCTGCATCGTGCCCGATTCCTTGGGCGCCAGGCCGCAGATGGCGCGCAGCACCGTCGATTTGCCCGAGCCCGACTCGCCGACGATGCCGAAGCTCTCGCCGGGCGCGACGCGAAACGAGGTGTCGGCCACGGCCACGAAGCCGTCATACGTCACCCGCAGCCGGCTGACGTCCAGACCGAGGGCCTGGGTTTGTGTTGAGGTCATAAAGCCCACTCCGGCCGCCGGTCCAGCGTCGCCAGCGGGTGCGTGGACGCGCCCAGCTGCGGCAAACAGGCCATCAGCCCGCGCGTGTACGGATGCTGGGCATGCGCCAGGCCGCCCGCCGCCAGTTCCTCGACCACGCGGCCGGCGTACATCACCAGGATGCGGTCGCAAAACGACGACACCAGCCGCAGGTCGTGCGACACCAGGATCAGGCCCATGCCGCGTTCGACCACCAGCGCATCGAGGATGGACAGCACCTGCAGCTGCACCGTCACGTCCAGCGCCGAGGTCGGCTCGTCGGCAATCAAGATATCCGGCTCGGCAATCAGCATCATGGCAATCATCGCGCGCTGGCCCATGCCGCCCGACACCTCGTGCGGATAGAGCTTGTAGACCCGCTCGGGGTTGTCGATGCGCACCGATTCAAGCGCCGCCAGCGCCCGCTTTTTCGCTTCGCTGCTGGACACGCGGGTGTGCGCCTGCAGCGTTTCGACAATCTGCGCGCCTATGGTCATCACCGGATTTAGCGAGAACTTCGGGTCTTGCAGCACCATCGCGATGCGTCCGCCGCGCAGCGCACGGCGTTGTTTCGGCGCGCAATTCAGCAGATCGACGCCGCTGAATTCGAGCCGCCTGGCGCTGATGCGGCCTTCGGGTGCGGTCAGACCCAAAATGGCGCGGCCGGTCTGCGACTTGCCCGAGCCCGATTCGCCGACCAGCCCCAAGCGCTCGCGGCCCAGCGTGAACGACACGCCGCGCACGGCTTCGACCATGCCGCCATCGCGGCCCGGAAACGCAACGCGCAAATCATCGACGACCAGCAGGGGAGATGTGTTCATTTGGCAGCCTTCGGGTCCAGCGCGTCGCGCAGGCCATCGCCCAGCAGGTTGAAGGCCAGGCTGACGACAAAAATCGCCGCGCCGGGCGCTGCCGCGACCCACCACTGGTCGAGCACATACAGGCGCCCGTTGGCGATCATCGCGCCCCATTCGGGCATCGGCGGCTGCGCGCCCAGGCCCAGAAAGCCGAGTCCGGCAGCCGTCAAAATGATGCCCGCCATGTCCAGCGTGACGCGAACGATGACCGACGACACGCACAGCGGCATGATGTGGCGCAGCACGATGCGCCACGGCGAGGCGCCCAGCAACTGCACGGCGGCGATGTAGTCGGTCTGGCGGATCGTCAGCGTCTCGGCCCGCGCCATGCGCGCGTAGGGCGGCCAGGAGGTGATGGCAATCGCGATCACCGCGTTCTCGATGCCGGGGCCGAGCGCGGCGACAAACGCCAGCGCCAGGATCAGGCGCGGAAACGCCAGAAAAATGTCGGTGATGCGCATCAAGGTCGCATCGACCAGCCCGCCCGCATAACCGGCCACGGTGCCCACCAGCAGCCCGATGGGCGCGGCCAGCACGGCGACCAGCACCACGACGAACAGCGTGATGCGCGAGCCGTGGATCAGCCGCGACAAAATATCGCGCCCCTGGTCGTCGGTGCCCATCCAGTGCGCCCACGACGGCGGCAGCAGCCGCGTGGTGCGAAGGTCGCCGATATAGGCCGAGTAGGGCGCCAGCAGGTCGGCAAAAATCGCCACCAGCACCAGCGCCAGCACGATGAACAGCCCGAGCATGGCCAGCCGGTTGCGCGCGAACGTGCGGCAGCCGCCATAGGCCCGGCCCAGCGCGGCCTGCCGTCTGGACAGCGGCCGGTCGGACGTGAGCCAACTGTGCAGGCTTTCGGGTTTTGAAAGCGTCGAATCCATCATCGCGTGCGCGTCCTCGGGTCCAGCAGGGTGTAGAGCAGGTCGGACAGCAAATTGAGGCCGATGAAGATCGAGCCCACGACAATCGTGCCGCCCAGCACCGCGTTCATGTCGGCGTTCTGCAGCGAATTGGTGATATAGAGGCCCAGCCCCGGCCAGGCAAACACGGTTTCGGTCAGCACCGAGCCTTCGAGCAGCCCGGCATACGACAGCGCAATCACCGTGACCAGCGGCACCATGGCATTGCGCAGCGCATGGCGCCAGATGATGCGCGCCTCGGACAGGCCCTTGGCGCGCGCCGCCACCACGTATTCCTGCGCCAGTTCGTTGAGCATGAAGGAGCGCGTCATGCGGCTGATGTAGGCCATTGAAAAGTAGCCCAGCAGTGACGCCGGCAAGATCAGGTGCGACAGCGCATTGCCGAAGGCTTCCCACTCGCCGGCCATCGCCGTGTCCAGCAGCAGCAGGCCGGTGACGGGCGTCAGCGTGAATTCATAGGCCACGTCGATGCGCCCCGGCCCGGCGACCCAGCCCAGCCTGGCATAAAACACCAGCAGCGCCATCAGCCCCAGCCAGAAGATCGGCACCGAATAACCGACCAGCCCGATGATGCGCACCACCTGATCGACCAGCTTGCCGCGCCGCACCGCCGCCCACACGCCCAGCGGCACACCGAGCCCGGCGCCGAACAGAATCCCCAGGCTGGCCAGCTCCATCGTCGCCGGAAAGGCGCGGCGTATGTCCTGCATCACCGGGTTGGCGGTCAGCACCGATATGCCGAAGTCGCCGCTCAGCACCTTGCGCAGGTAGATGTAGAACTGCGTGTAAACCGGCTTGTTCAGCCCCATTTCCTCGCGCGCCCGTGCCACCACATGCGGCGGCGCGTTGTCGCCGACCATCGCCAGCACCGGATCGACCGGAATCACCCGGCCGATGAAGAAGGTGACGGCGAGCAGACCGAGGTAGGTCAGCAAAATCACCACCAGGAAGCGCCCGATGGCGTTCAGGCGGCGAATATGGGGTGACGGGCGGGACGGGCGCCGGGCAGCCGCCAGCGGCGCCGGACTCAGGGCGAGGGGATCAGGAACTGCCAAGACGGGTTTTAGCGCTTGGCTACCTTGAACATGTAGTTGCTGTCAAACGTCGGGCCGAGCTTGAGGCCATCGACGTTGCTGCGGTAGGCGGCCACCTCGGTCTGCTGGTACAGCATGATGAAGGGGCTGGTCTTGCGGAATTCGGCCTGCAGCTCTTCATACATCTTCTTGCGCTTGCCCGCGTCGCGCTCCAGCACGGCGGCGTCCGACTTTTTGGTCAGCTCAGGGATAGCCCAGGCGTTGCGCCACGACAGCGGCTTGGCCTTGGCGTCGTCGGTGTTGTCCGGGTTACGCGTGAAGGTGTCGGCGTTCGAATGCGGGTCCCAGTAGTCCGAACCCCACTGGCCGATGTACATGTCGTGCGTGCGGCCCCGGTATTTGGTCAGCGTCTGCTTGCCGTCGCCCGGAATGATCTCGACATCGATGCCGGCCAGCTTGGCGGTCTGCTGGAAGGCTTCGGTGATGCCCTGCACCGGCTGGACGGTGCGCATGTCAATCGTCACCTTGAAGCCGTTCGGAACGCCGGCCTTGGCCAGCAGCGCCTTGGCCTTGGCCACGTCGAGCTTGTACGGATTCTCCTTGCTCGCGCCCAGCAGGCCCAGGGGCAAAAAGTTCTGGTGCACCACGCCGATGTTCTTGATCAGGGTGTCGCCGATGGCCGAATAATCGACCAGCCATTTCAGCGCCTCGCGCACCTCGGGCTTGGCCAGCGTCGGGTTCTTCTGGTTCAGGCTGATGTAGTACACCGTGCCCTTGGGTGCCGAGACGAGCTTGATGTCCTTGTTGGCGGACAGTGCGGCAATGTCCTGCGGGCTCAGGTTGCGGGCGATGTCGATGTCGCCTTTTTCGAGCAGCAGGCGCTGCGTGGCCGCTTCCTTCACATGGCGGTAGATCACGCGCGCCAGCTTGGGTTTGTCGCCGTAGTGGTTGTCATTGCGCTCCAGCGCCACGATCTCGTTGGCGCGCCACTCGCGCAGCTTCATCGGGCCGGAGCCGGCGTAATTGGTTTTCAGCCAGGCGTAGCCCCAGTCGCCGTTCTGCTCCTTGGACATCACCAGCTTCTTGTCAACAATGGCGCCGATGTTGGCGGTCAGGCAGTTGAGCACGAAGGTCGGCGCATAGGCCTTGTCGGTTTCCAGCGTGACCGTCAGCGGGCCGGCCGCCTTGATCTTGTCCTTGACGTTGTCCTTGCTGAAGCCAAACTGCGTCAGGATGAAGGCCGGCGACTTGTCCAGGCTGACCGCCCGGTGCAGCGAGTAGGCCACCTCGTCGGCCGTCAGCGCGTTGCCCGAGGCAAACTTCAGCCCGGGTTTCAGCTCGAAGGTGTAGGTCCTGCCGTCGGGCGACACGGTCCAGGATTTGGCCACGTCGCCGACCAGCTTGGACGGGTCGTTGATGTCGAGCCGCACCAGCCGGTCATAGGTGTTGCCCATGATCTCGCCGGCCGACAGCTCGAAGGCCTCGGCCGGGTCCATCGTGATGATGTCGTCAAAAGCGAAGGCGACCACCAGCGTGTCCTTGGGCGTGGCGGCGAATGCGGCCGCGCCGTGGCACAGCAGCAGGGCAGCCGTGGCCGTGGCGCACAGCACGCGGCGGGAGATGGACGGAGAGGGGAAATTCAGTGTTGCCAAGATGGTTTCCTTGAGGTGAGTCTGTGCGGGTTGCCTGTGGCCTTGCACGCATGAAGCATGCCTGTATCCGCCGTTCATTCTGCCGCTTTTGCGGGGGCTGCACGCAATGAATTTGCCGCGCGCCAGCCCTTGCGTCGTGCGCGATGGCCTCGGTTTTCCTGGCACGACGGCCATCGGGTGATGCTGGATTATGAAGCTTGAATAATTGCTATTCAAAACATAGCTGTTCATGCCCGCCAGACTTGCGCAACAGCCCTGAATCTTCTAAATTTCATGCCGCGCGGCCTCACGCCGCGGCCAGCGCCGGCTTTTCTTCCCTGGTGACCAGCCAGATGCCCAGGCACACCAGCAGCAGCGCCACGCCGTTCTTCCACTCCAGGATGCGCTCGTCCAGGAACAGCGCCGACAGCATGGTGCCGAACACCGGAACCATGAAGTTGAAGACGGTCACCATGCTGACCCGGTTGTACTTGAGCAAAATCGTCCAGAGCGCAAACGCGGCGGACGACAGCACCACCAGGTAAGCCAGCAGGGCGGTCGATTTGACGGTGAAGCCGCTCAGCGTGCCGCCGGCGGCAAAGCCGAGCAGCAGCAGCGCCAGCCCGCCAATCGCCAACTGGTAGCCGGTCAGCACCACCGAATCGACCTGCTGCGACACCTTCTTGCCGTAGATGCTGGCGGCCGACAGCACGAAGGCGGCGATCACGATGAAGCCCTCGCCCAGCAGCGTGAAATCAAAGCTCAGCAGGCCGGCGCTGAAGTTGACCACCATCACGCCGGCAAATCCGACCAGGCAGCCCAGCGCCTTGTTGGCGCTGAGCCGGTCGTTTTTATAAATCCAGTGGGCCAGCAGCACGCTGAAAAACGTGCCGGTGGCGTTCATGATCGAGCTTTTCACGCCGGTGGCATAGGCCAGGCCGATGTAGAAAAACACGTATTGCAGGCTGGTCTGGGTCAAGCCCAGCAGCGCCGCCTGGCCCAGCGTGCGCCGCTCCAGCCGCAGCGTCTTCTTGCCGATGGCGGCAATCGCCAGCAGCACCAGGCCGGCAAACAGGAAGCGGTAACCGGCAAACACCAGCTTGGACGGAATGTCGCCGGCCGCGATGTTGAACAGCGCATAGCCGTTCTTGATCGCCGGGTAGGCGCTGCCCCAGAGCAGGCAGCACAGCGAGGCAACGAGGAAAACCACCTTGCGGCGGGTGAAAATGGAAGTGCTGTTCACAACAAAAACCTTTGGAATCGGGCGTGGCTACGCCGGGAAGGCAAATCAAATGGCCAGCGGGTCAGTGGCGGCAGCGTTCTACAAAAGCCGTGCCAGGTAGTGACCCGTATGGCTGTCGGGGTTGGCGGCAATGTCTTCGGGCGTGCCAACGCCCACCACCCGGCCGCCGCCGGCCCCGCCTTCCGGTCCCATGTCGATCAGCCAGTCGGCGGTCTTGATCACGTCCAGGTTGTGCTCGATCACGACGATGGTGTTGCCCGCGTCGCGCAGCTGGTGCAGCACCTTGAGCAGCAGGTCGATGTCGGCGAAATGCAGGCCGGTGGTGGGTTCATCGAGGATGTAGAGCGTGCGGCCGGTGTCGCGCTTGCTGAGTTCCAGCGCGAGCTTGACGCGCTGCGCCTCGCCGCCCGACAGCGTGGTCGCCGCCTGGCCGAGCTTGATGTAACTCAGCCCCACGTCGAGCAGGGTGTGCAGCTTGCGCGCTATCGTCGGCACGGCCTTGAAGAACTCGGCGGCGGTCTCGACGGTGAAGTCGAGGATTTGCGCGATGTTCTTGCCTTTGTACTGCACTTCGAGCGTTTCGCGGTTGTAGCGCTGGCCCTTGCAGACATCGCAGGGCACGTACACGTCGGGCAGAAAGTGCATTTCGACCTTCACCATGCCGTCGCCCTGGCAGGCTTCGCAGCGCCCGCCCGCCACGTTGAAGGAAAAGCGCCCGGCACCGTAGCCGCGCTCGCGCGCGGTGTTCATTTCGGCCATCAGCTCGCGGATCGGCGTGAACAGGCCGGTGTAGGTCGCCGGGTTGCTGCGCGGCGTGCGGCCAATCGGCGACTGGTCCACGTTGATCACCTTGTCGAAATGCTCGATGCCCTCGATGCTTTCGTGCGGCGCGGGTTCTTCATGCGCGCGGTAGAGCGTGCGGGCGACGGCGGCGTACAGCGTGTCGTTGACCAGCGTGGATTTGCCCGAGCCCGACACGCCGGTCACGCAGGTCAGCAGGCCGACCGGAAACTCCACGCTCACGCCCTGGAGGTTGTGGCCGGTGGCGTTGATCACGCGCAGCGCCTGCATGTCGCCCAGCGTGGCCTGGTGGATGGCTTCACGCGCCGCGCGGCGCTCGGCCGCCGGGCTGGGCGCAAAACGCGACCTGGTTTTGTCGAAGGCGTTGGCGTTTCTGACCGTCGGCAGCCAGGGGGTGCGGTGCTGGGGCACCGCGATCCTGAGTGTTCCCGCCAGGTAGCGGCCGGTGAGCGAATCGGGGTTCGCCTGCACTTCCTCGAACGTGCCTTGCGCCATCACGCGCCCGCCGTGGATGCCGGCGCCCGGTCCCATGTCGATCACATGGTCGGCGGCACGGATCATGTCCTCGTCGTGCTCGACCACCAGCACGCTGTTGCCGATGTCGCGCAGGTGCTTGAGCGTGCCGATCAGCCGGTCGTTGTCGCGCTGGTGCAGGCCGATGCTGGGTTCGTCCAGCACATACATCACGCCGGTCAGGCCCGAGCCGATCTGCGAGGCCAGCCGGATGCGCTGCGACTCGCCGCCCGACAGCGTCTCGGCGCTGCGGTCCAGGCTCAGGTAATTCAGGCCCACGTCGTTGAGGAATTTGAGCCGCAGGCCGATCTCGCGCACCACCTTGGCGGCAATCTCGGCTTTGGCACCGTGCATGCTCAGGGTGCTGAAGTAGTTGAAGCTCTCGCGCAGCGTCAGGTGGCTGAGTTCGTGGATGGTCTTGCGGGGGCTGGTGTTTGCTTCGCCCTGCGATGTACCCACCAAAAACACATGCCGCGCTTCCAGCCGCAGCCGCGTGCCGCCGCAGTCGGGGCAGGGCTGCAGGCTGCGGTAGCGGGCCAGTTCTTCGCGCACCACCGTGGATTCGGTCTCGCGGTAGCGGCGCTCGAAGTTGGTGATGATGCCTTCGAACGGATGCTTCTTGCTGACCTTTTTGCCGGCCTTCTCGCCCGAGTCCATGAGGTAGCTGAACTTGATATCTTCCTCGCCGGAGCCATGCAGCACCACCTGGCGCACGTTCTCGGGCAGGTCTTCAAACGCCTTGTCGATGTCAAACTGGTAGTGCCTGGCCAGGCTTTCGAGCATCGAGAAGTAATACGCATTGCGCCGGTCCCAGCCCTTGACCGCGCCGCTGGCCAGGCTTAAGGATGGAAAGGCCACGACCCGCGCCGGATCGAAAAAATCCCGATGCCCCAGGCCGTCGCAGCAGGGGCAGGCGCCGACTGGCGAGTTGAACGAAAACAAGCGCGGCTCCATCTCACTGAGCGAATAGCTGCAGACCGGGCAGGAGAACTTGGCGCTGAACAGGTGCTCCTTGCTGGAGTCCATCTCCAGCGCCACCGCCCGGCCGTCGGCCAGCCGCAGCGCCGCCTCGAAGCTCTCGGCCAGGCGCTGGCGCAGCGCGGGCGGCGGCGCCAAGCCGGTTTCAGGCTCGGGCGGCGTGTCCTTGTCCAGGCGCACCTTGACGCGGTCAATCACCACGTCAATCGTGTGCTTCTCGGTTTTCTTGAGCTTGGGCAGGTTGTCGAATTCATAGGTCGCGCCATCGACCCGAAAGCGCACATAGCCCTGCGCCTGCATCTCCTCGAACAAATCCACGAACTCGCCCTTGCGCTCGCGCGCCACCGGCGCCAGGATCATCAGCCGCGTGTCCTCGGGCAGCGCCAGCACGGAATCGACCATCTCGGCGACGCTTTGCGCCTGCAGCGGCAAATCGTGTTCGGGGCAATACGGCGTTCCGGCGCGCGCGAACAGCAGGCGCAGGTAGTCGTGGATCTCGGTCACCGTGCCGACGGTCGAGCGCGGGTTGTGCGAGGTGGCCTTCTGCTCGATGGAAATGGCCGGCGACAGGCCCTCGATCATGTCCACGTCGGGCTTGTCCATGAGCTGCAGAAACTGCCGCGCGTAGGTGGACAGGCTTTCGACGTAGCGGCGCTGGCCTTCGGCATACAGCGTGTCAAAGGCCAGGCTCGACTTGCCCGAGCCGCTCAGGCCGGTGATGACCACCAGCTGGTTGCGCGGAATGTCCAGGTCGATGTTCTTGAGGTTGTGGGTGCGCGCGCCGCGAATGCTGATGCGCTGGGCCGCCAGCACGCTGGCGAGGTACTTGCTGTCGTTAGGAAAGTTCACGAAATGAGGGCGCCGCAAAATTTTCCATCATAGTGCGAAGCCCTGTTTCGGGTACAGGCCCGGGCAAGTTCAGGGCTCGGCGGCCAGCGGAAAACGCAGTTGCACCGCCAGGCCGGGTCCGGCGTCCAGCAGCGTCATCTCGCCGCCATGGCGCTGCACGCTGCGCTCGGCGATGGCCAGCCCCAGCCCGGTGCCCGGCAGTCCACGGTCATGGCTGCCGCGAAAGAACGCCTTGCGCAGGGCGTCCATCTGGCCCGGCGCAATGCCCGCGCCGTGGTCGCGAACGGTCAGCACCGCATGCGTCGGGCTGGCCTGCAGGCTGACCACGACCGGCGGCTGGCCGTATTTGGCGGCATTGTCCAGCAGGTTGACCAGCAAGCGCTCCAGCGCGGCGCTGCTGGCCGGCTGCAGCCACAGCGCTCCGGCAGCAAGCAGTTCCAGCCGCACGCCCTCATGGTCGCCCGAGTCCAGCAGGCGCCGGGTCAGGGCCGCCAGATCGACCCGCTCGTCCAGCGGCTCGGCCGAGGCGCGGGCCAGGTCGAGAAACGCGCCCACCAGGCGGTCGGCGGCCTGGACGTTGCGCACGATGCTGGCCTGCTTGTCCCGCACGCCCGGCGCGTCGGGCAGCAGCTCGGCGGCCATGCGGATGCGGCCCAGCGGCGAGCGCAGGTCATGCGAAATGCCGGCGAGCATCATGTCCCTGGCCTCGTCCTGCTGCGTGCGCTGGGCGGCGAATTCGGCGAATTGCCGGGTCAGCTGGCGCACCTCGGCCGGTCCCTGGGCGTCTGCGGGCAGGGGCGGGCGGCCGGTCGCGGCAAAGGCTTTCACGCTGGCCTGCAAGTCCTGCAGCGGCCTGGCGATGCGCCGGCTGAGCCAGGCCGCGCCAGCCACGAACACCAGCAGGGCAATCACAAAGCCCAGCGTGCCCCGGCGACGGATGTCCGGGCCTTCGAGCATGCCGCGCACGCCGACCCAGACCCGTTTGTCGCCGTCCTGCAGCTCCAGCCACGTCGTGGCGCGGCCGGTGCGGCCGCTGACGGCCAGGCTCGCCACCGGCAGGCCCTGGGCGCGCAGCTCGGACAGCAGGGCGCGGTAGCGGGGAATCAGCGGCATCACCCGGGCATCGTCCGGGGGCGGGCCGGGCTGCAACTCGACCAGGGATGTCACCGTTTGGGTGCGCGGCAATCGCGGCGACTCGCCCCGGGCCAGCTGCTGGCGCACCGGCTGGAGCGCCGACACCCACAGCGGCGCCGTGGCGCGCGCAAAAATACTGGCCTGCTCGTTGAACAGCAACACGCTGAACACCACCGCCAGCAAGAGCCCGGCCGCCAGTTGCAGCAGGAAAATCCGGGCAAACAGCGAATCAAACCATTTCATGGCAGGCGGCTGCCGGTGAACACATAGCCTTCGCCGCGCACGGTCTCGATCCACTCCCGCCCGCCGGGCGCCGCCTTGAGCTTTTTGCGCAGCCGGGCGACCTGCACGTCCACCGCCCGGTCCAGCGGCATGTAGCTGCCGGGCTGCACGGCGGCGCACAGGGCTTCGCGCGAGACGCTGATGCCGGCCTGGCTGGCCAGCGCCAGCAGCAGCTTGAATTCGCTGGAGGTCAGCGGCAGCGCCTCGGCCTGGCAGGTGGCGCGCCGGGCCAGCAAATCCAGGCTCAGGCCGTCAAAGTGGAGCAGGGTGCGCCGGCGCGCGGATTGGCCCCGGCGCGCCAGCGCCCGGATGCGCGCCACCAGTTCGCGCGGCTCGAATGGCTTGCCCAGGTAGTCGTCGGCGCCCAGCTCCAGGCCCAGAACGCGGTCGAACGGGTCGCCGCGCGCGGTCAGCATCAGCACTGGCAGGTCGTTGCCGGAGTCGCGCAGCCGGCGGCAGACATCCAGGCCGTTGGCGTCGGGCAGCATCAAATCGAGCAGCAGCACGTCGGGCTGGCGTTGCGCCAGGGCCGCCAGTCCCAGTGCGGCGGTGCCGGCGCTGCGCAGCTGCATGCCCTGGCCCAGCAGCAGCTCGCCGACCATGCCGGCCAGCTCGGCGTCATCGTCAATCATCAGCACCGTGATGAGGTCCGTGGGCAAAGAGGTGTCCATGGTGGGCAAGTGTAAGCAGCCCGCGCGGCGCGTGGCGCCATGTTTCAGCGCGGACATATTTCGTCATCCGATGACAAACACAGCCGCGCGTACTGCGGGTGTAATTTGGCTGTGTCCATCACAAACCCTTCAACTTTATTTCCAGGAGTTCCCCATGAAAATGTCTATTCCGCTTTATGGCGCCGCCCTGCTGGCACTGGCCACGCTGGCCTCCCCGGCGCTTGCACGGGAGCGCCACAGCACCTTCAGCGACGCCCAGGGCCGAACCGCCAGCCATGATGCCAGCCGCGTCCAGGGCGATGTGTCCAGCAGCAGCACCGGCCCGAATGGCAAGGCCACGTCGCGCCTCGTGGACCGCCAACCTGGCCAGACCACCGCCACCAGCACCGGGCCTGCCGGGCAAACGGCCACGCGCCAGACCAGCCGCGCCAACGGCGATGTGTCCAGCACCCTCACCGGCAGCAACGGCGCCACCGCCTCGCGCCTGGTGGACCGCTCGGCGCAAGGCACGCAGGCCACGCTGACCGGACCGAACGGCCAGACCTCGACCCGCGAAACCACCCGCCAGCCATGAAAGCCAGGCAACTCCTGGCGGGCAGTCTGCTGCTGCTCTGCGCCCTGTCCAGCTGGGCCGGCAATGCCGCCACGCCCCAATCGGCCTGCCGTGCCGACTATTCAAGGTTGTGCGCCGATACCCAGCCCGGCGGCGGGCGGATTGCGCAATGCCTGAAGGCGCACCAGGGCGAACTCTCGGGCGCCTGCCAGGCCAGCATGGACATCATCAGCCAATGCGGCGAGCAGGTGAAAAAGCTCTGCGGCACGCAAACCGGCCGCGCCGAGGTCAGGCAGTGCCTGCAAGCGCATGCCAATGACCTGAGCGCCGAGTGCCGGGCCGCCATCGCCTCGCGCTGAAAGCCCGCCGCCATGCACGCCGAACTTGCCAGCCCCGCCCTTTCGCCCGACCTGATGCCCTGGCTTCTAGGCCTGGCGGGGCTGCTGATTGGGGTCGCCACGCTGGAAGGCCTGGCCAAGACTTTCATCTACAAGCAAGCCTACGACTGGCAGGCCTATGCCGCATCGCTGGTCGATGCGCTGCTGCGCCGCGTCGCGGACGGCCTGGGCCTGTCGCTGGCAGTGCCGGTGCTGGCCTGGGTGCATGCGCACCGGCTCTGGACCATCGAGCTTGCCGGCCCGCTGGCCTGGGGCCTGCTGTTTATCGGCCAGGAGTTTTTCTACTATGGCTACCACCGCGCGGCGCACCGGGTGCGCTGGTTCTGGGCGACCCATTCGGTGCATCACTCGCCGAACGAGCTGACCCTGATGGCTGCCGTGCGGCTGGGCTGGACCGGCAAGCTCACGGGCACCGCGCTGTTTTTCGTGCCGCTGGTCTGGCTGGGTTTCTCGCCGGTGGCGGTGCTTGGCGTGGTGGCGCTCAATCTGCTCTACCAGTTCTGGCTGCATGCGCCGTGGATGCCGCGCCTGGGGCCGCTGGAATGGGTGCTGAACACGCCGGCCCATCACAGCATTCACCATGCGTCCAACCCCGAGTACCTGGACTGCAACTATGGCGGCGTGCTGATCGTCTTTGACCGGCTGTTTGGCACCTTCACCGAGGCCCGGCCGGACGTGCGGATCAAGTACGGCCTGACCGAGCCGCTGCACAGCTACAACCCGCTGCGCATTGGCCTGCATGAATGGTTCAGGCTGGGCCGCGATGCCTGGAAGGCGCCGGGCTGGCCGGCGCGCGCGCGGGTGCTGTTCGGCCCGCCGGGCGGGTAGGCCGGCGCCCGGCGGGCCGGCAGCTGCCTGGCTCCATCAAAATTCGTTCAAGCACAATAGAGAGGTAACCCTTGCTTTCCGGCAAGCCAAGCGTGGCGCCATCGGGCCACATTCAGCCGTTTTGTTACCTTGACCTCTTCATCGTGTCCTCTACTCCTCAGTCGTTTCCGATGACCGCCACCGAGCGGCGCGCCAGCTTCTCGCTGGCCTCGATCTTTGCCCTGCGCATGCTCGGGCTGTTCCTGGTGCTGCCGGTGTTTGCGTTAGAGGCGGCGCGCTATCCGGGCGGCGACGACCCGGCCCGGGTCGGCCTGGCGATGGGCATTTACGGGCTGACGCAGGCGTGTCTGCAAATTCCGTTCGGGCTGGCGTCGGACTGGTGGGGCCGCAAGCCGGTGATCGTGGCCGGGCTGCTGATGTTCGCGCTGGGCAGTTTTGTGGCGGCCTGGGCGCCTGACCTGCACTGGCTGATCATTGGCCGCGCCATCCAGGGCGCGGGCGCGATTTCCGCCGCCGTCACCGCGCTGCTGGCCGATACCACGCGCGACGAAGTGCGCACCAAGGCGATGGCGCTGGTCGGCGGCAGCATTGCCCTGATGTTCGCGCTGTCGCTGGTGGTCGCGCCGTGGCTGGCCGGGCATATCGGCCTGCATGGCCTGTTCGCGCTGACCGGCTCGCTGGCGCTGGCCGGCATTGCCGCCGTGCTGTGGTGGGCGCCGGCCGAGCCGCGCATCCACGCCAGTGTGGCGCGCGGCAGCGTGCTGGAGGTCTTGCGCGAGCCGGCCCTGCTGCGGCTGAACTTTGGCGTGTTCGTGCTGCATGCGGTGCAGCTGGCGATGTGGGTGGCGCTGCCGGCGCTGCTGGTGGCCGCCGGGCTGGACAAGTCGCTGCACTGGGAGGTGTACCTGCCGGCGGTGCTGGCGTCGTTCGTGGTCATGGGAATGACGCTGTTTCCGCTCGAAAAGCGCGGCTACCTGCGCGCCGTGTTCCTCGGCGCGGTGGGCCTGATCTTCCTCGTCCAGATCGGCTTGCTGTGGACGGTGTCATCGTCGGCCGTCCCCAGCCTGGGCTGGCTGGGCGCGCTGCTGGTGCTATTTTTTTGCGGCTTCAACGTGCTCGAAGCCAGCCAGCCCAGCCTGGCCTCGCGCGTGGCGCCGGCGCATGCGCGCGGCGCGGCGCTGGGGGTGTACAACACGCTGCAGTCGCTGGGATTTTTTGCCGGCGGCGCGGTGGGCGGCTGGATCACGAAAAACCACGGTCCGCAGGGGCTTTTTGCGGTGTGCGGCGGCCTGATGCTGCTGTGGCTGGTGGTCGCCTGGCCGATGAAAGCCCCTGGCCGCCCGGCGCGCGCCATGCCGGCAGATAAGCAGCCCCAGCGCCGCCCGGCCAGTTAAACTCCGGGGCAGCACTTCGGGGATTTGGCTCCGGGGAATCGTTAAGGAAAAACACACCATGGCATCAGTCAACAAAGTCATCATCGTCGGCAATCTGGGCAAAGACCCCGAAATGCGCAGCTTTCCGAGCGGCGACCAGGTCGCCAACGTCACCATCGCCACCACCGACAAGTGGAAGGACAAGCAGTCCGGCGAAATGAAGGAAGCCACCGAATGGCACCGCGTGGTGTTCAACGGCCGGCTGGCCGAGATCGTCGGCCAGTACCTGCGCAAGGGCTCGCAGGTGTATGTCGAAGGCAGCCTGCGCACGCGCAAGTGGACCGACCAGAGCGGCGTCGAAAAGTACACCACCGAAATCCGCGCCGACCAGATGCAGATGCTCGGCAGCCGCCAGGGCATGGGCGGCCCCGCTGCCGGCCATGACGATGGCGGCGGCTACGAAGCCCCGCGCCAGGCCGCCGCACCGGCCAGCCGTCCGCCGGCACCCCGGCAGGCCCCGGCACCCGCGCCTGCGCCCTCCAGGGCCTCCAGCGGTTTTGACGACATGGACGACGACATTCCGTTTTGATGTGTACCTGCGACTAATTCGGTAAAGAATTTAATTAAAGCCTTGATTTATCAAGGCTTTTTTACAGCATCAAAGGCTAGCCGTCATGTTGATTGCACTGCACAAGAGTGCGCACTCCCCATCGGTCGTGTGCCAGGGCATCGCCAGCAGCAAGGAAAGCGCGGCGGGGTTCTCCATGCGCCAAGCCGCCGCCTGCAAGTTGACGGCGTATCTGCTCCCCAGGTGTTCTTCTGAGCGTCCAGAACACGGCGTTTCATGAAACGCCTGAAATTTCCTCTGCGGGGCCAGATTTTCCTGGTGGTCGTCTTGAGCCTGGGATTGATCTGGGCCACCGCCTTTTTTGAGCTTGATCGCAGCGAGCAGAGTTACCTGCACGAGGCGGAAGTCAGGACGGCCGTGCAGGCGCGGGTGTTTGCCGAGTATTCACGTTCCGCGATCAAGCGGGTCAACGAGGTGATCCTGAACACCCGCCCTGACTGGACAGGTGACTGGAAGGATTTTTCCACGGTCATCCAGCACAGCCAGGACAGCATTCAAGACATTACTTTTCAGGTCAGCGTGATTGACCGGGACGGTTTCCTCGCTTTTTCAAATCTGGCGAGACCAGCGGAGCGGACTGATTTGAGCCAGCGCGAGCATTTCAAGGTGCATCAAGAGGCCGCCAATGCAGATGCCCTGTTCATCAGCAAGCCGGTCAAGGGAAAGGTTTCCGGCAAATGGTCGATTCAGTTCACGCGGCCGATTCTTAAAAATTCCGCTTTCGACGCTGTTCTGGTGGTATCCGTCAGTCCGGATGTGTTCTCGCAGTTCGCCAGAACCATGGGCGTCGGGCCGGGCGGTAGCGTGGCCTTCGTGCGCGACAGCGGTGAATTCATGGCGCGCTATCCGGGCGGCGCGCCCAGCGAGAACCAGGCCGTGATGGACGCGCCCTATCTCAAGGCCGATGCGCCCGAGACCGGAAATTTCCGCCACGTTGAAGGTGGCGCGGAGCAAATCGTGGGCTATTACAAAGCGCCGGAATACGGCCTGACTTTCCTCGTGGGCGAGGCAGTCAGCGAAGTATTGGCGCCGTATTACGCGGCGCGCCAAGAGGTGCTGAGCGTGGCCGGCGTGGTCAGCGCGCTGGCGGTTTTTCTCTTTTTCATGCTGCAGCGCTCGCTCAGCGCTTCAGACCGGTTAAGGCAGGATCTGATGCTGGAAAAACAGCGGGCCGAAGAAGCCAGCATTGCCAAGAGCCAGTTTCTTGCCAACATGTCCCACGAAATACGCACCCCCATGAATGGCGTCATGGGCATGGTGCAATTGCTGCTGCAAACCCCGCTGAATCACGAACAGCGGGAATTTGCCCGCCATATTGCCCTGTCGGGCGACGCTTTGCTGATGATCATCAATGACATCCTTGACCTGTCAAAAATAGAGGCCGGGCACATGGAGTTTGAGAGCCGGACGTTCTCGGTGGCGACGCTGACGCACACCGTCACCTCCCTGCTCCAGTTGAGGGCGAAGGAAAAGGGCCTTGAATTCCAGGTCAGCGTCAGCGCTGATGCGGCCGGCGCCTATGTTGGCGACAGCTTGCGCATCCGGCAGGTTCTGCTCAACCTCATCGGCAATGCCATCAAGTTCACCGCGCAGGGCTCGGTCTGCGTGACGGTGAGTTCCGTTGCAGCGGGACTGCGTTTTGAAGTCACTGACACCGGCATCGGCATTCCGGCGGCGGCGCAGGACCGGCTGTTCTCGAATTTCAACCAGGTCGATTCCTCCACCGCCCGTAAATTCGGCGGCACCGGTCTGGGGCTGGTGATCTGCAAGCGCCTCGTCGAAGGCATGGGGGGGTGCCTGGGCATGCAAAGCACTGAAGGGCAAGGCAGCCGGTTCTGGTTTGAGCTGCCCCTGAAGGCCGGCACTGAAACGCCTGTCGAGAGTGCATTGACGTTTTCAATGCCAGCCGCAGAGCCGCAAGCCGCCACCTTTTCGTCCCCGGCGCCGGCCCGGCAAAACCCGCTACTGCGTGTGCTGCTGGTGGAGGACAACAGGACCAACCAGCTGGTCGTCATGACCATGCTCAAGCGCCTTCTCTACAGTGTCGAGCTGGCTGAAAACGGCATGGAGGCGGTTGCGGCCACCCGAAAAGAGCGCTATGGACTGATCCTCATGGACATGCAGATGCCGCAAATGGACGGTCTTGAAGCCACCCGCCAGATTCGCCTGCTTGAGGGGCCGAACCGGCAGATTCCCATCGTCGCGCTCACCGCCAGCGCCATGCTGTCTGATCAGCAGGCCTGCCGGGATGCCGGCATGGACGATGTGCTGACAAAGCCTGTGGACTACAAACTCCTTGCGGCCTGCCTGGCGCGCTGGACCGCGGCAAGGCCAGCCGTCGCGCTCACCTGAGAGAAAATCCAGCCCTGAATGACATCGGCCGGCATTTTCCTGATGCGGATTTCAGCATCTTAAAAAATCATGATTACAAGCTTTTTACCTTTTCATTTTCTTCAACTCCATCGTGGCGTTTTCCCGCGTGTCCTGATCAGCACTGCGCTGGCAGCGGCCGGCTTGTCCCTCATGGCGCCGGCCCGCGCCGACGCCAGCCTGGAGCCGCTGACCAACATCCTGTCGGTGCCGGGCAGCGCGGGACTGGGCGTGGTCACGCATTTCGAGCGCTCGCCCTACCTTGAAGCCGGCAACCGCTACGACATCCTGCCGCTGTACCTGTATGAAGGCGAGCGGTTTTTTCTGCATGCCAACCGGGGCGGCGCCAAGCTGCTGAACGGCGACGCGCAGCGGGTGGACCTGTTCGTCGAGCAGCGGCTCGAAGGTTTTCCGGCCGACCGCCTGCCGGCCAGCCTGGCTGGCATGGCCACGCGCGATTCCGGGATTGACCTGGGCCTGTCGTGGCGCTGGCGCCAGCCCTGGGGCACGCTGCAGGCCGAGCTGCTGCACGATGTGGGCGGTTTTTCGAAAGGCAGCGAAGCTCGCCTGGGCTACACCTACGACTGGCGTTCCGGTCCGTGGAGCCTGCGTCCCAGCCTGAGCGTGGCGCTGCGCGATGCCCGGCTGAACAACTATTACTACGGCGTGCGGGACAGCGAAGCCACGCCCGGCCGCGCCGCCTATGCGCCGGGCGCGGGCGTCAACACCTCGCTCGGCCTGTTCGGCTCCTACGACCTGTCCCAGCGCTGGCGCCTGCTGGCCGGCGTGTCGGCGACCGTGCTGGACCGCAAGATCAAGGACAGTCCCATCGTGCAAAAGCGCGTGCTGCCCGGCGTGTACGTGGGCGCGGCCTATGACTTTGGCGGCCACCAGCGTGAATGGGCGCAGGACGGCTCGCCCACTTACTTCAAGCTGCTCTACGGCAAATCCACCGACGACGGCTGCCACCTGATCAAGATTCTCACCGCGCAATGCCTGTCAACCGCCACGGTCAACCCGACCAGCATTTCCGCCATCCAGGTCGGCAAGCCTTTTCTTCAGAACGTGAACGGCTGGCCGCTCGACTTCGTGGGTTATGCCGGCCTGACGAGCCACAACGAGCGGGGCCTGCAGGCCAACGGCGTGCAGCTCGACCTGTTCATGAAGGCGTTTTACTCCGGCTTTCCGTGGAGCAACCGGGTCAAGACGCGGCTTGGCATGGGCGTGGGCGTGTCATTGGCACAGCGGGCGCCCTACATCGAGGCCAGCAGCCAGGCGGCCAGCGGCAAGCCGGCTTCGCGCCTGCTCAACTACCTGGACCCGACGATTGACGTCAGCCTGGGCGACCTGCTGGGTTCGCGCGTGCTCAAGGACACCTTCATTGGTGTTGGCGTGTCGCACCGCTCGGGCATTTTTGGCTCGTCGCGCGTGCTGGGCAATGTCAACGGCGGCTCCAATTACCTCTACACCTATGTCGAGTCGGCGCTTTGAGTTGGTGGATTTGCTATTCTTTTAATAGCTGATTGTGCATATGCTGTATGCGCAAATGGCATTTTTTATCTAAAAATTGGTCGTTTTCAGGCCATCGCCGGCTTGCCGCCGGGCAGGTTCTGCACATTGCTCGAAGCAATCACGCCGCCGCCCAGGCAAACCTCGCCCTGGTAGAGCACGGCCGACTGGCCCGGCGTCACGGCCCACTGGGCTTGTGAAAAATCCAGTTCGCAGTCGCCGGCCGTGGCGCTGACCAGTTCGCAGGCCGCGTCCGCCTGGCGGTAGCGCGTCTTGGCGGCCATCGCTCCCAGGGCCGGCGCGCTGCCCGCCACCCAGCTGCAGTCCTGCGCATTGAGCAGCGTCGATTGCAGCCACGGATGATCGTGGCCCTGCACCACCCACAGCGTGTTGCTGTCAAGATCCTTGCGCGCGACAAACCACGGTTCATGCTCGCCCACGCCGCGCTGGCCGCGCGCCTGCGCCGCCTTCAGGTCGGCACCCCGGGCTTTCACGCCGCCAATGCCCAGTCCCTGGCGCTGGCCCAGCGTGTAGAAGCTCAGGCCGACGTGTTCGCCCAGGATGCGGCCCTTGTCGTTTTTGATCGGGCCGGGCGCCCTGGCGATGTAGCGGTTCAAAAAATCGCGGAACGGGCGCTCGCCGATGAAGCAGATGCCGGTCGAGTCTTTTTTCTTCGCGTTCGGCAGGCCGATCTCGCCCGCGATGCGGCGCACCTCGGTCTTGTGCAGCTCGCCGACCGGGAACAGCGTCTTGGAAAGCTGCGCCTGGTTCAGCCGGTGCAAGAAGTAGCTCTGGTCCTTGGCCGGGTCCAGGCCCTTGAGCAGCTCGTGCAGTCCGGTTGCCGGGTTCTGCCGCACGCGCGCATAGTGGCCGGTGGCGATTTTTTCGGCGCCCAGCCGCATCGCGTGGTCCAGGAAGGCCTTGAACTTGATCTCGGCGTTGCACAAAATGTCCGGATTCGGCGTGCGGCCGGCCTGGTATTCGCGCAGGAATTCGGCGAACACGCGGTCCTTGTAATCGGCGGCGAAGTTGACATGCTCGATCTCGATGCCGATCACGTCGGCGACGGCCGCCGCATCGACGAAGTCGATGTTGGACGAGCAGAATTCGCTGTCGTCGTCGTCTTCCCAGTTCTTCATGAAGATGCCGATGACCTCGTGGCCCTGCTGCTTCAGCAGGTACGCGGTCACCGCGGAATCGACGCCGCCGCTCAAACCCACCACGATCCGTTGCTTGCTGTGTTGCTTGTCCATAGGTGTGCGATTATCCCGCGATGACCCGCTTGCGTTTTTGACCCGCCGCCATGGAACTTCGGCAACTCCGGTATTTCGTTCGTATCGTCGAACTCGGCAGCATGAGCCGCGCCGCGCTGGACCTCGACCTGGTGCAGTCGGCCCTGAGCCAGCAAATCAGCCGGCTGGAGGGCGAGCTGGCCACCCGCCTGCTGCAGCGCAGCAGCAAGGGCGTGGTGCCGACCGAGGCCGGGCTGGCGTTTTTCCGCGAAGCGCAGCTGACCCTGCGCCACGCCGAGCAGGCCGTGCGCGCCGCCCAGCAGTCGCGCCTGAGCGGCACGGTGAGCGTCGGGCTGGCCTCGACCACCGCCGTGGTGCTGGGCGTGCCGCTGATGCGGGCGATGCGCGCGCGCTATCCCGATGTGCGCCTGCACCTGGTCGAAAGCATGTCGGGCCATCTGACCGGCATGCTCAATGCGCGGCAGCTGGACCTGGCGGTGCTGTTCGACACCGGCGCGGCCCGGCGCTGGAGCGTGATGCCGCTGCTGGAGGAAAAGCTGTACCTGATGCGCCCGCGATCCACGGGCGAGGCCCCTGTTTCAACCAGCATGGCGCAGCTCGAAGGCGTGCCGCTGATCCTGCCGACGGGCGCGCACGGCCTGCGCAGCACGCTCGATGCCGCGTTTGCCCGGGCCGGCATCAAGCCCCAACTGGTGGCCGAAGTGGACTCGCTGACCATGCTGATGGATGCGGTGTGCGCCGGGCTGGGCTGCACGGTGCAGCCCTGGGCCGCGCTGGGCCGGGTGCAGGACGCTGCGCTGCGCCTGCAGTGGAGCGAAATTGCCGATGCCCAGGTGCGCCGCAGCAACGCGCTGTGCAGCCTGTCGGACGACGAGCTGTCGCCCGCCGCGCTGGCCACGCGGGTGGTGCTGGCCGACTGCGCCCGCGCGCTGGTGCGTTCCGGTCAATGGGCGGGGACGCGGCTGATCCATCACGATTCGTGATGCCCCCATCGTGATCCGGGGCTGAGCAAAAGCGCCTGCGACCCCTAAAGTTGGCACCTTTCCTGGCAAAAGCAGAGGTGGCTATGACGGTCGATGTACTGGTGATTGGGGGCGGCAATGCGGCTTTATGCGCGGCGCTGATGGCGCGCGAGGCCGGCGCCAGCGTGCTGCTGCTCGAAGCGGCGCCGCGCGAATGGCGCGGCGGCAACTCGGCCCACACGCGCAACCTGCGCTGCATGCACGACGCGCCGCAGGACGTGCTGACCGACGCCTATCCCGAAGAGGAATTCTGGCAGGACCTGCTCAAGGTCACGGGCGGGCAGACCGACGAAGCGCTGGCGCGCCTCACGATCCGCGCGTCGAGCCACTGCCGCGACTGGATGCGCGGCCACGGCGTGCATTTCCAGCCGTCGCTCTCGGGCACGCTGCACCTGAGCCGCACCAACGCCTTTTTCATGGGCGGCGGCAAGGCGCTGGTCAACGCCTACTACCGCAGCGCCGAAAAGCTCGGCGTGCAGGTTCGCTACAGCGCGCCGGTGGACCGTCTTGAACTGCAGGACGGCCGCTTCGTGGCGGCCTTCGTGGGTAGCGAGCGCATCGCCGCCAAAGCCTGCGTGCTGGCAGCGGGCGGCTTCGAGTCCAACCGCGAATGGCTGCGCGAAGCCTGGGGCCAGAACGCGCGCGGCGAATGGCCATCTGACAACTTCGCGATTCGCGGCACGCGCTTCAACCAGGGCGTGCTGCTCAGGCAGTTGCTGCAGGCCGGGGCCGACACCATCGGCGACCCGACACAGGCCCACATGGTGGCGATTGACGCCCGGGCGCCGCTGTATGACGGCGGCATCTGCACGCGCATCGACTGCGTGTCGCTGGGCGTGGTGGTGAACCGCGAGGGCCGGCGCTTTTATGACGAGGGCGAGGATTTCTGGCCCAAGCGCTATGCCATCTGGGGCCGGCTGGTGGCGCAGCAGCCGGGGCAGGTGGCCTATTCGGTGATTGACGCCAAGGCCGCAGGCCGCTTCATGCCGCCGGTGTTTCCCGGCACCCGGGCCGATACGCTGCCGGAACTGGCGCAAAAGCTCGGCCTGGACGTGCCCGCCTTCATGCAGACGCTGAACGGCTACAACGCCGCCTGCCGGGTCGGCCGCTTCGACCACACGCTGCTCGACGACTGCCACACCGAGCAATTGCTGCCGGCAAAGACGCACTGGGCGCGGTCAATCGACAAGGCCCCGTTTTATGGCTACGCCCTCAAGCCCGGCGTGACCTTCACCTACCTGGGCCTGAAAACCGACGAAACCGCTGCCGTGTCGTTTGGCGGCGTGCCCAGCGCCAACCTGTTCGTGGCCGGGGAAATGATGGCCGGCAATGTGCTCGGCAAGGGCTACACCGCCGGCGTCGGCATGTCGATTGGAACGGCTTTTGGCCGCATTGCGGGCGTCCAGGCTGCGCAGGCAGCTATGAAATCAGGAGTACATCATGCAGCAGCTTGAAGCCTTGGCGCGCGATGCCGTGGCGCTGGCCAATGGTGGATGGGCCAGCCCCATCGTGCTCAACGCACCTGAAGCCGAGGTCGCGCGGCAGATGCAGATCTGCAATGCCTGCCGCTACTGCGAAGGTTTTTGCGCCGTGTTTCCGGCCATGACGCGCCGGCTGGAGTTTGGCAAGGCCGACATTCACTATCTGGCCAACCTGTGCCACAACTGCGGCGCCTGCCTGCATGCCTGCCAGTACGCGCCGCCGCATGAGTTCGCCGTCAATGTGCCGCAGGCCATGGCCCAGGTGCGGGTCCAGACCTATGTGGACTACGCCTGGCCGCCGGCGCTGGGCAGGCTCTACCAGCGCAACGGCCTCACACTGTCGCTGGCGCTCGCGGCCGGGCTGGCGCTGTTCCTGCTGCTGGCGCTGGCGCTCAACGGCACGCTGTGGGGCGGCGGCCTGCAGGGCAACTTCTACAAGCTGTTCCCGCACAACCTGCTGGTCGGCATGTTTGCGCCGGTGTTCCTGTGGGCGGTGCTGGCGCTGGGCCTGGGCGTGCGGCGTTTCTGGCACGATGTGACGCCCGCGACCTCGGGCCTGCCCGTCACCTCGCCTGCAGCCGCCGAGGCGAGCGGCGACGTGCTGCGGCTGAAGTACCTGGACGGCGGCCATGGCGACGGCTGTCATAACGAAGACGATGCCTATACGCTGTCGCGGCGGCGCGCCCATCACCTGACCTTCTACGGCTTCATGCTGTGCTTTGCCGCCACCAGCCTGGCCACGGTGTACCACTATGCCTTCGGCTGGTCAGCGCCCTACGACCTGCCCAGCCTGCCCAAGGTGCTGGGTGCGGTCGGCGGCGTGAGCCTGCTGCTGGGCACGGCGGGGCTGTTCAGGCTGAACCTCAGGCGCCATCCACAGCACGGCGACGCGGCCCAAAAGCCGATGGACCTCGGCTTCATCGCGCTGCTGTTCTTCACCAGCCTGACTGGCCTGGCGCTGTGGCTGGCACGCGCAACGCCGGCGCTGGCGGCCTTGCTGGCCGTCCATCTGGGCGTGGTGATGGCGCTGTTTGCCACGCTGCCTTACGGCAAGTTTGCCCACGGCATTTTCCGCACCGCCTCGCTCTTGCGCCATGCGGTCGAAAAACGCCAGCCCAATCCCGTCGGGCTGAGTGCCGACTGAAATTTTTACCTGCAAAAAAACGGAGAACACGATGAAAAAACGCCCACTGCTTCAAGCTTTCGCCGCGCTGGCCCTGTGGCCTGCATTCACCCTGCCTGCGCAGGCGCAGGATTTTCCGCCCAAAAAGCCGGTGAACCTGGTCGTCGGCTTTGCGGCTGGCGGCGCTGCCGACGCCGCCGCACGCCTGATCGCCAAAAAACTGGGCGACAACATCGGCCAGACGGTGATCGTGGACAACAAGCCGGGCGCGGGCGGCAACATTGCCCACCAGTTCGTCGCCAATGCCCCGGGCGATGGCGCGACGCTGCTGTTCGGCTCGGTCGGGCCGCTGACGATTTCGCCGCACATGATGAAGCTGGGCTACGACCCGGTGCGCGACCTGGCGCCCATCACCATGGGCGTGAACTTTCCCAATGTGCTGGTGGTGCATGCGGGCGTCGGCGTCAAGACCCTGGCCGAGTTTGTGGCGCTGGCCAAAAAGAAACCCGGTGGCCTGGATTTCGCGTCCAGCGGCGCCGGGTCGGCCTCGCACCTGGCCGGGGAACTGTTCAACGCGCGGGCCGGCATCGAGACGGTTCACATTCCCTACAAGGGTGGGGCGCCCGCGCTGCAAGATCTGCTGGGCGGGCGGATCGCGTCCTACTATTCCACCCCCGCCACCGCCGGCCCGCACATCGACTCGGGCAAGCTGATCCCGCTGGCCACCACCGGCCTGAGCCGTCCGGCCTTCATGCCCAATGTGCCTACCATCGCCGAGTCCGGCTACCCGGGCTTCAATGCCACCAACTGGTATGCCTTCGTCGCCTCCAGCAAGACGCCCAAGCCCCTGCTGGAGCGCTGGAACCTGGAGCTGGTCAAGGTGCTGAACGCGCCCGATGTGCGCGAGCAGCTGCTCAAGCACGGCCTGACGCCGCAGCCCGGCACGCGCGATGAGCTGGCCCGCTACATGGCCAGCGAGTCTGGGACGTGGGGCAAGGTGGTTCGTGAGCGGAAAATCTCGGCTGAATGATCAGGCCTTGATTGAATCCAGCACCCGGTCCACCATCACGCCGGCCTGGCCCAGGTTGTTCATCGGGTCGCAAAAGGACGCCAGTTGTTCGCGCGTGACGTGCCGGTTGATTTCAGGGTGCTCGGCCAGCAGGTCGATCAGTGGGCGTTTTTGCTCAAGCGCGGCGCGGCAGATGTCATACACCAGGTCGTGCGCGTATTCGCGGCCAATGAAAGGCCCCAGTCCCATCATCACGGCCTCGGACATCACCAGCCCGTGCGTCATGTCGATGTTGCGGCGCATCTGCCCGGCATCGACTTCGAGGCCGCTCAGGATGAACTTGGTCTGCTTGAGCGCGCCCGACATCAGGCAGAAGATTTCCGGCATGGCGACCCACTCGATTTCCCACGGGCCGGTGGAGCGTTCGTGGTCGGCGACCATCGCGTCCATCAGCGAGGCGGCCAGCTGGCGCACCACCGAAATGTTGGCGTGGATGTAGAGGCAGGAGATCGGGTTGCGCTTTTGCGGCATGGTCGATGACGAGCCGCGCCCCGGCGCATAGGGTTCGAACACCTCGGCGACCTCGGTTTGCATCATCAGCTTCACGTCCATGGCGATCTTGCCCAGCGAGCCGCCGACGATGCCTAAAAACGCGCCGACCTCGGCAAAGTTGTCGCGCACCGTGTGCCATGAAATCAGCGGCTGGCCCAGGCCCAGTTCCTTCATCAGCCCGGCCTGGGTTTCCATCGCGCCGGTTTCCAGCGACGACAGCGTGCCCGACGCGCCGCCGAATTCGCCCACCAGCACGCGCGGTTTGAGTTGTTCCAGCCGTTCGCGGTGGCGCTCGATGCCGGCCAGGATGCTGGCCATCTTGTAGCCGAAGGTGATCGGCGTGGCCTGCTGCAGGTTGCTGCGGCCGATGACCGGCGTGTCGCGATGCTCAAGCGCCAGTTTGGCCAGCGAGTTGGAGATGTCCTTCAGGTCTTCTTCAACCAGCGCCAGGCTTTCCCTGATCTGCAGCACGGCGGCGGTGTCGGTGATGTCCTGCGTGGTCGCGCCCCAGTGGCAGTATTCGCCCAGCTTGTCACGGCAGGCGGCATTGATCTGGTTGACCACGGCAATGATGGGGTAGCCGATCTGCTCGGTCTTGGCCTTGAGCCTGGCCCAGTCGATCTGCTCGATGTTGCAGTTCCTGACGATCTCGTCGGCGGCTTCTTTCGGGATCAGGCCCAGCTCGCCCTGCACCTTGGCCAGCGCGCGCTCGATGTCGAGGTACTTGGCGGTGCGGTTTTCGTCGGACCAGACCTGGCGCATTTTGGCGTCGCTGAACATGTCGCCGAAGATTCTGGAGTCGATGATGGTTGCTGACATGGGGTTCTCCTGTGGGGTTTATGTTTAGAGGATGAGACTTGAATCGGTGCGGGCGGCTTGCGCCGCGATACGCTGGGCTTTCAGGACCACCGGCCGGTCCACCATTTTTCCGTCCAGCTGGAAGGCGCCGGTGCCCGAGGCCTGCCAGGCCTGCAGCACGCGATGCGCCCACGCCAGCTCTTGGGCGCTGGGCGCCAGCGCGGCGCGCACGGCGGCGACCTGCGCGGGGTGGATGCACATCTTGGCGCCCAAGCCCAGGCTGCGCGCATGCCGCATGTCGTCGCTGACCTTGGCGGCATCCAGCGCGGGCGTGACGCCCGCCAGCGGCGACGCCAGGCCGGCGGCGCGCGAGGCGATGGCGATCTGCGACGCCGCAACATCCAGCGCCAGGCTGTCCGCCGGAATGTCCAGGTCGGCCATGTAGTCGAGCGAGCCAAAGGCCAGCCGGGCCACGCCGGGCGCGGCGGCGATGTCGGGCAGGGCCAGCATGCCGCGTGCGGTTTCGATCAGCGGCAGCACGGTCGCGCTGCTTGTCAATTCGGCCAGCACGGCGGCCACCTGGGCGGCGGCCTCGCATTTCGGCAGCATGACGCACACCGCCTGCACGCTGCGGGCCAGCGCCAGGTCTTGCGCATGCCAGTCGGTCGCGGCGTCGTTGATGCGGATCAGCACCTTGCCCTGCGCTTGTCCAGCGCTGGCCATCCATTCGGCAATGGCGGCGCGTGCCGCAGCCTTGTCGCCAGGCGCCACCGCGTCTTCCAGGTCCAGGATGATGCGGTCGGCGCCCGAGGCCAGCGCCTTGGCAAAGCGCTCGGGGCGGTTGCCGGGCACGAACAAGTAGGTCTGGGGTGGGTGGTCGGACATGGTCAGATCACCCCTTCAGCGCGCAGTTCGCCAATGCGCTCTGCGCTGTAGCCCTGGCGGCCCAGAATCGCCTCGGTGTGCTGGCCCAGCGCGGGCACGGCGTCCATGCGCGGCGCGCCATGCTGCCACGAGCCGGGCGGCAGCAGCGCGGGAACCCGGCCCGCAGCCGTTTCCACCTCGCGCCAGCGACCGCGTGCCTTGAGCTGGGGATGCGCCCACACCTCGGCCATGCTGTTGACCTGGGCGTTGGCGATGCCGGCCTGTTCCAGCCGGCTTGACACCTGCTCGGCGGTAAAGCCTGAGAACGCTTCAACAATCAGCGCCGACAACTCGGCCCGCGCCGCGCTGCGTTTGGCATTGCCTGAAAAGCGTTCGTCGGTGGCGAGCTCGGGCTGCAGCAGCAGTTTTTCGCAAAAGATTTTCCATTCGCGCTCGTTCTGCAGGCCCAGCATCACGGTCTTTCCATCGCCGGCGGGGAAGGGGCCGTAGGGGTAGATGGTGGCGTGGCTGGCGCCGGTGCGCGGCGGCGGCGGGGCGCCGTCAAACGCGTAGTACAGCGGGTAGCTCATCCATTCCGTCAGCGATTCGAGCATCGACACGTCGATGCGCTGGCCTTCGCCGGTCTGCTGGCGGTGCATCAGCGCGGCCAGGATGTTGGTGTAGGCGTACATGCCGGCGGCAATGTCGGCTATCGACGGTCCGGCCTTGGACGGCGTATCTAGCGTGCCCGTGACCGATACAAAACCGGCTTCGCTCTGGATCAGCAGGTCATAGGCCTTCTTGTCGCGGTAGGAGCCGTCGCTGCCGTAGCCGGAAATGTCGCAGACGATGATGCCGGGCTTGAGCGCCGACAGCGCCTCGTAGGACAAACCCAGCCGGGCCGCCGCGCCGGGCGCGAGGTTTTGCACCACCACGTCGGCTTCTTCCAGAATCAGCCGCATCAAAATTTTCTGCGCTTCTTCATGTTTTACATCGAGCGTGAGGCTTTCCTTGGAGCGGTTGGTCCAGACGAAATGCGAGGCCAGGCCGCGCACGCGTTCGTCATAGCCGCGCGCAAAGTCGCCCACGCCGGGACGTTCGATCTTGATGACGCGTGCGCCCAGGTCGGCCAGCTGGCGCGTGGCGAACGGCGCGGCAATCGCATGCTCCAGCGTGACGACGGTGATGTTTTTCAGGGGTTGCATAAAAGTGGTCCTGGTCAGGAATCAGGCGAGCGTTGCGGTGGCGTCCATCGTCAGCCAGCCTTCATGGTCGCGGCCCCACAGGCGCACGGTCTTGCCGTCGGGCGAGGGCTGGCCGTGGACGGAAAAAGGGTGGATGTCAAAGGTCGGCCGCACCGCCTTGAACTCGAAGCGAAGCACTTTCGCATCAGGCTGCTGGCGGCGCAGCAGGTCCATCAGCAGCGTGGCAATCAGCGGACCGTGAACGATGAGGCCCGGATAGCCCTCGACCTCGGTGACGTACTTGCGGTCGTAGTGGATGCGGTGGCCGTTGAAGGTCAGCGCCGAATAGCGAAACAGCAGCACGTCGTCGGGCACGATGCGCCGCTCCCAGGCCGATGCCTCAGGCGCGGCCTGCGGCGGCGGGCTCACGTCGCCGGGCTGGGGCGCGGCGCGGTAGACGATGTTGTGGTGCTCGGTCAGCGCGACCTCTGCTGCGCCGTTGCGGCGGATTTCGTGGCGTACCTTGACAAAGGTCAAGCTGCCGGTGCGGCCCGACTTTTCCTTCACATCGGCAATCGTCGAGGTCCGGCTCAGCGTGTCGCCTATGCGCAGCGGCTCGTGGAAGCTGAAGTCGCTGCCCGCCCACATGCGGCGCGGCAGCGGCACTGGCGGCATGAATCCGCCGCGCCGGGCGTGGCCGTCCGACCCGATCTCGGACTGCCGGTGGATCGGCAGGAAGTACAGCCAGTGCCACAGGCTGGGCAGCGGGGTGCCGGGCGCGGGGCGCTCCTGGCCCGGCGTGGCCGGCCAGTCGAGCGTGGCGGTCAAGGCGGCATAAGGCGTTGCCGTGGCAATGTCCTGCACGGTTTCACTGCGGCCGGTCCAGTCTTGCAAATTCATGGGAGTGCTCTTTCGGAAGGGGTTGGGTTATTCAGCTTTTATCTGGGCTTTGGCCACCACGCTTTTCCAGTGCGCCACTTCTTTTTGCACCAGGGTTTTCAGCTGCTCGGGGGTGCCGGTTTCGACCTCGGCGCCCTGGTCCTCGATTCGTTTCTGAACCGCCTTGTCGGCCAGCACGCTGTTCATTTCGCGGTTGATCCGCTCAACCACGGCCTTGGGCGTCCTGGCGGGCGCGAACATGGCGTACCACTGCGACATGTTGACGTTGGCAACACCCTGCTCGGCCAGGGTCGGCAGCTCGGGCAATATCCGCGAGCGCTTCTCGCCCGCAACACCGATGGCCTTGAGTTTTCCGCCCTTGATCTGCGGGTAGGCGGTGAACAGGCTGGGAAACATGAACTGCGTGTTGCCGGCAATGGTGTCCACCACGGCCGGCGCCGAGCCCTTGTAGGGAATGCTGACCACGTCCAGTCCGGCGGACAGCTTGAACAGCTCGCCGGCGATGTGCGGCGCCGTGCCGTTGCCGGCCGACGCATAACTGAATGAGCCCGGCTTGGCCTTGATGAGCTGCACCAGTTCCCTGACATTCCTGGCCGGCACCGAGTTGCTGATCACCAGCACGGTCGGGGACGCGGCCACCATGCCGATGGGCTCGAAATCGGCCACCGGGTCGTATTTGAGTTTTTGCAGCGCCGGGTTGATGCCGTGCGTGGCGATGTAGCCGAACATGATCGTGTAGCCGTCGGCCGCAGCGCGGGCTACGTACTCGCTGGCAATGGCGCCATTGGCGCCGGCCTTGTTTTCAACGATGACGGGCTTGCCCAGCCGGGTGCTCAGGCCCTGGCCGATGATGCGCGCCATGGCGTCGTTGGCGCCGCCAGCGGCGGTGGGCACGACGATGGTGACGGCTTTTTCTGGCCAGGCCTGGGCCAGCGCCTGGCCGCAGATCGTGGCCAGAAGCGCCATGCAAAGCCCGGTCAGTGCGGGCCTGAAGGGCATGGAGCGCGTTGACGATGTCAACGGCAGGGAGGGGGAAGTTCGTGAATGCGGCATGGATGTCTCCTTCGATGGGGTTTCGGATCAGGTGCATGACCTTGGCTCTGGGAGGCATCATCCCGCCATCGTTATCGGCTGTGAAGTGCAACTTTTGCTACGATTGCTGCATGGCACGCATTAATTTCGATTTGCAGCAACTGCAGGGTTTTGTGGCCGTGGCCGAGCGCGGCAGCTTTCGCGCGGCGGCCGAGCACATCAACCTGTCGGCCCCGGCGCTGAGCCGGCGCATCGACAAACTGGAAACCATCCTGGGCGCGCGCCTGTTCAACCGCACCACGCGCGAGGTCGAACTCACGCCGCTGGGCCGGGTGTTCCTGGAGCGCGCGCGCACCGCGCTGGACGACCTGGAGTCGGCCATGCTTGGCATTGCCGACATCGCCACCCACCGGGGCGGGCGCGTGACGGTGGCCTGCGTGCCGTCGGCCGCCCTGTACTTTTTACCGAGTGTGATCAGCAGTTTTTCCCGGAACTACCCCGGCATCCGCGTGCGGGTGGTCGATGAGTCGATGAACCAGGTGCTGCAAAGCGTGCTTTCGGGCGATGCTGACTTTGGCATCGGTTTCATGAACACCTTGACGCCCGAGATTGCCTTCGAGTCCATCCACGATGATCCGTTTGTGCTGGCCATGCCGCGCACACACCCGCTCGCCAAACGCAAGACGGTGAACTGGGCGGATGTGGAGAAGGAAAGCCTGATTGCCGTGGCGCGAAGCAGCGGCAACCGCCAGCTGCTGGACGATTCGCTGACCAAGGCGGGCCTGAACCCGAGCTTTGCGTTCGAAGTGAGCCACGTTGCGACGCTGCTGGGCATGGTGGAGGCGGGCCTGGGCTTGGCGGCCGTGCCCCGCATGGCGCTGTCCACCACGCACGCCACGCTGGTGGGCCTGCCCCTGCGCCAGCCGCAAACCGTGCGCAGGGTGGGCCTCTTGAGGCGCCACGGCGTCAAGCTCCGGCCGGCGGCCGAGATGTTTCACCAGCATCTGCGCACGGCATTGAAGACCCGCAAGCCGGCCGCTGGCGATCCGGCTTGAATGCCGGACCTGGGTTTACCGCAGTTCAGTGACTGGGCAGGGGTACGGGCATGGCGGAGGGGCCGATCTCCTGCTGCGGTTGCGCCACTTCCGTATAGCCTTGCGCCAGTTCGCGCAACAGCACGTCGTTGTCACAGGCGCGCTCCCACTTTGACACCACGATGCAGGCCACGGCGTTGCTGATGGTGCTGGTGAGCGCGCGCGCCTCCGACATGAAGCGGTCAATGCCCACGATCAGCGCGACCCCGGCCACCGGCAGGTCGGGCATCACGGTGAGCGTGGCCACCAGCGCAACGAAGCCGCTGCCCGTGACACCGGCCGCGCCCTTGGAGGTCAGCAGCATCAGGCCCAGCATGCCGGCAATCTGCACCCAGGTGAGGTGGATGTCGCAGGCCTGCGCAATGAACATGGACGCCAGCGTCAGGTAAATCGCGGTGCCGTCGAGGTTGAAGGAGTAGCCCGTGGGCAGCACCAGGCCGACCACGCCCTTCTTGCAGCCCAGGCGTTCGAGCTTCATCAGCAGGCGCGGCAGCACCGGCTCGCTCGACGAGGTGCCGAGCACCACCAGCAGCTCCTCGCGGATGTAGCGCATCAGTTGCCACAGCCTGAAGCCATGGGCGCGGGCCAGCAGGCCGAGCACCACGGCGACGAAAAAGCCGCAGGCGACGTAGAAGGTGCCGATCAGCAGGCCCAGCGAGCCAATCGACTTGATGCCGTAGCGCCCGACCGTGAAGGCCATGGCGCCGAACGCGCCCAGCGGGGCCACGCGCATGATCAGGCTGAAGGCGGCGAACAGCATGTGCGAGAAGCTGTCGATGCCGTCGAGCACGACCCGTCCCGCGCGGCCGATGTGCGTCAGGCCAAAGCCGCACAGCACCGCGAGCAGCAGCACCGGCAGCACTTCGCCCTCGGCAAAGGCGCCAAAAAACGAGGTCGGGATGATGTGCAGCACGAATTCCGTAAAGCCCATCGGCGAGCCCTTGCTGAACTTGGCAGCAACGCTGGCATCCAGCGTCTTGGGGTCGATGTGCATGCCGGCGCCGGGCTGCAGCAAAAAGACGGCCACCAGCCCGGTGAGCAGCGCCAGAATCGTCAGCACGTAGAACAGGCCCATGGATTTGACCAAGGTCTTGCCGATCTCCTTGGATTCGCCCAGCGAGGTGATGCCGCTGACGATGGTGCAAAAGACGATGGGCGCGATCATCATCTTGACGAGCTTGACGAAGCCGTCGCCCAGCGGCTTGAGCGATGCGCCGAACTCGGGCCAGTAGTGGCCGACGGCGATGCCGAGCAGCAGGCCGATCAGAACCTGGACGTACAGCAGTTTGATGAGCTTGGCGGGTTTCATGGTTGTCTCCTTGTCGTGTGCGTAAGGTTGGAATTTCAATTCCGAATCGGGTACGGGCCTGGGGCAAACGGCTGGCTACTCGGCCGTCTGCGGCTCCATGCGCAGGCCCGTCTGCTGAACCACCTGCCGCCACTTCAGCCGCTCGGCGAGCAGCAGGCGGTGCAACTCCTCGGGCGTGCTGGTCTGCACATGGGCGCCATCGGCGCCGAAGCGGGCGATGATTTCAGGGTCTTGCAGCACGGTGTTGAGCGCCTGGTTCAACTGCGCCACCACCGGCGCTGGTGTTTTGGCCGGCGCGAACAAGGCGTACCACTGCGTCAGCTCGATCCCCGCCACGCCGGCCTCGTCCAGCGTGGGCAGATCGGGCAGGCTGGCCAGGCGCGCCGGCCCGGCCACGGCCAGCGCCCGCAGCTTGCCGCTGCGCAAATAGGGCTGGGCGGTAAAGAGGCTGGGGAACATCAGCTGGGCGTTGCCGCGCGCGGTGTCGGCAATGGCCGGTGCCGCCCCGGCATAGGCCAGGCCGGGCAGCGTGATGCCGGTGCGCAGCCTGAACAGTTCGGCCGCCAGGTGCGGCGCCGTGCCTTCGCCGGCCGAGGCGTAGCGCAAGCGGCCGAGCTGGGAGCGGATCAGGGCCACCAGTTCCGCCACGCTATGCACCGCAAGGTCGGCATGCACGACCAGCAGCGTCGGCGAGTGGCCTACCAGCCCGACCGGCGCGAAATCGGCCACCGGGTCGTAGCGCAGCGCCTGCAAGGCCGGATTGATGCCGTGGGTGGCGATGTAGCCAAACATCAGGGTATGGCCGTCAGGCTGGGCGGCGGCCACGTATTCGCTGGCAATGCTGCCGTTGGCCCCGGCGCGGTTGTCCACCGTCACCGACTGGCCCAGCACCGGACCGAGCTTGCGCGTCAGCGTGCGCGCCATGGTGTCGTTGCCGCCACCGGCGCTGGTCGGCACGATGATCTGGATGTCCTTGCCGGGGAAGGGCCGGGCCGCATCAAGGCTCGCTGCCGGATCGGGGCTGGATCGGGGAAACACATAGCCGGGCAGGTGCAACTCGCCCTGCATGATCTTGCGGGCAGTGCGCACCAGCGCGGCGCGCTCAATCGTGGCGTCCTGGCCTTCGCCGTGCAGCTCGACTTCAATGTCAATTTGCCCGGCTGGGTGCAGCACCGTCAGCGGGTGTTTGCCCGCCGTCCTGGCCATGCCGCTGGCCACCGTGCCGGGCAGGGCAAAAGCGGTTGCCACGCCGATGGCGCCGGTCACGGCATGCGACGCATGGCAGCGCCGGGGCGTGAAGTAGCGCGAGGTGATGCTCAGCGGGCCGTCGCCCGCGCTGACCAGCACCGGCTTCGGAATCACGCTGTTCGATACATCGCCCAGGCCCATGCGGGCGCCGGCCACCAGGCGCAGCGCTTCGATGCGCGCCAGGAGCGCCGTGTCGGCATCGAGTTCCGCCGGCCGCTCGCGGCCCGTCAGGCCCAGGTCGCTGGCGCGCAGGATCATCAGCGGCATGGCCGCGTCGATGCAGGTCAACTCCAGCCCGTCGATCACGTCAATGCGCTGCCCGGTCGGGAACAGTTGGCCGGTGATGGCGCCCCAGGCATCGAGGAAGTTCAGCAGAATCGGCGCGGCGGTGCCGGCCACGCCGTCAATCCGGGCATCGCCCTCGTAAGTGACGCGGCCGCCGGGCGTGCAGACGGTCACGTCGATACGAGCGCCGGTGTTGACGTTGTAAATCCGTGCCGTGGTGTGGCCCTCCTGCGCCGGGATCAAGCCTTGCTCAATCGCGAACGGTGCGACGCCGGACAGCATGTTGCCGCAGTTGGGCCGGGTGTCCACCGACTGGTGGCCAACGCCCACTTGCGCAAACAGATAGTCCAGGTCGCAGCCGGGCTGGCTGGAGCGCGACACGATGGCCACCTTGCTGTTGAGCGTGCTGCCGCCGCCCAGGCCGTCGAGCTGCAGCGGATCGGACGCGCCGATGGCGCCGATCAGCGCCTGGTCGCGGGCTTCGTCGCCCTCGGGCAGCCATTCGCGCAAAAAAAACGGGCCGCGCGAGGTGCCGGCGCGCATCAGCACGCAGGGTATCTTGCGGTTCAGCATGGCGAGCCTTTGGGTCGGTAGCAAGCGGTGATCAGTGTCGGCATCGGGTTTCCTGTGCGTCGCGGGTTGCTGGTGCTCCCGCCGTCGCTTCATGTGAAGGGGCTGCCTGTTGCATGGCCGCGTGGGTGGGCGCTTGCACGGGCGGTGATGACGGGTATTCTTGGCAAAGGCGGCCGCGTTGTAAATTGCATCTTTTGAAGGCATTGATGCGTTGCTTGCAGCAATCAAGGCACAGGCACAGGGGCGATGCACTTCATGAGTTGGCCAGGCGCTGGCAGGGTCCGGGCTGGACGCCGGCCGTGCTTGACGCTGGCGCTCAAGGCCTGTCGCCGGGCGTGCTGGAGCGATCCTTCAAGCAGCCCTGGCCATGAAAATATGATGAAATATGCCATTTGCGCTTGTCCCATAAGCGCTAGCAGCTATTATTTTTGTAGCAAAATTGAGGGGTCCGTGGTGATCACGTCGAGTGGAAAACGTCGCCCGGCCAGGTAGTCTTCCAGGCTGGTCAGCAGCAGCGGGCTGCGGTGCATGGGCGCGCTGGCCCTGATTTCATCGGCGGTCAGCCAGAGGGCGCGCACGATGCCCTTGTCCAGCTGCTGGCCGGCCACATGCGCACCCAGCTCGCCGCAAAAGGTAAAGCGCAGGTAGGTGATGTCCAGCGGCTCGTCCTGCCCGGGCTGGGAGCGCTCGAAGCGCGACAGGTAAACGCCCACCAGCGCGGTTGGCGTGAAATGAAAAGCGGTTTCTTCCAGCGTCTCGCGCACGCAGGCCTGCAGCGGACTTTCGCCGGGGTCCAGATGGCCCGCCGGGTTGTTGAACCTCAAGCCGTCGCGGGTTTCTTCCTCGACCAGCAAAAACTTCTGGACGCCGTCGAAATCCCGTTCAATGACGGCCGCCACCGTGACATTGGGTTTCCATCGTGTATTCATGCGCGAGATTATCCGGGTCATTTTTGACAGCAGACTTATTGCGCCGACAGGTTTTTCAGCCCAGCCGGAAAACCGTTGGCAAAACTCTGGCGCAAATGCTCGACCAGGCACTGGACCGCCTTGGGCACCTGCGCCGACCACGGCCGCAGGGCATAAATGCGCTCGCCGAAAAAGCCCTGGACCTGCCAGTCGGGCAAGACCTGGACCAGAGGAGCTGCTCCATTGCCATCGGCTGCGGGCGGCATGCTGAAATCAGGCAGCAGGCCGATGCCCAGGCCGGCCAGCAGGGCCTCGCGCAGCACTTCGCTGTTGTTGGCCTTGAGCGAGCCCGCGACATGCACGCCCACGCGCTCGACGGCGCCATCGGCCGGTTTGCGCTTGCCGGGCAGCCCCGCCGGACGCGCAAAGGTCCAGCTGCCGGCATGGCTGTCCCGCAGGTAGAGCAGGCAGTCGTGCGCGGTCAGTTCGGACGGATGCGCGGGCGTGCCGCGCCGCGCCAGGTACTGCGGGCTGGCCACCAGCTGCGAACGGGTTTCGCACAGCACCCAGGCCACATGGGTTTCGGGCGGCGCGTTGGTGTGCCGGATCGCCAGGTCAAACCCCTCGTTGGCCAGATTGATGAAGCGGTCGGTCAGCTCCAGCTCGATGTGAATGTCGGGGAATTGCTGCAAGAACGCGGCCATGCACGGCGCCAGGTGCTGGCGCCCCAGCGCGACCGGCGCCGTCAGCCGGATCAGCCCGCGCGGCGTGCCCGCCAGGTCGCAGGCCGCGCTGTAGCTTTCGCTGATGCGCCGGAACGCCGGCTGCATGTCGTTGACCAGTTGCTGCCCGGCTTCGGTCAGGCCCACCGAGCGCGTCGTGCGGCGCACCAGCAAAACCCCGGCGCTGCGTTCCAGCTCGCTGATGCGCATGCTGGCCGATGCCTTGGAAACACCCAGCCGGCGGGCGGTTTCGGTGAAGCTGCGGGTCGCCGCCAGCACGGTCAGCAGGTGAAGATCGGCCACGAGCGGGGCCAGCTGGTCAGAGGACATTTCAGGCCATCATTGTTCAGGAATCTGAACAATGTAATCAATCCACGGGGTCTTATCAAACCGGGCGCAAAACCCTAGACTTCGCTGATTCGTTTGTTCACCCAAGGATTGCCATGTTCTCATCGCCCGCCGAAGTCGCTCCCCAGATCACCATTGGCCACTACCTGAACGGCAGCGCCGTCACGCCGGCCGCCGGGCGCAGCCAGGAGGTGTTCAATCCGGCCACCGGCGCGGTCTCTAGCCATGTGGCGCTGGGCAGCGCAGCCGATGTGGATGCCGCCGTTGCCAGCGCGCAGGCCGCCTTTCCGGCCTGGTCCGACATCCCGCCGATTCGCCGCGCCCGCGTCATGTTCAAGTTCCTGGAGCTGCTCAACCAGAACAAGGACAAGCTGGCCCACCTGATCACCGCCGAGCACGGCAAGGTGTTCACCGATGCGCAGGGTGAAGTCTCGCGCGGCATCGACATCGTCGAATTTGCCTGCGGGATTCCGCAACTGCTCAAGGGCGATTTCACCGACCAGGTGAGCACCGGCATCGACAACTGGACGCTGCGCCAGCCGCTGGGCGTGGTGGCCGGCATCACGCCGTTCAACTTTCCGGTGATGGTGCCGATGTGGATGTTCCCGGTGGCGATTGCCGCTGGCAACTGTTTCGTTTTGAAACCCAGCCCGATTGACCCGAGCGCCAGCCTCTTCATGGCCGATTTGCTCAAACAGGCCGGTTTGCCCGACGGCGTGTTCAACGTCGTGCAGGGCGACAAGGAAGCGGTCGATGCGCTGCTGGTGCATCCGGATGTGAAGGCCGTGTCCTTTGTCGGCTCGACACCGATTGCCAACTACATCTATGAAACCGGCGCGCATCACGGCAAGCGCGTGCAGGCGCTGGGCGGCGCCAAGAACCACATGGTGGTCATGCCCGACGCCGACCTGGAGCAGGCGGTCGATGCGCTGATCGGCGCGGGCTACGGCTCGGCCGGCGAGCGCTGCATGGCGATTTCAGTGGCGGTGCTGGTCGGCGATGTGGCCGAAAAGCTCATTCCGATGCTCAAGGCCAGGGCCGAAACACTGGTGATCAAGAACGGCGTGAACCTGGATGCGGAAATGGGTCCGATCGTCACCGGCATTGCGCACCAGCGCATCACCGGCTACATCGACCTGGGCGTGGAAGAGGGCGCTGAACTGCTGGTCGATGGCCGCAGCTTCACCGGCGCCCATGCGGGCGAAGGCTGCGAGCAGGGCTTCTGGATGGGCGGCACGCTGTTCGACCATGTCACGCCCGACATGCGCATCTACAAGGAAGAAATCTTCGGCCCGGTGCTCGGCTGCGTGCGGGTGAACGATTTGGCCGAAGCGGTCGAATTGATCAACGCCCATGAGTTTGGCAACGGCGTGAGCTGCTTCACCCGCGATGGCCATGTGGCACGCGAATTCAGCCGCCGCATCCAGGTCGGCATGGTCGGCATCAACGTGCCGATTCCGGTGCCCATGGCCTGGCACGGCTTTGGCGGCTGGAAGAAGAGCCTGTTCGGCGACATGCATGCCTACGGCGAAGAAGGCGTGCGCTTTTACACCAAGCAAAAATCCATCATGCAGCGCTGGCCAGAAAGCATTGGCAAAGGCGCCGAGTTCGTGATGCCGACAGCGAAATAATCCGCTCGCCACAACGCAATGCGGCCAAGCCGCAGCCACTGGCATTTTTCTTGCTGGCCCCATTCGTCTGTTACAGATTGATGGGGCTTTTTTTATGGGGAATGGGTCGCCAACGTGCCTTGTTCAGGCGCGATAGTCTGTCATGCCCCCCTTAATTGCAAAAAAACTCATGTAAGCTGTGCGACAGCTAAATGTTCCGTCCTGGATCACTCCGGGACTCCAAGAAAACGAAAACATTGAGGAGAGACCCATGCTGATTGGGATACCCGCCGAAATCACGGCCGGCGAGACACGCGTTGCCATCACGCCCGAGACGGCGAAAAAACTCAAGGCCCAGGGCCACACGATTCGCGTCCAGTCGGGCGCCGGCGTGGCCGCCAGCGTGCCCGACGAGGCTTACCGCGCCGTCGGCGCCGAGATCACCGATGCGGCGGGCGCTTACGCCGCCGACATCGTGCTCAAGGTGCGCTGCCCGCTGGACAGCGAGATGGCGCTTGCCAGGCCGGGCAGCGTGATGGTCGGCATGCTCAATCCTTTCGATCCCGCCGGGCTGCAGCGCCTGGCCGCGGCCCAGCTGACTTCCTTTTCGCTCGAAGCGGCGCCGCGCACCAGCCGCGCGCAGAGCATGGACGTGCTGTCGAGTCAAGCCAACATCGCCGGCTACAAGGCCGTCATGATGGCCGCCGACGCGTACCAGCGCTTCTTTCCGATGCTGATGACCGCCGCCGGCACCGTCAAGGCCGCCCGCGTGGTCATTTTGGGCGTGGGCGTGGCCGGTCTGCAGGCGATTGCCACGGCCAAGCGCCTGGGCGCAGTGATTGAGGCCAGCGACGTGCGCCCCAGCGTCAAGGAGCAGGTCGAGTCGCTGGGCGGCAAGTTCATCGACGTGCCTTACGAGACCGACGAGGAGCGCGAAGCGGCCGTCGGCGTGGGCGGCTACGCCAGGCCCATGCCGCCGAGCTGGATGGCGCGGCAAAAGCTCGAAGTCGCCAAGCGCGTGGCGCAGGCCGACGTGGTCATCACCACCGCCCTGATTCCGGGCCGCGCGGCGCCCGTGCTGGTGACCGAGGAGATGGTCATGGCCATGAAGCCCGGCAGCGTGATCGTCGATCTGGCCGCCGCGCAAGGCGGCAACTGCCCGCTGACCGAGGCGGACAAGACCGTGATCAAGTACGGCGTGACGCTGATGGGCCAGACCAACATTGCGGCGCTGGTGGCGGCCGATGCGAGCGCGCTGTATGCGCGCAACCTGCTCGACTTCCTCAAGCTCATCATCACCAAGGAAGGTGCGCTGAAGATCGATCTGGAAGACGACATCGTCGCGGCCTGCCTGATGACCCAGGGCGGCGAAGTCAAGCGCAAATAAGCGCCGGCCCGGGACCAGCGGTCCCGCTCGCCACGCCCCCGTTCAAGCCTCGAAAACCCCCTTACCCGGAAGGAGAAGACCATGGATCCCGTTTCGCACACCATCATCAACCTGATCATTTTTGTACTGGCCATCTACGTCGGCTACCACGTCGTCTGGACCGTCACGCCCGCGCTGCACACGCCCTTGATGGCGGTGACCAATGCCATTTCGGCCATCGTCATCGTCGGCGCCATGCTGGCTGCCGCGCTGACCGAAACCACGCTGGGCCGAACCATGGGCGTGCTGGCCGTGGCGCTGGCGGCGGTCAACGTCTTTGGTGGCTTCCTGGTCACGCGCCGGATGCTGGAGATGTTCCGCAAGAAGGAAAAGAAGGCGCCTGCCGTGGCCGCGCTTGACGCAGGAGCCGCCAAATGAGCATGAACATCGTCACGCTGCTGTACCTGGTGGCTTCCGTCTTCTTCATTCAGGCGCTCAAGGGCCTGTCGCATCCGACCACCTCGCTGCGTGGCAACCTGTTCGGCATGGTCGGCATGGCGATTGCCATCCTGACCACCGGCGCGCTGATCGTCGAGACCGCTGGCAGCAATGCGGGCGGCATGGTGTACGTGCTGGGTGCGCTGCTCGTCGGCGGCGCTGCCGGCACGATGATGGCCAGGCGCGTGGAGATGACCAAGATGCCCGAGCTGGTGGCCTTCATGCACAGCATGATCGGCCTGGCGGCCGTCTTCATCGCCGTGGCCGCCGTGGCCGAGCCCTACGCCTTCGGCATCGTTGCCAAGGGCGAGCCGATTCCAGCGGGCAACCGGCTGGAGCTGTTCCTCGGTGCGGCGATTGGCGCCATCACCTTCAGCGGCTCGGTGATTGCGTTTGGCAAACTCTCGGGTAAGTACAAGTTCCGCCTGTTCCAGGGCGCGCCGGTGTCGTTTCCCGGTCAGCACAAGATCAACCTGGTGCTGGGCTTGCTGACGCTGGGGCTGGGCGTGGCCTTCATGCTGACTGGCAGCTGGACGGCATTTTTCGCCATGCTGGCGCTGTCGTTCGTCATGGGCGTGCTGATCATCATCCCGATTGGCGGGGCTGACATGCCGGTGGTGGTGTCCATGCTCAACAGCTACTCGGGCTGGGCGGCGGCGGGCATCGGCTTTTCGCTGAACAACTCGATGCTGATCATTGCCGGCTCGCTGGTGGGTTCTTCCGGTGCCATCCTGTCCTACATCATGTGCAAGGCGATGAACCGCTCGTTCTTCAACGTGATCGGGGGCGGCTTCGGCGGCGAAGCGACCACGGCCGCGACCGGCTCGAAAGAGCAGCGTCCGGTCAAGTCCGGCTCGGCCGATGATGCGGCCTACATCCTGAGCAATGCCGAAACCGTCATCATCGTGCCGGGCTACGGCCTGGCCGTGGCGCGCGCCCAGCATGCGGTGAACGAACTGGCCGAAAAGCTGATCCACAAGGGCGTGAATGTCAAATACGCGATTCACCCGGTGGCAGGGCGCATGCCCGGTCACATGAACGTGCTGCTGGCCGAGGCCGAAGTGCCTTACGACCTCGTGCATGAGATGGAAGACATCAACGGCGAGTTCGGCCAGGCCGACGTGGCCATCATCCTGGGCGCCAACGACGTGGTGAACCCGGCGGCGCTCGTCAAGGGCAGCGCGATCTACGGCATGCCGATCCTGGAGGCCTACAAGGCCAAGACCGTCATCGTCAACAAGCGCTCGATGGCCGCGGGCTATGCCGGGCTGGACAACGAACTGTTCTACATGGACAAGACCATGATGGTGTTTGGCGATGCCAAGAAGGTCATCGAGGACTTGGGCAAGGCCATCGAATAGGCCGGAAATAAAGCTTGCCAGCCGCAGTTGGCGCCAAAAGTGGCTGAACCAGAGGGTTTTTCCCCTCTGGTGATTTTGAATTCCTAGGGGAAAACGCAATTGCCGTGAAGAACGGCTGTCCCTGAAAATTCCCTGAAAGCCAAGTAAAAGTGATGGAGACGAAGAGCATGAATGCACTGATGAACGCAGAGGTTGCTGATCGCCCGTGGCTAAAGGCTTATCCGGCAGGCGTTCCGGCCGACATTGATGCTTCGCAATATCCGTCGCTGGTCGCATTGATGGAAGAAAGCTTCAAGAAGTACCGCGACCGCGTCGCCTACAGCTTCATGGGCAAGGACATCACTTTTGGCCAGACCGACAGCCTGTCTGTTGCTTTCGGCGCCTATCTGCAGGGCCTGGGTCTGGCCAAGGGCGACCGTGTTGCCATCATGATGCCCAATGTGCCGCAGTATCCGGTGGCGGTCGCGGCCATCTTGCGCGCCGGCTATGTGGTGGTCAATGTGAACCCGCTTTACACCCCGCGCGAACTTGAGCACCAGCTCAAGGATTCAGGCGCCAAGGCCATCGTGATCGTCGAGAATTTTGCCTGCACGCTGGAGCAGTGCCTTGCCAACACGCCGGTCAGGCACATCGTGCTGTGCGCCATGGGCGACCAGTTGGGGCTGCTCAAGGGCATGCTCGTCAACTACGTGGTGCGCAGCGTCAAGAAGATGGTGCCGCCCTTCAACTTGCCGGGCGCGGTGCCTTTTAACGATGCCCTGGCGCAGGGCGCGCGTGGCGCGCTCAAGCGGCCCGCTATCGAACCCGACGACATTGCCGTGCTGCAGTACACCGGCGGCACGACCGGCGTTTCCAAGGGCGCCGTGCTGCTGCACCGCAACGTGATTGCCAACGTGCTGCAGTCCGAAGCCTGGAACGGCCCGGCCATGGCCAGCCTGCCGGCGGGCGAGCAGCCTACTTATGTGTGCGCCTTGCCGCTGTACCATATTTTTGCATTCACGGTGAACATGATGCTGGGCATGCGGACCGGCGGAAAAAACATCTTGATCCCCAATCCGCGTGACCTTCCGGCGGTGCTCAAGGAGCTTTCCAAGCACAAGGTCAACAGCTTTCCGGCCGTCAACACCCTGTTCAACGGGCTGGCCAACCACCCGGACTTCAATACGGTGGACTGGTCGCACCTGAAAATTTCGCTGGGCGGCGGCATGGCGGTGCAAAGCGCCGTGGCCAAGCTGTGGCTGCAAAAAACCGGCTGCCCGATTTGCGAAGGCTACGGCCTGTCGGAAACCTCGCCATCGGCCAGCTGCAACCCGACCAACAGCAAGGCTTTCACCGGCACCATCGGCGTGCCGATTCCCGGAACGTATTTCAAGCTGCTTGACGACGACGGCCACGAAGTGCCGCCTGGCCAGCCTGGCGAGATTGCTATCAAGGGACCGCAGGTCATGGCGGGCTACTGGCAGCGTCCTGACGAGACCGACAAGGTCATGACCCCCGACGGCTATTTCAAATCCGGCGACGTCGGCATCATGGATGAAAACGGATTTTTCAAGATCATTGACCGCAAGAAGGACATGGTCCTGGTCAGCGGTTTCAATGTCTATCCCAACGAGATCGAGGACGTCGTTGCCAAACTGGACGGCGTCATGGAATGCGCCTGCGTCGGTGTGCTCGATGAAAAATCGGGTGAAGCCGTCAAGCTCGTGATCGTGAAGAAGAATCCCGACCTGACCGAAGCGCAGGTACGTGCGTATTGCAAGGAAAATCTCACCGGCTACAAGCAGCCCAAGGTGGTGGAGTTCCGCACCGAACTGCCCAAGACGCCGGTCGGCAAGATTCTTCGCCGCGAACTGCGCGACAAGCGCTAAGCCCGTGCACGGTTTTCGGGGGGCGCAGGTCGCCATTTTTTGAGCGGCTCCGGTTCGGGCCGTGCTTTGTGGCGAAAATCGACCCATGCCATTGACTTCCGACCTTTTCGCACCGCCCATTGCCATCCTCAGCGCCTTGCCGCAGGAGCAGCGCGGCCTCATCGAGTTGCTGCACAAGCCGCGCAAGGTCCATCATGCGAGCCGCGAGTTCTGGCTGGGAGGCCTGCACGGCCAGCCCGTGGTGCTCGCCCTGTCAAGGATCGGCAAGGTTGCCGCGGCCACCACCACCACGGCGCTGATCGAGCGCTTTGGCGTTCGCCGCATCGTGTTCACTGGCGTGGCGGGCGGCTTGGGCGAGGGCGTGAAGGTCGGCGATGTGGTGGTCGCGACCGATTTCGTGCAGCACGATCTCGATGCCTCGCCGCTGTTTCCGCGTTATGAAGTGCCGCTGTACGGGAAAACCCGGTTTCACTGCGACGCAGCCCTGAGCGCACTGCTCTTTGAGGCGAGTAGCAAGGCGCTGGCGCACGAAAGCCTGGCGACCCACGGCTTTCATGACGCCTGCGTTCACCAGGGCCTGATCGCCAGCGGGGACCGGTTTGTATCGAGTGCTGAAGAATCACGCAGCCTGCATGACCTGCTGGCTGGCGCCGGCCATGCGGTGCTGGCGGTCGAGATGGAAGGCGCCGCCGTTGCGCAGGTCTGCATGGATTACGGCGTTCCCTTTGCCGTCATGCGAACCATTTCAGACCGCGCCGACGACAGCGCGCATGTGGATTTCCCTAGTTTCGTGGAGGCAGTCGCCAGCCGCTATGCCCACCTGATCATTGAGAATTTGCTGAATTTGCTATCAAAAAAATAGCTTCTTGCACCCGTCCATACTGCGTAAAAGCCATTTTTTGTTCATGAAATGGCCGTGCGGACTACTGCAGCCAGCCGCGTTTCCTGAAATACCACATCGGCACCACGGCGCTGGCAATCATCAAGGCCAGCGCATACGGATAACCCAGCGTCCAGTCCAGTTCGGGCATGAGCTTGAAGTTCATGCCGTACACGCTGGCAATCAGGGTGGGCGGCAACAGCGCAACGCTGGCCACCGAAAAAATCTTGATGATCTTGTTCTGGTTGATGTTGATGAAGCCGACCGTGGCATCCATCAAAAAGTTGATCTTGTCAAACAGGAAGGCCGTGTGCGAGTCCAGCGAGTCAATGTCGCGCAGAATCTGGCGTGCCTCCTCGAACTGCTCGGCGTTCAGCATCTTGCTGCGCATCATGAAGCTGACGGCGCGCCGCGTGTCCATCACATTGCGCCGGATGCGGCCGCTCAGGTCTTCATGGCGGGCGATGGCGCCCAGCACCTCGCCGGCCATCACGTCGGTCACATCGCCCGACAGCACCTTGGTGCTGACTTTTTCAAGATCGATATAAATGCCTTCGAGCGTGTCGGCGGAATATTCGGCGTCGGCGTCAAACAGCTTGAGCAGCACTTCCTTGGCGTCCTCGATCAGGCCTGGCGCGCGGCGCGCACGCATGCGCAGCAGCCTGAATACCGGCACGTCTTCATCATGGATCGAGAATAAAACACCCTTGCTTTTCAGGTCATCGTTGACCAGGTTGAGGATGAAAGCCACCCGCACCGTGCGTGGCTCGTCTTCATCGGCAATCAAGAAGTCCGAGCGGATATGCAACTCGCCGTTGTCTTCCTCGTAAAAACGCGCGGACTCTTCAATGTCCTCGTCCATCGCATCTTCGGGAATCGACAGGCCGTAATACTGCTTGATCCAGCGTTTTTCTTCGAGGGTAGGAGATTCCAGGTCAACCCAGATGGGCTGGAACCTGGAGAGTTCTTCCAGGGATTCGATTTCTTCCTGGAACAGCCGGCCATTGGCGAGCGTGAAAATATTGAGCATGACAGACGGCTTTTTGATGTGCATGGGCCTGCGCAAGGCGTGATTCAGGCCTTGGCGCAGGAGCGGGTTGTGTGGATGGAGGCATCGCTTTCAACCCGCTTCCAGACGTCACTGGTCGTCGGTCTGCGGTGTTGAAAGCGGCCAACTGGGACTGCTTTCCAAGGATTTCCCCGTAACAAATAAAACGCGATTATGGCATTGCGAATGCTGTTTATCCATCGCAGAACCGACTCTTCCAGGTGCTCAATGTTCGCCAGAAGCTGCCTTGGCAAACGTCAGCGCAACCCGTGAAAGCGAAAACTGCCGCCCATAAAAATGGGCGGAAGAATTTTGGCCGCACGCGCTTTTTTATTCTTCGACCCAAGCGATTGAGAAACTTTTATTAACACTTCATTGGATTCTGTAACCAAAAAATGATTGAAGGTTGTTAAAGGCTGAATTCTTTTTAGTTGTAGTTGAGAGCAAAAGCCATGCAATCAACAAACTTTGCCAGATTTAGATCAAGGTGGTCCGCTGTAGAGCTACCCATGTTTTTGATGACGATGGCTTGCAATTGGAGGTTATAGAAGGCATAGTGAAGACAAGAGAGTGTCCCGTCTGCTGCTTTGCTTTACGTGTCTGGCAGCGTTTTTCAACCAGTTCCAATCAATTTGGACAAGGAGTCTCTGTATGAACTTGACGATTAGTGGTCACCATCTTGAGGTTACCCCTGCACTTCGCGGCTATGTGATGAGCAAGCTGGATCGTATTACCCGGCATTTCGATCAGGTAGTCGATGTAAGAGTGATACTGGCCGTAGACAACATGACGGAGAAGGAAAAACGCCAGCGGGCCGAATGCAATGTGCATGTCAAGGGCCGTGATTTGTTTGCTGAAAGTTCTCATGCTGATTTGTATGCGGCTGTCGATGAACTGGCGGACAAGCTGGATCGGCAGGTCGGCCGCTATAAAACCAAAGTCCAGGACCATGGACATATTTGCGCAAAACGCGCAGAAGCTTGAGCCTGACCCGAATACCTTGCAGTGCGCATGCCTTGACGGGTCGAGCGCACTTCACCATCAAACAGATGTACAAACAGGTTTTGCTTTCAGGACCAACCCGGTAAAAGGGTTGCATGCCAGGCCGTTTGCAATGGCAAACGGCTTTTTTTTGCCTGTCTTTCAACCAATCCACTGTAAAGTGCATAATTCGGCGATTAAAAGAGCGTTATGAACCGTCTTTCGCAAATTCTGCCCCCTCCCCAAGTGCTGGTTCGCGTCGAGGCGACCAGTAAAAAGCGCGCGTTTGAAGAAGCCGGGTTGCTGTTTGAAAACCTGCATGGCCTGAATCGCGCACTCATCACCGACAGCCTGTTCGCTCGTGAGCGCTTGGGCTCGACCGGGCTGGGCCATGGGGTTGCCATCCCGCATGGCCGCATCAAAGGCCTGAAAACGCCGATGGCTGCGATTTTCCAGTTGCAGACACCCATCGGTTTTGATGCGCCGGATGAGTTGGCCGTCAATTTACTGGTGTTTTTGCTGGTTCCCGAAGCGGCAACGCAAAAGCACCTGGAAATACTTTCTGAAATTGCCGAGATGCTGAGCGACAGCGCACTGCGTGAGCAACTCAAGACCAGTCCTGATGCGGCGGCCCTGCACCAGCTGATTGCTTCCTGGCAGTCTGCCCACGAAGTCAGTTCATGAGTTTGCGGCATTTGAATGACAGGTCGGCATGAAGCCCACCGTTGTCAGCGCGGATGTCTTGTTCGAAGATCACCGCGCCACCCTGAAGTGGGAGTGGGTCGCCGGGCTGGGGGCTTCGGAACGGCGCTTTGATGAAGTGGCGGTCAGCGAAGCACGCTCCGGGGCCGATCTGGTCGGCTACCTCAATTACATCCACCCCTATCGCGTGCAAATCCTGGGTGAGCGCGAAGTAGCTTACCTGTCCCATGTCGGCCCCGAGGACAGCGCCCGCCGAATTTCCCGCATCATCACGCTGGAGCCGCCGGTGCTGGTGGTTGCCGACGGCCAGACCGCGCCTGACACGCTGCTGTCAATGTGCGAGCGCGCCCAGTTGCCCATGTTCGCCACCCCCGAGTCGGCAGCCTTTGTCATTGATGTGCTGCGGGCGTATCTCTCCAGGCATTTTGCCGAGCGTACGTCGATGCACGGCGTGTTCATGGACATTCTGGGCATGGGCGTGATGATCACCGGCGAGTCGGGGCTTGGCAAAAGCGAGCTGGGGCTGGAACTGATATCACGCGGCCATGGCCTGGTGGCCGATGACGCCATCGACCTGTTCCGGATCAATCAGACGGCCATTGAAGGACGTTGCCCTGACCTGCTGCAAAACCTGCTTGAAGTGCGCGGCATCGGCCTGCTCGACATCAAGGCGATTTTTGGCGAAACGGCGGTGCGCCGCAAGATGCGCCTGAAAATGATCGTGCATCTGGTGCGCCGTGAAACGCTGGAGCGGGACTACGAACGCATCCCGTATGAGCCGCTGACGCAGGACGTGCTGGGCGTTCCGGTGCGCAAGGTCATCATCCAGGTGGAAGCCGGCCGCAACATCGCGGTGTTGGTCGAGGCGGCTGTGCGCAATGCCATCTTGCAGTTGCGCGGCATCAATACCTACCAGGAATTCGTCGAGCGCCACCGACGCGCCATGGAACAGGACGACTGAAGTACGGTTGCCTGGCTGCTATTAAATAGATAGCTGCTTGTGCCCGTGTGTAGTGCGCACAGGGGTGATTTGATTCATATTCTGTGAAAATTCAGGCCGGGTGGTGCCGCCCGGGCGCTGCCAGCCGGTTGGGGCAGTCGGTCTTGGTGCAATGGGCATAAATCGACAGCGAATGGTCGGCGATGGCAAAGCCCTTGAGTTCGGCCACTGCGTTCTGGCGCCTTTCAATCTCGGCGTCATAAAACTCCTCCACCTTGCCGCAGTCCAGGCAAACCAGATGGTCGTGATGCTGGCCTTCGTTGATTTCGTACACCGCCTTGCCGGATTCGAAATTGCTGCGGTTGAGCAGCCCTGCCTGCTCGAACTGCATCAGAACCCGGTACACCGTGGCCAGGCCTATGTCCGAGCGTTCTTCGAGCAAGACACGAAAAACGTCTTCGGCCGTCATGTGGCGTTGCTTGCCGCCCTGAAAAATCTCCAGGATTTTCAGGCGTGGCAAGGTTGCCTTCAGGCCGGTGTTTTTCAGCTCATCAATGTTGCTCATGGGCATCTCTCTGGAATCTCTTTAGGGGGAAGGGGCGCGGTCCCGGGCAGTCTGGAAACGGGCCTGGAAGCACCCAGCCGCTACAATGATTGATCATATCGCTACACCTTCCACTATGTCTGCCCTGCCTGCAAATCCTCATTACAGCATTCCAAAAATCCTAGTTGCCGTAGCTTGTGTTGTGCTGGCGTCCTGCAGCAGCAAGACCATGAGCAGCAGTTCCGTCAACCCGGTCAACTGGATCACGCCTTACAAGATAGACGTCATCCAGGGCAACTTTGTCTCCAAGGAACAGGTCGAGCAACTCCAGGCCGGCATGTCGCGCGACCAGGTCAAGGCGGTGCTTGGAACGCCCTTGATGAGCAGCCTGTTTCATGCCGACCGGTGGGACTACGTCTTTACCCTGAAGCGGCAGGGCGTTGAACCCCAGGCTTTCAAATACACCGTGTTCTTCAAGGGCGACCAGCTGGAGCGGTTTTCGGGCGACGCCATGCCCAGCGAGGCAGAGTTCATTTCCACCCTGACCAACAAGCGCGCACTGGGAAAGGTGCCGGTTCTGGAGGCCACTGAAGAGCAACTCAAGGCCGCTGAAAAGTCAGTCTCTTCCAAAGCAAAATCAGAACCCTCTTCGGAGTCCGCCAGTGCGCCGGCCGCTCCGTCAGCCACGGTCTATCCGCCGCTCGAAAGCCCCAGGCAGTGAGCGCGGGCACCATGGCGCAAGACCGCCCCCACAGGATTGCCGTCGCCGGAGCCAGCGGCCGCATGGGCCAGATGCTGATCGACGCGGTGAATGCCAGCACCGACTGCCTGCTGACGGGCGCGCTTGATCGTCCCGCTAGTGCTGCAATCGGCACGGACGCCAGCGCGTTTGCCGGCCGTGCCAGCGGCGTTCTGATCCATTCCGACCTCCGCGAGGGCCTCAAGGATTCGCGTGTGCTGATTGACTTCACCCGGCCCGAAGGCACGCTCGCCCATCTGGCGGTCTGCCGCGAACTGGGCATCAAGCTGGTCATCGGCACCACCGGGTTTTCTGATGCGCAGAAAGCCGAGATTGCGGCTGCCGCCAAGGACATCGCCATCGTCATGGCGCCCAACATGAGCGTGGGCGTCAATGTCACGCTCAAGCTGCTGGAAATGGCGGCCAGGGCGCTGTCCACCGGCTACGACATCGAAATCATCGAGGCGCACCACCGCCACAAGGTCGATGCGCCTTCGGGCACCGCGCTCAAGATGGGCGAGGTGATTGCCGGCGCGCTGGGACGCGACCTCAAGGACTGCGCGGTCTATGCGCGCGAAGGCGTCACCGGCGAGCGCGACCCGTCGAGCATCGGTTTTGCCACCATACGCGGCGGCGACATCGTCGGCGACCACACCGTGCTGTTTCTAGGTGACGGCGAGCGCATCGAAATCAGCCACAAATCCTCCAGCCGGGCCACCTATGCCCAGGGCAGCCTGCGCGCGACCCGTTTTCTGGACAGCCAGGCAAGCGGCCTGTTTGACATGTTCGATGTACTCAATCTGAAGTGATTCGGCGATGAGTCTGCTGGCCCTCCTCACGCAAGGCGGCCTTGTCAGCCAGTTGGTCGCGGTGCTGTTGCTGGCCATGTCGGTGGCCAGCTGGGTCGTCATTTTGTGGAAAACCTGGCTGCTGCACCGCGCCGTGGGCGATGTGGCGCGCAGCACGGCCGCTTTCTGGCAGTCGCCCTCGGTGGACGCCGCCTGCGAGAAGGTGGCGGCATTCGACCGCGATGCCTTGGTCCTGCCGCTGATCGCTGCAACGCAAACCCGAGCGCATGGAACGCTGGCCACGGCGGGCGACAAGGCGGCGCAACTCACGCGCGTGCTGCGCGACGCCCTGCATGCCATTCTGCAAAAACTGCAGTTTGGCCAGATCTTGCTGGCCACGGTCGGCTCCACCGCGCCTTTTGTCGGGCTGCTGGGAACGGTCTGGGGCATTTACCATGCGCTGACCGGCATGGCGACGGCGGGGCAAGTCACCATCGACAAGGTGTCCGGCCCGGTGGGCGAGGCGCTCATCATGACCGCCGCCGGCCTGGCGGTGGCGATTCCGGCCGTACTGGCCTACAACGTGTTTGGCCGCAGCATTGGCCGCATCGAGGCCGACCTGGAAGGGTTTGCCTTCGATTTGCGGGAACTGCTCACTGACGGTGACAACATCCGGGCGACTGCAGAACGCAGCGCTGGGCCGCCCCGGGCAAGTGAAGCCCTGTCGGAGATCATTGAGTGACTTTTGGGCGGCTCGAACGCACAAAGGGCGCACCGCCCATGAGCGACATCAACGTCACGCCCCTGGTGGACGTGATGCTGGTGCTGGTGGTGATTTTCATCATCACCGCGCCCTTGCTGGCCAGTACCATCCGGCTGGACCTGCCCAAGACTGACGCCGCCAGGGCGGTCGATACGCCCCGCTTCGTCACGCTGGTCGTCGATCAGTCCGGCCAGGCTTTTTTGAACGACACGCCGATAGCCCTGGAAGAACTGGCGCGCCAGCTGACGCAAACCGCCAGCCGCAATCCAGACACCGAAGTGCAGTTGCGCGCCGACGAAGCCGTGCCGTATGGCAAGGTCGTGGAGGTGATGGGCGTGGCGCAAAAAGCCGGGCTCAGCCGCATCGGTTTTGTCGCCGAGCCCGCGCCAGCCGCCGCCTTGGCCGCACCGGCAGGCCGTTGAGCGGCTGCGGCGCGTCCAGCCTCTAAAATCACCTGTTCGCAGTTCTAGGCTGCCCGCCCCGCGCCGGGGTTCTTTTTTCGGTATCCGGATTTTTCATGCAAGACAAATACAACCACCTCGACGTAGAGCGCAGCGCGCAAACCCACTGGAATGCCGCCGACGCCTACCGCGTGACCGAAGACGCGAGTCGCAAGAAATACTACGCCTGCTCCATGCTGCCTTACCCTAGCGGCAAGCTGCACATGGGCCATGTGCGCAACTACACCATCAACGACATGCTGAGCCGCTACCTGCGCATGAAGGGCTACAACGTCCTGATGCCGATGGGCTGGGATGCGTTTGGCCTGCCGGCCGAGAATGCCGCGCTGAAAAACGGCGTGCCGCCGGCCCAATGGACTTACGACAACATCGCTTACATGAAAAAGCAGATGCAGGCGATGGGGCTGGCGGTTGACTGGAGCCGCGAAATCGCCACCTGCGATCCGAGTTACTACAAGTGGAACCAGTGGCTGTTCCTGAAGATGCTGGAAAAAGGCATTGCCTACCGCAAGACCCAGGTCGTGAACTGGGACCCGGTGGACCAGACCGTGCTGGCCAACGAGCAGGTGATTGACGGCAAGGGCTGGCGCACTGGCGCCACGGTTGAAAAGCGCGAGATTCCGGGCTATTACCTCAAGATCACCGACTATGCCGAAGAGTTGCTCGACAGCGTGCAACACAAGCTGCCCGGCTGGCCCGAGCGCGTCAAGCTGATGCAGGAAAACTGGATCGGCAAGAGCGAAGGCGTGCGCTTTGCGTTTCTGCACGACATCAAGGACGCATCCGGCACACTGATTGGTGACGGCAGGATGTACGTCTTCACCACCCGCGCCGACACCATCATGGGCGTGACCTTCTGCGCCGTGGCGCCCGAGCATCCGCTGGCGGTGCATGCCGCTGCAAGCAACCCTGCGCTGGCGGCCTTTATTGAGGAATGCAAGTCTGGCGGCACGACCGAAGCCGAACTCGCCACGCAGGAGAAAAAGGGCCAGCCTACCGGCCTGTTCGTCACGCATCCGCTGACGGGCGACAAGGTCGAGGTTTGGGTCGGCAACTATGTGCTGATGAGCTACGGCGACGGCGCGGTGATGGGTGTTCCGGCGCATGATGAGCGCGATTTTGAGTTCGCCAAAAAATATGGCCTGCCCATCAAGCAGGTGACGGATGTGAAGGGCCAGGCCTACAGCCTTGATGCCTGGGCGGACTGGTACGGCGACAAGCAGCACGGCACTGCCATCAACTCCGGCAAATATGACGGCCTGGGCTTGAAGGCCGCTGTCGATGCCGTCGCCGCCGACCTGGCGGCGCTGGGCCTCGGCGAGAAAAAAACCACCTGGCGACTGCGCGACTGGGGCGTGAGCCGCCAGCGCTACTGGGGCACGCCGATTCCCATCATCCACTGCGACGACCATGGTGCCGTACCGGTGCCGGAAAAAGATCTGCCGGTGGTGCTGCCGATGGATTGCATCCCCGATGGTTCGGGCAATCCGCTGCACAGGCACGAAGGCTTTCACGCCGGCGTGACCTGCCCGGTCTGCGGCAAGCCGGCGCGGCGTGAAACCGACACCATGGATACTTTTGTGGACAGTTCGTGGTACTTCATGCGCTATTGCGACCCGAAGAACAGCGAAGCGATGGTGGCCGGGGGCGCCGACTACTGGATGCCTATGGACCAGTACATCGGCGGCATCGAGCATGCGATTCTTCATTTGCTCTATGCCCGTTTTTGGACCAAGGTGATGCGCGACCTCGGACTGGTCAAGGTCGATGAGCCCTTCACCAAGCTGCTGACGCAGGGCATGGTGCTCAACCACATCTATTCGCGCCGCACCGACAAGGGCGCCAAGGAATATTTCTGGCCGCACGATGTCGAGCATGTGCTCGATGACACCGGCAAGGTCACCGGCGCCCGGCTGAAGAATGCCGTGGGCGACCTGCCGGTGGGAACGGCCATCGACTACGAAGGCGTGGGCACCATGTCCAAGTCGAAAAACAACGGCGTCGATCCGCAGGACATCATTGAAAAATACGGCGCCGACACCGCGCGCCTGTACACCATGTTCACCGCGCCGCCCGAAGCCACGCTGGAGTGGAACGACGCGGGCGTGGAGGGTTCCTACCGCTTCCTGCGCCGGGTCTGGAATTTCGGCGTCAAGCTCAATGCTATGAATTCAGGAGCTAATAGTGCAGATGCAGAACGCGCAAAAGGCCTGTTTGATAAAGAAACCAAGGCGCTGAGGCTGGAAGTGCATACCCTGCTCAAGCAGGTGGACTACGACTACCAGCGCATGCAGTACAACACCGTCGTTTCGGGCGGCATGAAACTGCTCAATGCGCTGGAAGATTTCAAGGGCGAAGTCTCGGCGGCTTCCGTGGCTGCCTTGCGCGAAGGGTTCAGCGTCCTGCTGCGCTGCCTGTATCCGGCGGCACCGCACCTGACGCATGCCCTGTGGTCCGAACTCGGCTATGCCGCCGAGGCTGGCGACCTGCTCGACACGCCATGGCCTGAAGTGGACACCAGCGCCCTGCAGCAGGACGAGATCGAACTGATGCTGCAGATCAACGGCAAGCTGCGTGGATCGGTCACGGTGCCGGCCGGCGCCGACAAGGCCGTGATCGAGGCGGCTGCGCTGGCTTCTGAGGCTTTCGTCAGGCAGGCGGCAGGCGCGCCCGCCAAGAAGGTCATCGTGGTGCCGGGCCGCCTGGTCAACATCGTCGTTTAAGACAACTCACGCAAAAGGCACCCCATGCAGCGTCGCGCTTTTCTGGTCTTTGCAGCCTCCTCTGCTTCACTGGCGCTGGCCAGCCTGAGCGGCTGCGGCTTTGCGCTGAGAAAGGCGCCCAATTTTGCGTTCACCACGCTGTACAGCGGACTGGCCGAGTCCTCGCCGCTGGGCGTGGAACTCAGGCGCTCGCTGGAGTCCACCGGCAAGGTCAAGGTGATCAGCGATGCGCGCCGGATCAACGAGGCGCAGGTCATTCTTGACGTGCTTCAGGACCAGCGCGAAAAGGTGGTGCTCAGCCTGAACTCGTCGGGCCAGGTGCGCGAGTTCCAGTTGCGGCTGCGGTTTGTGTTCCGCTTGCGGACCCTGGCGGGCAAGGAGCTGATTCCGGCAACCGAAATTGCACTTCAGCGCGACATCAGCTTCAACGAGTCGGCGGTGCTGGCCAAGGAAGCCGAAGAAAACCTGCTCTACCGCGACATGCAGAGCGACGTCGTCCAGCAGATCATGCGGCGGCTGGCTGCCGTGAAAGAACTCTAGGATCCGCGCCGGCGCCCCTGCCTCAAGGGGGTCACGACGTGGCTTTTGCGGCGTATCAGTGCGGTATTCGATTCAAGTCAAGACTTCAGCCGATAAAAGGGCTAAGCTGCGCCATCATGCAAACGGCCAGCCTGTCACTTCTTCCCCTGTCCCCATCCAGCCTGCCGGGCGAATTGCCTGAGTCGGCGGTCAGTGCCACGCCGCTGGCGATGCTCGATGATCCGCACGAATGGTCAGCCTTCAGCCGCTCCCTGGCCGCGCAGCCTTCCTGCTGGGAATCCAGCGTGGTGTTCGAAGGCATGCATTGCGCGGCCTGTGCGCTCACCATTGAAGATGCCTTGCGCAGGGTGCCGGGCGTGCTGTCGGCGGACGTCAGCGCGGCTAGCCATCGCGGCCGCATTGTCTGGTCGGACCAGGCCACCAAGCCGTCCGGCTGGATGCAGGCTGCCGCCCGCGCCGGCTACCCGGCCGTGCCCGCCAACGATGCCTTTGCCAACGACCGCCGGCGTGTCGAAACGCGCCAGGTGCTGTGGCGGCTGGGTGTGGCCGGCATGTGCATGATGCAGGTGATGATGTATGCATGGCCGGCCTATGTGGCCGATCCGGGCGACCTGGCGCCTGACATGGCGCAGTTGCTGCGCTGGGCTTCCTGGGTGCTTTCGCTGCCGGTGCTGCTGTTTTCCTGCGCGCCTTTTTTCCGCAATGCGCTGCGCGACCTGCGCCACCGCCGCGTCAGCATGGACCTGCCGGTTGCGCTGGGCATGGGGATTACCTTTGTCGTGAGTTCCCTGGGAACCTTCGAGCCCAACGGGATTTTCGGCGCCGAAGTGTATTTCGACTCCTTCACCATGTTTGTGTTTTTCCTGCTGACCGGGCGCTGGCTGGAATTGCGCCTGCGCGACCGCACTGCAGGGGCGCTCGAAGCGCTGATGAACCGTCTGCCCGACAGCGTGGAGCGGCGCGGCGCCGACGGTGTCTTCGAGCGCGTGGCGGTGCGCCGGCTCAGCGCGGGCGATGTGATACGGGTGCTGCCGGGCGAGGCTTTTCCGGCCGATGGCTTCATTCTGGAAGGCAGCACATTGGCTGACGAATCGCTGCTGACGGGCGAATCCCGGCCCCTGCCGCGCGGCAAGGGCGGCATCGTGATTGCCGGCAGCCACAATCTGTCTGCCGCCGTCGTCGTGCAGGTTGAGTTGACCGGGAGCGAGACGCGGTTTGCCCAGATTGTGGCGCTGATGGAAAGCGCTTCGACCTCCAAGCCGAAGCTGGCTCAGCTGGCGGACCGCATTGCCAAGCCATTCCTTGTTTTTGTCCTGCTGGCGGCCGGCGGCGCCGGCGCCTACTGGTGGTCGCATGACCCGGGCCATGCGCTGATGGTGGCGGTGGCCGTCCTGATCGTGACCTGTCCCTGCGCGCTGTCGCTCGCCACGCCGGCGGCCATGCTCGCCAGCGCCGGAGCCCTGGCGCGCAACGGCGTACTGGTGCGGCGCCTGCAGGCGCTGGAAGCCATGGCCAGCGTGGATGCGGTGGTGTTCGACAAGACCGGCACCCTGACGCGCGATGCTTTTGCACTCGGCGAGGTATATACCCGCGAAGGCGTTTCAAAAGACGATGCCCTGGCCATGGCAGCCGCGCTGGCGCAGCACTCGCTGCATCCGGTGTCGCGCGCGCTGGTCGCGGCCGGGCAGGGCGATGCCTTGCAGCATGAGGCATGGGTCGTGCAAGAGGCCCAAGAAGCCGCCGGCCAGGGCGTCTCGGGCCGGCTTTGCATTCACGGCAGGCCGGCGTCCGCCGTCATGGCGCGACTGGGCTCAGCCCGGTTTTGCGATGTGGCTGCGCCCGCTACGCCAGCGCTGCATGCCTGCCTGAGCGACGAGCAAGGCTGGATCGCCACCTTTGAATTGCAGGAAGACTTGCGCCCTGACGCCCATGCTACCGTGGCTTCGTTGACGGCCCAGGGCGTGCAGGTCTATCTGCTCTCGGGTGACCTGCCCGAATCCGTCGCCCGCGTTGCCCGTCAAGCCGGCATCAACCACGCCCAGGGCGGCTGCACGCCGCAGGACAAACTCGCCTTCCTGCGCGGCCTGCAGTCGCAGGGCTACAAGGTTGCCATGGTGGGCGATGGCCTGAACGACGGCCCGGTTCTGGCGGGAGCCCATGTGTCGTTTGCCTTTGGGCAGGCGGTGCCTCTGGCGCAGGCGCAATCCGACCTGGTCGTGCTGGGTGACCGGCTGGGCAGCGTGGCGCAGACCTTATTTCAGGCGCGGCGCACTTTCGTCATCATCCGTAAGAATTTGTGGGGGTCCGCTATTTACAATGCCGTCTGCGTGCCCCTGGCTGTGTTTGGCTGGTTGCCAGCCTGGCTGGCCGGACTGGGCATGGCGCTGAGTTCACTGCTGGTCGTGCTCAATGCCCTGCGGCTGTCCACAGCCATTGCACCCTTGGAGAGCCTTTGATGGACATCCTTTTTTTGCTGATTCCGTTGTCGGTCATCCTGGTTTTTTTCATTCTTGGTGGCTTGGGCTGGGCTATTTATCGAGGCCAGTTTGAGGACATCGATGCCGAGGGTGAGCGCATTCTTCGCGATGATTGACTCACGTCAATCTTTGTTTTGTAACTAGACGGTACGCTTGCAGTGTTCTTTAGATAAGAGGTAAAAATGAAATTTGCCAATGCACAGGCCACTACCTACAACGATACCGTTGTACGGCAGTTCGCCATCATGACAGTGGTTTGGGGGGTGGTCGGCATGCTGGTCGGCGTGATCATCGCCGCCCAGTTGGCCTGGCCAGAGTTGAATCTCGGGATTCCGTGGCTCAGCTATGGCCGATTGCGGCCCCTGCACACCAATGCGGTGATTTTTGCATTTGGCTGCTGCGGCTTGATGGGCACGTCGCTTTACGTCGTGCAGCGTACCTGCCAGGTGCGTTTGTTTTCCGACAAGCTGGCGGCCTTCGTTTTCTGGGGCTGGCAGTTGGTGATCGTGTCTGCGGCCATTTCCCTTCCGCTGGGTTACACCCAGGGCAAGGAATACGCCGAACTCGAATGGCCAATCGACATCCTGATCACGCTGGTCTGGGTGGCTTATGCCTTTGTATTCTTCGGCACGGTCGGCACCCGCAAGGTCAGGCACATTTATGTGGCCAACTGGTTCTATGGCGCCTTCATCATTGCCATTGCCATGCTGCACCTGGTGAACAATGCGTCCATTCCAGTCGGCTTCATGAAATCCTATTCCGCCTATGCCGGTGTGCAGGATGCCATGGTGCAGTGGTGGTACGGACACAACGCAGTGGGTTTCCTGTTGACGGCAGGCTTTCTGGGCATGATGTACTACTTCATCCCCAAGCAGGCCGAGCGTCCGGTTTACTCCTATCGCCTGTCCATCGTCCATTTCTGGGCGCTGATTTTTACCTACATGTGGGCCGGCCCGCACCATCTGCACTACACCGCCTTGCCAGACTGGACCCAGTCGGTCGGCATGGTGTTCTCCCTGATTCTGCTGGCTCCAAGCTGGGGCGGCATGATCAACGGCATCATGACCCTGTCGGGCGCATGGCACAAGCTGCGCGACGACCCCATCCTGCGCTTCCTGATCGTGTCGCTCTCGTTCTACGGCATGAGCACGTTTGAAGGCCCCATGATGGCCATCAAGACAGTCAACGCACTTTCTCACTACACCGACTGGACCGTCGGGCATGTGCATTCCGGTGCCCTGGGCTGGGTGGGCCTGATCACCATCGGCAGCATGTACTACCTGATCCCGCGCCTTTTCGGCCAGAAGCAGATGTACAGCATGAAGGCTGTGGAAGTCCATTTCTGGACCGCTACCATCGGCATCGTGATCTATATCGCGGCCATGTGGATTGCCGGCGTGATGCAGGGTCTGATGTGGCGCGCGGTCAACACTGACGGCACCCTGACCTATACCTTTGTCGAATCGGTCAAGGCCACTTTCCCTTTCTATGTACTGCGATTGACGGGCGGCTTGCTGTATTTGAGCGGCATGGTGATCATGCTCTGGAATACATTCAAAACCGCCACGGCCGGTCGTTCAGTCACCGTCACCATCCCGGCTGCCGTGGCTCACGCTTGAGGAAAACAACAACATGGCTAATCAACAATCGAGCGGCGGTCTTTCCCATGAGAAGGTGGAGACCAACAATTTTCTGATGATCGTGCTGATCCTCATCGTGCTCGCCTTTGGCGGGCTGGTGGAGATCGTGCCCCTGTTCTTCCAGAAGTCCACCACGGAGCCGATCAAAGGGCTTCAGCCCTATACCGCGCTGCAGGTGATAGGTCGCGACATTTATGTGCGTGAAGGCTGCTACAACTGCCACTCGCAGATGATTCGTCCGTTCCGGGCAGAAACGCTGCGCTATGGTCCTTATTCCGTGGCTGGCGAGTCTGTGTATGACCATCCGTTCCAGTGGGGCAGCAAGCGCACCGGCCCGGACCTGGCACGCGTGGGCGGTAAATACAGCGATGAATGGCATCGGATTCACCTGAATAACCCGCGTGACCTGGTTCCCGAATCCAACATGCCGGCTTACTCCTGGCTAACAAAAAGCATTGTGGATGATTCTTCCATCAAGACTCACATGCAAGGGCTGCGTACTGTAGGTGCGCCTTACACGGACGAGCAAATTGCTGCGGCGGCTTCCGATGTCAAGGGGAAAACCGAGATGGAAGCAGTGATTGCGTATCTGCAGGTGCTCGGAATTCACCGCAAATAAACAGCCAGGAGACGGGTGATCATGGACATCAACACACTCAGATCCATCGTAACGGTGGCCACTTTTTTCGTATTTATTGGCATCGTGGCATGGGCCTGGTCCGGCCGCAATGCCAAAAGTTTTGAAGAGGCGGCCCAGCTGCCCTTCAAACAAGACGAATAGACAGCGCCAAAGAACTGGATAAGGAAGAAAAAAATGAGCGATTTCACCAGTAATTTCTGGTCGGTCTACGTGACGGCCATCTCTCTGGTCGGTATCTTTGCCTGCCTGCTGCTTTTGTGGTTTAGCGGCAAGGCCAAAGCCATGACCGCCAATGACAATACCACCGGCCACGTTTGGGACGGCGACCTGCGCGAGATGAACAATCCCCTGCCGCGCTGGTGGGTGTGGCTGTTCATCATCACCGTGGTATTTTCCCTGGCTTACTTGGCGATGTACCCAGGTCTCGGCAGTTATGCAGGCAAGTTTGGCTGGAGCCAGGTTGGTCAGTACGAAGCCGAAGTGGCCAAGGGCAATAAGGAAGTTGAACCTTTGTATGCCAAATTCAACAGCATGAAGCCCGAGGACGTGGCCGGTGATGCGCAAGCCATGGCGATTGGCGAACGTTTGTTCATGAACAACTGTTCGCAATGCCACGGATCAGACGCCCATGGCAGCAAAGGATTTCCCAACCTGACGGATAAAGACTGGCTGCACGGCGGTACGCCCGACAAGATTGTAGAAACGCTGACGAAGGGCCGTATTGGCAACATGCCGCCCATGGCCGCTGCTGTCGGTTCATCCGATGACGTACGCAATGTGGCCAATTATGTTTTGAGCCTGTCCGGAAGTCCGCACGATTCAGTCAAGGCGGCTCTTGGGAAAAGCAAATTTGGCGCGTGTGCGGCTTGTCATGGTGCCGATGGAAAGGGAAACCAGGCCATTGGCTCACCTAACCTGACCGATGACATCTGGTTGCATGGATGGGGTGAAAATGCCATTGTGGCCATGATCAACAATGGCAAGGTGAACCAGATGCCAGCCCAAGAGCATAAACTCACTGAATCCCAAATTCATGTTTTGGCATCCTATGTGTGGAGCTTGTCCAACAAGCCAGGCGCAGTAGCGCTGAAGTGATTTTTACCCAGCAAAGCCCCTACTGGGGCTTTGCATGGAGCAGTACCTGTGGAAAACTCAAAGCCGGCTCCCCGAAAAGTCATTCCCATCACGGTGATGGCCGGAGAGCCGTTGCAACCCGCGCCAGCAAGTGGCGACGGCGAAGCAATGAGCATTTACCAAGCGCAAAAGAAAATTTATCCGCGCAGCGTCACAGGCTTGTTTTCAAAGTGGCGCTGGGCGATGGTATTCATCACCCAACTTGTTTTTTACGGACTGCCATGGCTGGAGTGGGGGCAGCGCCAGGCGGTTCTGTTCGATCTGGAGGCGCGGCGTTTCTATATCCTGGGGCTGCTGCTTTACCCGCAGGACTTCATTTATCTCTCCGGCATCCTGGTCATTTCAGCTCTGTCGCTGTTTCTGTTCACGGCCGTGGCGGGGCGCCAGTGGTGTGGTTATGCCTGTCCGCAGACGGTCTATACCGAAATTTTTCTCTGGCTGGAAAAGATCACCGAAGGCGACCGCTCCGCACGCCTGCGCCTTGACGCCAGTCCCATGTCTGTCAATAAGTTCATACGCAAGGCCAGCAAGCAGTTCCTGTGGATTGCACTGTCGCTGTGGACGGGGTTCACCTTTGTAGGCTATTTCACGCCGATCAAGGAACTTGGCATGAGTTTCATGGCCGCAGGCATGGGGCCATGGGAAACCTTTTGGGTTTTCTTTTATGGATTCGCCACCTATGGCAATGCCGGCTACATGCGTGAACAGGTCTGCAAGTACATGTGTCCTTATGCACGCTTTCAAAGCGCCATGTTCGACAAGGACACATTGATCGTCACCTATGACGAGGCACGTGGCGAGCCTCGCGGATCCCGCTCCAAAAAGGCTGATCCCAAAGCCCTGAATCTGGGTTCCTGCATTGATTGCACACTCTGTGTACAGGTTTGCCCTACGGGTATTGATATCCGCAAGGGGCTGCAGTACGAATGCATCAGTTGTGCCGCGTGTATTGATGTATGCGATACCGTGATGGACAAGATGAATTACCCGCGGGGTTTGATTCGCTACTCAACCCAGAATGCTGTCGCACAAGGCTGGGGAAGAGCGCAACTCCTTCGCAAGATATTCCGCCCTCGCGTGCTGGTTTACAGCGCTATTTTGTTGGCTGTTACTGTTGCCTTGTTCACCAGTCTGGCATTGCGTTCACCGTTCAAGGTTGACGTTGACCGTGACCGTGCTTCGCTGGCGCGAATTGTCGGCGGTGGAAAGATTGAAAACGTATATCGGTTGCAGGTGATGAATGCGACGGAAAATATGCAGAGTTACCGTATCACGGCAACCGGCTTGCCTGGCTTGATACTGGCCTCAGATGGAACCTTCTCGGTGGATGCTACCGAGTCACGCTGGGTTCCGGTCACCTTGCAATTGCCCTATGAAGCTGCAACTCCTGGCTCGCATGAGATTCATTTTGAAGTTGAGGCTATCAACTCCCCGGGGCGAGTGACCGAGAAATCGATCTTTCTGGTGCCCCGCTAATAACGGAAACTGTCATGAACATAGAAGATGGACAACCCTGGTGGAAATTCGGCCATGTATGGATGGTGTTTGCAGGGCCTGCTGTTGTAGTGGTGGCCTCATTCATTACTCTTTACCTGGCCATCAAAATTCCAGATCCTGTTGTTACCAGCTACGGTCAGGCCGCAAGGTCTGAGTCTGCAAGGCTGAATGCGCAATCCTCAACCAACATGGCGCCTGCGATGCAGGCCAGAAATCATGCTGCTACGGGTGTTCCAGCGCCTGCTGAACCCTGAAAATGGCTAATACATCGAGACAGTTCTCAAGACCAGGCAAGGCCTGAACATATGCTGGCCCGACGCATGATGTGGATTGCATGGCCCGCGTTCGTGATGGCATGCGTGATGGAAGTGCTTGTGTTCGCGGTGGTTGATCCGCAGAGCCTGCACTGGTTTGGCCGGCCGCTGACCATGTCTCGCGAGGCTGTTTATACGCTGGCTTTTTTTGTGTTCTGGCTGCTGACCATGGCTTCGAGTGCTTTAACCACACTGCTTGCGATGTCGCCTTTCGACGTCAATCGCGGTCCATCGCCAGTTGACCAGCGGCCTTAAGGCCGTGCCAAGAAAGTTAGCCGTCATTAAAAAGTCCGGCCCGCAAGATATTTGGGCCAGCTTTGCAACTTGCAACAGCCAATTGCGTGTCAGCAGGGCTGCTGGTTATGGTTGACGATCAGTTTGAGCGCCTCGGTGTCAATGATGCGGACATGACGCTGCTTGACTTCCACAATGCCTTCTTCAACAAACTTTGAAAAAGTTCTGCTTACCGTTTCAAGCTTCAAGCCAAGGTAACTACCGATTTCCTCTCGCGTCATGCGTAGCAGGAGTTCGGATTGTGAAAAGCCCCGGGCATGAAGTCGCTGCACCAAGTTGAGCAAAAAGGCTGCCAGACGTTCTTCCGCACGCATGCTGCCCAGCAAAAGCATGACACCATGCTCGCGCACGATTTCGCGGCTCATGATCTTGTGCACATGTCGCTGCAGTGCCGCAACTTCACGGGAAAGCTCCTCAATCCGTTCAAATGGCATGACACACACCTCGGCGTCTTCAAGCGCTACAGCGTCACAGGTGTGGTGCTCTTTCACAATGCCATCCAGACCGATGATTTCGCCAGCCATCTGAAAGCCGGTGACCTGGTTACGTCCGTCTTCGGTAGTAATACAGGTCTTGAAAAAGCCGGTGCGGATGGCAAACAGCGAGGTGAACTTTTCTCCGTTGCTGTACAGCCGGGCTCCGCGTTTGACCTTGCGGCGGATCGCGACAATCTCCTCGATTTTGTCCAGTTCATCGGCCTTCAGGCCCATGGGCATGCACAGTTCCCGCAGGTTGCAGTTCGAACAGGCAACCTTGATGCTAAGAGGATTCATGGGGAGTGGTTTGACATCGCTGGCTGCATCTCTGCGCTTGCCTGTTTCTGCAGACTCTGGTGTGACCTCAAACATAACATTCTCCTGACAAGGGTTCGTTGCTTGGTCCGAGACATGGTTGACCGCTGATCTACATCAAATAAACAAGACCGTGTTCGCGATACATTGGCAATGCCTGCCCCCCGAGATTGCGGGTGCGCGTTTCAAGGAACCGTTATGAACGCACTTGCGGTCGATTGTATGCCCATCCCTTCTCATGAATTGATACGCCGTTTTGACGTTTCCGGCCCTCGCTACACCTCTTACCCGACGGCAGACCGTTTCGTGGAAGCCTTCACGGCCGAACATGTAGCCCAGGCACTGGCCCAACGCCGAAACGGGGCGGCCGCCATGCTGTTGCCCCTGTCCCTTTACGTGCATATTCCTTTTTGTGAATCGCTGTGTTACTACTGCGCCTGCAACAAGATCATCACCAGGCACCATGAGCGCGGCGAAACTTACCTGCGCTACCTCAGCCGCGAAGTCGATTTGTACACGGCCCATCTCGGGGTCGGTCAAACGGTCAGCCAATTGCATCTGGGAGGTGGAAGTCCCACTTTCCTGAGTGACGGCGAACTGCGTGAATTGATGGCCATGCTGCGGCGCAGTTTCAGCCTTGCGCCGGACGGGGAGTACTCGATTGAAGTCGATCCGCGCACTGTTGACTCCACCCGCCTGGCCACGCTGGCAGGGTTGGGCTTTAACCGGCTGAGCTTTGGCGTGCAGGACTTCGATCCTGCGGTACAAAAGGCCGTGCATCGCGTTCAGCCTGCCGAACAGGTTTTTTCATTGATGGCCGCGGCTCGTCTGATTGGTTTTGAGTCCATCAACATTGACCTGATCTATGGATTGCCACAACAAACGCCGGAGTCATTTGATCGCACATTGGCCCAGGTGCTGCAGTTACGGCCAGACCGTATTGCGCTGTATGCCTATGCCCATCTGCCCCAGCGCTTCAAGCCGCAACGCCGCATTGATGTTGACAAACTGCCTGACGCGGGCGCAAAGCTTTCCATGCTGTCACGCTCGCTTGCGGCGTTTCAGGGCGCCGGCTATGTCCATGTAGGCATGGATCACTTTGCCTTGCCCGACGATGCGCTGGCCGTCGCCAAACGCCAGGGGCGTCTGCACCGCAACTTCCAGGGCTACAGTACCCAGCCCGACTGCGACCTGATCGGCCTCGGTGTGTCGGCCATTGGCAAGGTAGGGGCCACCTACAGCCAGAATACCAAGACCCTTGAGGAGTATTACGACTACCTGGACCAGGGGCGTTTGCCGGTCGTGCGGGGCCTGGCATTGTCTCGCGATGACCTGGTGCGGCGCAGCGTCATCATGGCGCTGATGTGTCAGGGACAGCTGGAATTCGAGTCGATTGAACTGGCCTACCTGATTGATTTCAACAGCTATTTCGCCGCCGAGCTGGCGATACTGCATGGCATGCAGGAGCAGGGCCTGGTTGAGGTCGATGACACCAGTCTGCAAATTACAAAAACGGGCTGGTATTTCGTGCGCGGTGTGGCGATGGTGTTTGACCGCTATTTGCAGGCTGACCGTACGCGTGCAAGGTTTTCGCGGATCATCTAAAAACCCCACATGCAAACATCGCTGGCCATGACGGCATTACTAATGGGGCTGGCCGGCGGGCCGCATTGCATCGCCATGTGCGGTGCGGCCTGCGCGGGCATCGGCAATGCGGCCGGCGCGCGTAAAACCTCGGCCCTCTGGTCTTTCCAGGCGGGCCGGCTGGCCAGTTATTCCCTGCTGGGAGCGGTGGCAGCAGCGTCGATGCAGGGGCTGGGATGGCTGACCACGCAAACGGCGGTGATGCGCCCGGTCTGGACGCTGTTTCATGTGGCCGTGATGATGATGGGGCTGATGCTGGTGCTGCTGGCCCGCCAGCCGGTCTGGCTCGACCACACCGCGCGCAGCGTCTGGAGCCGGGTCAGGGCCTTCAATGCCGCCTGGGGTCGCGGCGCGCCGCTGGCCATTGGCGCGCTCTGGGCGTTCATGCCCTGCGGCCTGCTGTACTCGGCCGTGCTGGTGGCCGCTCTGAGCGGCGGCCCGCTCGAAGGCGCGCTGACCATGGCGCTGTTTGCCCTGGGCAGCAGTGTGTCTCTTTTGATTGGCCCCTGGCTGCTGCTGCGCCTGCGGGGCAGCGGCAGCGGCGAGTGGGGGATTCGCCTGGCGGGCCTGGCCTTGATGGTCACTTCCGGCTGGGCCTTGTGGATGGGCCTGGCGCACAACACAGCGCCCTGGTGCGTCACGCCATAAAGGCTTTTATTTTTCAGGAGCGTCGCATCAGCGTGCTTTTCCCAAACAGGCTTTCAATCAGCTCAAGCGCCACTTCCGCCGTGGCATTGCGTACATCCAGCGCCGGATTCAATTCCATCACGTCAAGCGATGCCATGCGCCCGGTGTCGGCGATCATCTCCATGCACAACTGGGCTTCGCGGTAGGTCGGTCCGCCCTTCACGGCCGTGCCGACGCCGGGTGCAAAGCTGGCGTCCAGAAAGTCCACATCAAAGCTCACATGCAGGTGCGTGCTGTCGTCGATGCCGGCCAGCGCCGCTTGCATGGTGTGCCGCATGCCCATCTCGTCGATGTAGCGCATGTCGAATACTTCGAGCCCCGACTCCCTGACGAAGCGTTTTTCTCCGGCGTCCACGCTGCGGATGCCGATCTGGCGAATGGCCGAAGGCTGCAAGGCGGGCGACACCCCGCCTATGCCGGTCAACTCGGCGGGCCCATGGCCGCACAGCACCGCCACCGGCATGCCGTGCGTATTGCCGGTCGGTGTCAGCGCATCGGTGTTGAAGTCGGTGTGCGCGTCGAGCCACAGCACGCGCAGGGTTTTGCCAAGCCGGCGGCAATGGCGCGCCACCGCGCTGATCGAGCCGATGGCCAGGCAGTGGTCGCCGCCTAGCAGCATGGGCATCTCGCCCTCGCTCAGCGCGGCATGAACTTCCTGGTGGACGGCATGGTTCCAGGCTGCCACCTCGGCCAGGTGCCGGTAGCCGCCGACCGGCGCCTGCCACGGGTTGGCCGGGCCGTTGATGTTTCCCCAGTCGGTGACGCGCAGGCCGTGGCCTTCGAGCGTGGGCTGCAGGCCTGCAACGCGAAAGGCCTCCGGACCCATGGAAGCGCCGCGCGTGCCCGCGCCGACATCGGTAGGTGCGCCAATAAGTCTGATGTGCGGTGTCATGTGCAAGTCAATTCGGTGTTGAGGTCGGTGGCTTGGTGAATGTCATTGCAAGGCGGGCTCAGTGACCGGGCGGGATGCCGTGGCAAAGGCAGGCCTGACCAACTGGTAAAGATCCTTGGGGTCGTCCAGTCGCGGAATCAGCGGAAGGGCGGCACCGAGTTCCAGCAACTGCGCCTTGGCGTAAAGATAGCGCAATGCCGAGAAATCCTCAAGCGCAAAGCCCACCGAGTCAAACATCGTGATTTGCGCGGCATTGTCACGCCCGGCCATCTCGCCCGCCAGCACCCGCCACAGTTCAGTCACTGCAAAGCCGGCCGGCATCTGCTGCAAATCACCTTCGGTACGGGTTTGCGGCTCGTACTCGACGAAGACCCTGGCCGCCGACAGCACATCGGGATGAATTTCGGTTTTTCCCGGGCAGTCGCCGCCGACTGCGTTCAGGTGCGTGCCCGGCTTGAGCATGTCCAGGGTGATGATGGCGGCATTGGTCTTGTCGGCCGTGACGGTGGTCACGATGTCCACGTCACGCACGGCCTCGGCGGTGCTGGCGCAAGCCCGAAGGCGAAGGCCGGCGGTATCCGGGTTGGCCTGCAGGTTGCGCATCAGCTTGGCGCTTGCCTCGGCATCCACATCGTAGAGATTGATTTCCTCGATGCCCAGCAGGCGGTGAAAAGCCAGTGCCTGGAACTCGCTTTGCGCGCCATTGCCAATCAGCGCCATCACGCGGCTCTCGGGCCGGGCCAGCGCGCGCGCGGCCAGCGCCGAGGTGGCTGCCGTGCGCAGGGCGGTGGTTAGCGTCAGTTCGCTGATCAGGAGCGGCATGCCCGTCGCCACATCGGCCAGCACGCCGAAAGCCATCACGGTGGACAAGCCCTGCGCCGTGTTTTTTGGATGGCCGTTGACGTACTTGAAGGTGTAGGTGTGGGCATCGGCAATCGGCATGAGTTCGATCACGCCGTTCTTCGAGTGGCTGGCCAGACGGGCGGACTTGTCAAAACTTTTCCAGCGCAGAAAATCCTGTTGAATGCAGGCGGCCATTTCCTGCAGCGTCGCCGCCATGCCCTGGCGGCTGACGATGCTGGCCACGTCCTGCGGGCTCAGAAAAAGAGTGTGCGGGTTGACTGCAGTAGGGTGTTTCATTGTTTGCCTCTCGCGTTGTTCTTGACGGTATGCGAGTAGTCTGTTTCTCCAGCCCATCAATAACAAGTGTCAATAATGCTGGTAAATAGGCAGTTTATTGACGTTTTGAATGCTTAAACTGCCAGAATGGACGAAACCGACCACCAACTCATTTCCTTGCTGCGCCAGGATGCCCGCTTGAGCGTCGCTGCTCTGGCCGGCAAACTTGGCGTTTCACGCGGCACGGTCACCAACCGCATCCGCAAGCTCGAAGACGACAACGTCCTCGTCGGCTACACCGTTCGCCTGCGGCCCGATGTGCAGCACAAAGAGATCAAGGCCTGGATGAGCATTGCGGTGGAAGGCAACCAGACCCGCGCCGTCATTGCCAGCCTGCTCGGCGAGCCCGGCGTGGCCACGCTGCATGACACCAATGGCCGCTGGGACTTGCTGGCCGAGTTGCGTGCCGAAAACCTGCAGGACCTGGCCAAGGTGCTGGAACGTATCCGCCTGCTCAAGGGCATCAGCAACACCGAAACCAGCATTCACCTGGAAACCTACCGGCTCTCGTAGGACTCTCCTAGAATCACGCCACTATGCAAATGGCTCCTGCCCAACTGACCGAACACCTCAAGCGGGGACTGAAAAGCCTCTACACCCTGCATGGCGACGAACCCCTGCTGCTGCAGGAATTCGCCGATGCCCTGCGCGCGGCGGCGCGGCAGCGTGGCTACACCGAACGCACGGTCCACACGGTGGCCGGTGCGCATTTCGACTGGAGCGAAGTGCTGGCCAGCGGCGGCTCGCTCAGCCTGTTTGCCGACAAGCAGATCGTTGAAGTCCGCATTCCCAGCGGCAAGCCGGGCAAGGACGGCTCGGTGGCGCTGCAGCAACTGGCCGAACGCGCCCAGGGCGACGATTCCACGCTGACGCTGGTCATGCTGCCCCGGCTGGACAGCGCCACCACCAAGGGCGCCTGGTTCGGCGCGCTCGACAGTTTCGGCGTGACCGTCAAGTTCGAGCCGATTGACCGGCGCACGCTGCCGCAATGGATCGCGCAGCGCCTGCAGCTGCAGGGCCAGCGCGTGGCCAATGGCGAGGAAGGCCAGCGCACGCTGCAGTTTTTTGCCGACCGGGTCGAGGGCAACCTGCTGGCCGCGCACCAGGAAATCCAGAAACTGGCGCTGCTCCATCCGGTCACGGGCGACGGCATCCTGAGTTTTGACCAGGTTGAAAACGCCGTGCTCAACGTGGCGCGCTACGACGTGTTCAAGCTGTCCGAAGCCGTGCTCGGCGGCCATGCGATTCGGGCTGCACGCATGATTGACGGCCTGCAGTCCGAAGGCGAATCCGAAGTGCTGGTGCACTGGGCGCTGGCCGAAGACATCCGCAGCCTGAAACGGGTGAAAGACGCGATTCAGGCCGGCCGGCCCATGCCGATGGCGCTGCGCGAAAACCGCGTCTGGGGCGCGAAGGAAAAACTCTATGAGCGCGTGCTGCCCGGTCTGAGCGATGCAACGCTGGCGAAACTGCTCGATGCCGCGCAAAAGGTCGATGGCATCGTCAAGGGATTGAAGCAGCCCGACTGGCCGATGAGCGGCTGGCAGTCGCTGCACCGGCTGGCCGGCATGGTCTGCGAACAGTGCGCTGCGCCGTCGCGCGGCGCTCCAGCCAGCCGCGCACCGCCGGGAGGCGCCAGGTACTAAAAGAATGCAGCACACCGCGTCCCTGTCCAAAAAGCTTTTGCGCATTGGCGCCAGCCTGCTGCTGCTTGCCCTGGCCTCCATCGGGCTGACCTTGTGGGTGACCTGGCAGCTTGAAGGCGGCGCTGCCGCTGTCAATGAAGCCGGGCGCATGCGCATGCAGACCTGGCGGCTGACCAGCGCCGTGCATGCCGGTACGCCACAACCGGAGCTGCAACGCCTGATCGGTAATTTTGAAGACAGCCTGTCGGTGTTGCGTAGCGGCGATGCCTCCCGACCCCTGTTCGTGCCCTGGGATGAGCAGGTCCGCCAGCAGTTTTCCGTGGTCGAGTCATTGTGGAAGGTGCAGCGCCAGCAGTGGCTGACCGGGCCGGCATTGCCGGTGGAAACCTCGCTGCAGACGGCCGGCGATTTTGTCGAGGCCATTGACCGGTTTGTGCTGGCCATCGAGCGGCATCTGTCGCGGCTGACCGCCATCCTGAACCTGTTCCAGTTCGCCATGATGGCGCTGGCCATCGGCGGCGCGGTGATCATGCTCTACACCGGCTACCTGTATGTGATCAGTCCCCTGAGCCGGCTGCGGCAGGGCCTGGGCAAGGTGGAGTCGGGCGAGTTTGCAACGCGCATCGACGTCGATACCGAGGACGAGTTCGGCCAGGTGGCGGCCGGTTTCAACCGCATGGCCGCAACCCTGGAGTCGATGTACAAGGGGCTCGAATCCCAGGTCGAGGCTAAGACCCGGCACATCGAAGCCCAGCGGCTGCGGCTTGAGGCGCTGTATGAAGTCAGCGCTTTCCTGGCCCAGTCCAGCAGCATCGAAGAACTGGCGCGCGGCTTTGCCCAGCGCGTGCGCACCCTGATGAAGGCCGACGCCGGCGCGGTGCGCTGGTCGGACGCTGCCAGCCAGCGCTACCTGATGCTGGCGTCCGACTGCTTTCCGCAAGACATGCTCGAAGAAGAGCGCACCCTGCTGGCCGGCGCCTGCGCCTGCGGCAACCTGCTGCCCGAATCGCGAACACGCGTGATCCCGATCCTGAGCCATGACGAAATCCCGGTGCGGCGCTGCGCCAAGGTGGGCTACGAAAGCGTCGTCAGCGTGCCGATCCGGCTGCAGCAGCGCCTGCTGGGCGAATTCAACCTGTTTTTCCGCAGCCCGGTCGTGCTGAGCGCCGATGAAACCGAACTGCTCGATGCGCTGGCCAGCCACCTGGCGAGCGCGCTGGAAAGCCTGCGCGCCGCCGCGCTGGCCCGCGAAGCCGCCGTTGCCGAGGAACGCGCCCTGATTGCGCGCGAGTTGCACGACTCGATTGCGCAGTCGCTGGTTTTCCTGAAGATCCAGGTGCAATTGCTGCGAGGCGCCTCGAACAAAGGCCAGGCGGCGCAGATGAAGCAGGCGCTCGACGAGCTGGACACCGGGCTGCGCGAAAGCATTGCCGATGTGCGCGAGTTGCTGGTGCATTTCCGCACCCGCACCAACACCGACGACATCGCGCAGGCGCTGCAGGAAACGCTGCAGAAGTTCCAGCACCAGACCGGCTTGCCGGCCCATCTGACGGTTCAGGGCGATGGCCTGCCGCTGCCGCCCGATGTGCAGGTGCAGGTGCTGCATGTGCTGCAGGAAGCGCTGTCGAATGTGCGCAAGCATGCAGGGGCCACCCAGGTGGAGGTCGAGGTGATCAAGGGCGAGAACTGGCGGTTTTTGGTGCGCGACAATGGCGTCGGCTTTGACGCCAGCCAGAGCCATAGCCAGTCGCATGTCGGCATGAAGATCATGCGCGAGCGTGCCGGCGGCATCGGCGCCCAGGTCGAGATCGTCTCCGGGCCGGGGCTGGGAACCACCGTCATGCTGACGCTGCCCGCGCATCCGGTGTCCAGGGGCCGCAGCACGGCCATCACCGGGCTCGAACTGGAGTCCCTGGGCTGATGCGTGGCGCCTGATGAAAAACCGTGCATTTCAACAAAAAATATCAATGAAAAATGACTTTTACACAATATGCACGGGCGTAGTTAGCTATTTATTTGATAGTAAAGAGATGATTTCCACAGTGCGGCTCAGGCCACACACCATGAACCGCAAGGCGCCGCCATGACACTGATCCGTTTGCTGGTGGTCGATGACCACAACCTGTTTCGCCGCGGCCTGATTGCCCTGCTGTCGCAGGACGAGCGTTTCAAGGTCGTCGGCGAGGCCGGCGACATCGGCGAGGCGCTGCGCTGCGTCGAGCGCAGCCGGCCCGACCTGGTGCTGCTGGACAACCACCTCCCGGGCGTGCTGGGGGTGGATGGCATTGCCACGCTGAAGGCCGCCGCGCCCGGCGTCCGCATCCTGATGCTGACCATGAGCGAGAACAAAAACGACCTGGTGGCAGCCCTGCAGGCCGGCGCCGACGGCTACCTGCTCAAGACCGTGGAACTCGACCATCTGTCGGAGTACATCATCCAGGTATTGGCCGGCGAGTCGGTGGTCAGCCCTGAAATGATGACCAAGCTGGTCACGGCCTTTCGCGGCAAGCCGGCCCCGGCGGCGCTGCCACCGCCGGCTATTCCCGGCGCCGCGCCTGAAGCCGCCGCTCCGCTTGAGGGGCCGGGCGCAGGCCTGCTGTCTGCCCGGGAGCGCGAAGTGCTGGGGCTGATTGCGCTGGGCGACAGCAACAAGCTGATCGCGCGCAAGCTCGACATCGCCGAAACCACGGTGAAGATCCATGTCCAGCACATCCTGCGCAAGCTGCAGCTGACTTCCCGCGTGCAAGCCGCCGTGTACGCCGCCAGCCGCGAACTGGGCTGACCCGGTGCTGGCCGGGTATTGACCTGCGTCAAGCTTTCGTCATCCTGACCCCACAGTAGTTCTTCAGGACGAGGGTGGCCACAGTGGCCATCGTTCTTCTGGCGCGTCCGCACCTTCCAACGGTGGATATGCAGCAAGCCCGAAAAAACCGACAGTCATGCCATGTCTCCTGGAGAAAAAAGCATGGCGTCCGAGTTGAACAATTCAAGAAGAGCGTGGTCGGTGCTGATCGTCAGCACGCTGGCCTTCACCGTCTGCTTCATGGTGTGGATGATGTTCGGCGTCATCGGCATCCCGATCAGGAAGATGCTGAACCTCAATGCCACCCAGTTTGGCCTGCTGACGGCCATGCCGGTGCTGACGGGCTCGCTGATCCGGGTGCCGCTGGGCATCTGGACCGACAAGTTCGGCGGGCGCATCGTCATGGCCACGCTGATGGCCATCACCGTGCCGGCCATCTGGCTCATGAGCTACGCCACCCAGTACTGGCACTTCATCACCATCGGCCTGTTCGTCGGCCTGGCCGGCGGCTCGTTCTCGGTCGGCACGCCGTATGTGGCGCGCTGGTTTCCCAAGAGCCGCCAGGGCACGGCGATGGGCGTCTATGGCGCCGGCAACTCGGGCGCGGCGGTCAACAAGTTCATCGCGCCGGTGCTGCTGGTCGCCTTTGGCTGGGCCATGGTGCCGCAGGTTTATGCGGCCATCATGCTCGGCACCTTGGTGCTGTTCTGGATGTTCAGCCATAGCGACCCGAAGCACCTGGTGCCCAGCAATGTCAGCTTCAGGGACCAGCTCAAGGCGCTGAAAGACCCCAAGGTTCTTAAATATTGCCAGTACTACAGCATCGTGTTCGGCGGCTACGTCGCGCTGTCGCTGTGGATGGTGCAGTACTACGTCGGCGAATACGGCCTGGACATCCGCACCGCCGCGCTGCTGGCGGCCTGCTTTTCATTGCCCGGCGGCGTGCTGCGCGCGGTCGGCGGCGTGCTGTCGGACAAGTACGGCGCGCACAGCGTGACCTGGTGGGTGATGTGGGTGAGCTGGATCTGCCTGTTTTTGCTGTCCTATCCACAGATGGACTTCACGCTGCTGACCGTCAACGGCCCGGCGACCTTTCACCTCGGCCTGAACATCTACGCCTTCACCGGCCTGATGGCCGTGCTGGGCGTGGCCTTCGCCTTTGGCAAGGCCAGCGTCTTCAAGTACATCAGCGACGACTACTCGCACAACATCGGCGCCATCAGCGGCATCGTCGGTCTGGCCGGCGGGCTGGGCGGTTTCGTATTGCCCATCCTGTTCGGCGCGCTGATGGACCTGACCGGCATCCGCTCCAGCGCCTTCATGCTGATGTACGGCGTGGTCTGGGTATCGCTGATCTGGATGTACTGGACCGAAGTGCGCCGCACCGAAGTCATGGGCCGCCACGCAGCCGCCTGACGCCCCAATTTTTACCGGGAAAACAATCATGAACATGAAAACTGCTTCCGCCGCAGGCACTGCCGTCCTGCCGTCCGGGAATGACTCCGGCGCCGACATTGCCGACTGGCGCCCCGAGGACGAGAAATTCTGGGAAAGCACCGGCAAGCGCATCGCCTACCGCAACCTGTGGATTTCCGTGCCCAGCCTGCTGTGCGGCTTCGCCATCTGGGGCATGTGGGGCATCATCACCGTGCAGATGCTCAACCTGGGCTTTCCGTTCAGCCAGGCCGAGCTGTTCACGCTGACCGCCATTTCGGGACTTGCCGGCGCGACCATGCGGATTCCGGCGTCCTTCCTGATCCGGCTGGCCGGCGGGCGCAACACCATCTTTTTGACGACCTCGATGCTGCTGGCCCCGGCGATTGGCACCGGCATCGTCTTGCAGCATCCTGAATGGCCGCTGTGGACCTTCCAGCTGATGGCGCTGTGGTCGGGCGTGGGCGGCGGCAACTTTGCCAGCTCCATGTCCAACATCAGCGGCTTTTTCCCCAAGCGGCTGCAGGGCACGGCGCTCGGCCTGAATGCCGGCCTGGGCAATTTCGGCGTGACCACCATGCAGATCGTCATCCCGCTGGTGATGACCATGAGCGTCTTCGGCAGCCTGGGTGGCGAGCCGATGGTGCTGGTGAAAAGCAGCGGCTGGATCTTCGGCAAGATTGCCGCCGGCACGCCGACCTGGATTCAGAACGCCGGCTTCACCTGGCTGCTGTCGCTGGTGCCGCTGTCGCTGCTGTGCTTTTTCGGCATGAACAACCTGAAAACGGTGTCGCCTGAAATTGGTGGAACGATTCCGGCTTTTCTGAAGATCATCTGGCTCTACACGCTGTCCTTCGTTCCGGCCGGCGTCGGCCTGTACCTCTACCTGCCCAAGCCGTCCGGCCTGGGCCTGCTAAACATGTGGGTGGCCATGCCGCTGATCATCGTCAGCACGCTGATGGTCATGAAACTGACGGCTTTTGGTGCGATGAAAGACAACATCGCCAAGCAGTTCGCGATTTTTAGCAACAAGCACACCTGGTCGCTGACCGTGCTGTACATCGTCACTTTCGGCTCCTTCATCGGCTTTTCGATGGCGCTGCCGCTGGCCATTACCATCATCTTCGGCATCAGCCATGTGCCTGACGCGGCCGGCATCATGCAGCACACGCTGAAGAATCCGAATGCGCCTTCGGCGCTGACCTATGCGTGGATCGGTCCCTTCGTCGGCGCTGCGGTGCGGCCCATCGGCGGCTGGATTTCCGACAAGGTGGGCGGCTCCATCGTCACCCAGATCATCTCGGCCGTCATGGTCGCGGCCTCTGCCGCCGTGGGCTACGTCATGCTGCTGGCCTATCAGTCGGCCACGCCCGAGCAGTATTTCTTCCTGTTCATGGGTTTGTTCGTGCTGCTGTTCACGGCCAGCGGCATCGGCAACGGCTCGACCTTTCGCACCATCGGCGTGATTTTTGACCGCCAGCAGGCCGGCCCGGTGCTGGGCTGGACCTCGGCGATTGCCGCCTACGGTGCGTTCATCGCCCCGGTGGTCATCGGCGCGCAGATCAAGGCCGGCACGCCCCAGAACGCCATGTACGGCTTTGCGATTTTCTATGCCCTGTGCCTGGTGCTGAACTGGTGGTTCTACCTGCGCGCGGGCGCCGAGATCAAGAACCCCTGAGCGCTGTTCAGACCTCTTATTTACCCCATTACCGGAGAACTCGATGAGTCACTTTTTGGACCGATTAAGCCACTTTTCCAATCCGCGGGAAGCGTTCTCGGGCGACCACGGCGTCACCACGGCCGAAGACCGCACCTGGGAAGACGCCTACCGTAACCGCTGGGCGCACGACAAGATCGTTCGCAGCACCCACGGCGTGAACTGCACCGGCTCATGCTCGTGGAAGATTTACGTCAAGGGCGGCATCGTCACCTGGGAAACCCAGCAGACTGACTACCCGCGCACGCGCTGGGACATGCCCAACCACGAGCCGCGCGGCTGCGCACGTGGCGCGAGCTACAGCTGGTATCTGTACAGCGCCAACCGCGTCAAGTACCCGATGATCCGCGCGCGCCTGCTCAAGCACTGGCGCGAAGCAAGGCTCACATTGCCGCCCGTCGAAGCCTGGGCCGCCGTGGTGCAGGACGACGCCAAGCGCCGCGACTACCAGAGCGTGCGCGGCCTTGGCGGCTTTGTGCGCTCAACATGGGACGAGGTCAACGAGCTGATCGCCGCGTCCAACGTGTACACGATCAAGCAGCACGGCGCCGACCGCATCATCGGCTTCTCGCCGATTCCGGCCATGTCGATGGTTAGCTATGCCGCCGGCTCGCGCTACCTTTCCTTGATTGGCGGCGTGTGCATGAGCTTTTACGACTGGTACTGCGACTTGCCTCCGAGCAGCCCGCAGGTCTGGGGCGAACAGACCGACGTTCCCGAATCGGCCGACTGGTACAACTCCAGCTTCATCATCGCCTGGGGCTCGAACGTGCCGCAAACGCGCACGCCCGACGCCCACTTCTTCACGGAAGTGCGCTACAAGGGCTGCAAGACGGTCGCCATCACGCCCGATTATTCGGAAGTCGCGAAGTTGTCGGATTTGTGGCTGCACCCCAAGCAGGGCACGGACGCCGCCGTCGCCATGGCGATGGGCCATGTGATTTTGAAAGACTTTTACTTCGGCGGCAACGGCAAGCCGCGCTCGGCCTACTTCGACGACTACGCGCGCCGCTACACCGACCTGCCGATGCTGGTCATGCTGAAAGAGCACACGCTGGAAAACGGCAACACCGTGCTGGTGCCGGACCGCTATGTGCGTGCCTCCGACTTCAACGGCAATCTCGGCCAGGCCAACAACCCCGACTGGAAAACCGTCGCTTTCGATGCCAGCGGCAAGGTCGTGCTGCCCAACGGCGCGATTGGCTTTCGCTGGGGACCGGACGGCCGTGCCGATGTCGGCCAGTGGAACCTGGAAGCCAAGGAAGCGCGCCACGGCCAGGACGTTAGCCTCAAGCTGTCGGTGATGGAGGGCGAGCAAGCCAGCCATGACAGCGCGCAGGTGGGGTTTCCGTATTTCGGCGGCATCCACCACGAGCATTTTCCCAACAACGAGCAAAGCGATGTGCTGGTGCGCACGGTGCCGGTGCAGCGCATCGCGCTGGGCAAGGCCGGCGAGGAACGCTCGGCGCTGGTCGCCACGGTGTTCGACCTGCAGGCGGCGCAGTACGGCATTGCGCGCGGCCTGCCCGGCGAACTGGCGGCCAGCGATTTCAACGACAACACGCCCTACACCCCGGCCTGGCAGGAGCAGATCACCGGCGTGCCGCGCGACCAGATCATCACCGTGGCGCGCCAGTTCGCCGAAAACGCCGACAAGACGCAGGGCCGTTCGATGGTCATCATCGGCGCGGGCATGAACCACTGGTACCACAGCGACATGAACTACCGCAGCGTCATCAACATGCTGATGATGTGCGGCTGCATCGGCAAAAGCGGCGGCGGCTGGGCGCACTATGTGGGCCAGGAAAAGCTGCGCCCGCAGACCGGCTGGACGCCGCTGGCCTTCGCGCTCGACTGGATCCGCCCGCCCAGGCAGATGAATTCGACCAGCTTCTTTTATGCCCACACGAATCAGTGGCGCTATGAAAAGCTCGGCGTCGATGAAGTGCTCTCGCCGCTGGCCGACAAGAAGATGTATGGCGGCAGCATGATCGACTACAACGTGCGCGCCGAGCGCATGGGCTGGCTGCCGTCGGCGCCGCAACTGCAGACGAATCCGATGCAAGTCGTGAAAGACGCGCAGGCCGCAGGACTCGATGCCAAGGACTATGTCGTCAAGGCACTGAAAGACGGCTCATTGAAACTGAGCTGCGAAGACCCGGACCACCCGGCCAACTGGCCGCGCAACATGTTCGTCTGGCGCTCCAACATCATCGGCTCGTCGGGCAAGGGCCACGAGTATTTCCTCAAGCACCTCTTGGGCACCAGCAACGGCGTGCAGGGCAAGGATCTGGGCGCCGAGGACGGCAAGCCCGAGGAAGTCGTCTGGCACGACAAGGCGCCCGAAGGCAAGCTGGACCTGCTGGTCACGCTCGATTTCCGCATGAGCACGACCTGCCTGTATTCGGACATCGTTCTGCCCACGGCCACCTGGTACGAAAAGAACGACCTGAACACCAGCGACATGCACCCGTTCATCCATCCGCTCTCCACCGCGGTGGACCCGGTCTGGCAGTCGAAAAGCGACTGGGAAATCTACAAGGGCTTTGCGAAGAAATTCAGCGAACTGTGCGACGGGCATTTGGGTGTCGAAAAGGAAATGGTCCTGACCCCGGTGATGCACGACACGCCGGGCGAGCTGGCCCAGCCCTTCGAGGTCAAGGACTGGAAGCGCGGCGAATGCGAGCTGATTCCGGGCAAGACGGCGCCGCAGATGCAGGTCGTCGAACGCGACTACCCGAACGTGTACAAGCGCTTCACCGCCGTCGGCCCGCTGCTGAACAAGATCGGCAACGGCGGCAAGGGCATTTCGTGGAACACGCAAATCGAGGTCACGCAGCTCGGCCAGTTGAACGGCCTGGTGACCGAGCCCGGCGTGACGCAGGGCATGCCGCGCATCGACAGCGACATCGACGCCTGCGAAATGGTGCTGCAGCTCGCGCCCGAAACCAACGGCCACGTCGCCGTGAAGGCCTGGGAAGCGCTGGGCAAGCAGACCGGCCGCGACCACACCCACCTGGCGATGCACCGCGAAGACGAAAAAATCCGTTTCCGCGACATCCAGGCGCAGCCGCGCAAGATCATCAGCTCGCCGACCTGGAGCGGCATCGAGTCCGAGACCGTGTCGTACAACGCCGGCTACACCAACGTGCATGAATACATCCCGTGGCGCACGCTGACCGGCCGCCAGCAGTTCTACCAGGACCATCCGTGGATGCTGGCTTTTGGCGAAGGCCTGGCCAGCTACCGTCCGCCGGTGAACCTGAAGGCGACGGCGGGCGTGCATGGCATCCGCTCCAACGGCCATGCCGAGATCCTGCTGAACTTCATCACGCCGCACCAGAAGTGGGGCATTCACTCGACCTACACCGACAACCTGCTGATGCTCACCCTGAGCCGGGGCGGGCCGATTATCTGGCTCAGCGAGGACGACGCCAAATTGATTGGCGTCGAAGACAACGACTGGATCGAGGCCTACAACGTCAACGGCGCGATTGCCGCGCGGGCGGTCGTCAGCCAGCGCGTCAAGCCCGGCATGGTGATGATGTACCACGCGCAGGAAAAGATCGTCAACACGCCGGGTTCGGAAATCACCGGCCAGCGCGGCGGCATCCACAACTCGGTGACGCGCATCGTGCTGAAGCCGACGCACATGATAGGCGGCTACGCCCAGTTGAGCTACGGCTTCAACTACTACGGAACCATAGGCACCAACCGCGACGAATTCGTCGTGGTGCGCAAGATGGACAAGGTCGATTGGCTCGACACGCCACGCGATGACGAACGCGCCTTCGCGGTGCAACAACTGGGAGAAGCAGCATGAAGGTACGCGCTCAAATCGGCATGGTGCTGAACCTGGACAAGTGCATCGGTTGCCACACCTGTTCAGTCACCTGCAAGAACGTCTGGACCAGCCGTCCCGGCATGGAATACGTCTGGTTCAACAATGTGGAGACCAAGCCCGGCATCGGCTACCCCAAGGAATGGGAAAACCAGGACAAGTGGAACGGCGGCTGGATTCGCAAGCCCGACGGCTCCATCGAGCCGCGCCAGGGCGGCAAGTGGAAAATGCTGATGCGCCTGTTCGCCAATCCGAACATGCCGCAGATTGACGACTATTACGAGCCCTTCACCTTCGACTATGACCACCTGCAGTCAGCGCCCGAGATGAAGGCAGCGCCGACCGCACGGCCGCGCAGCCTGATCACCGGCAAGCGCATGGAAAAGATCGAATGGGGTCCGAACTGGGAAGAAATCCTGGGCGGCGAGTTTTCCAAGCGCAGCAAGGATGCCAATCTGGACAATTTCGACCAGGTGCAAAAAGACATGGTCGGCCAGTTTGAAAACACCTTCATGATGTACTTGCCGCGCCTGTGCGAGCACTGCCTGAACCCGGCCTGCGTGGCGTCGTGCCCGTCGGGCTCGATCTACAAGCGCGAGGAAGACGGCATCGTGCTGATCGACCAGGACAAATGCCGGGGCTGGCGCATGTGCGTCTCGGGCTGCCCGTACAAGAAGATCTACTACAACTGGAAAAGCGGCAAGGCCGAGAAATGCACCTTCTGCTATCCGCGCATCGAGGCCGGCCAGCCGACCGTGTGCAGCGAAACCTGCGTCGGGCGCATCCGCTACCTGGGCGTCATTTTGTATGACGCCGACCGCATCCAGGAAGCCGCCAGCGTTGAAAACGACAAGGATTTGTACCAGGCCCAGCTTGATATCTTCCTGAATCCGTACGACCCGGCCGTGATTGCCCAGGCCCGCCTGGACGGCATTCCCGAAGCCTGGCTCGAAGGCGCGCGCAAGAGCCCGGTGTACAAGATGGCCGTCGAGTGGAAGGTCGCGCTGCCGCTGCATCCCGAATACCGCACGCTGCCGATGGTCTGGTATGTGCCGCCGCTGTCGCCCATCACCTCGGCCGCCAACGCCGGGCAGATCGGCATCAACGGCGAGTTGCCCGACATTGCCCAGATGCGCATTCCCGTGCAGTACCTGGCCAACCTGCTGACGGCGGGCGACACCGCGCCGGTGATCCGGTCGCTGCAGCGCATGCTGGCGATGCGCTCCTACCAGCGCAGCAAGCATGTGGACAACGAGCAGAACCTGGCCGTGCTGGCGCAGGCGGGCCTGACGGTGGCCGAGGTCGAGGAGATGTACCACATCATGGCGATTGCCAACTACGAAGACCGCTTCGTGATTCCGACCACGCACCGCGAATACGCCGAAAACGCCTTCGACATGCGCGGCGGCTGCGGCTTTACCTTTGGCAACGGCTGCTCCGACGGCGCCAGCGACGTGAGCCTGTTCGGCGGCAGCAAGAAACGCACTATTCCCATCAAGGTGGAGGTTTGAGACATGGCACTGTTCAACAACATTCCCAAGGCAAGTAAAAGCCTGCGCGTGCTGGCACGCCTGCTGGGCTACCCGGATGCCGAACTGCGCGGCCACCTGGCCGACCTGCGCGGTGCGCTGCACGACGAAAAATCCCTGCCGGCCCAGCGGCTGGCCGAACTCGACGCGCTGATCGACACGCTTGAGCGCAAGGAAGCGCTGGAAGTCGAATCCGACTATGTCGAACTGTTCGACCGGGGCCGCGCCACCTCGCTACACCTGTTCGAGCATGTGCATGGCGACTCGCGCGAGCGCGGGCCGGCGATGATCGACCTGGCGCAGACCTACGAAAAGGCCGGCATGTACCTGGGCGAAGGCGAAATGCCCGACTTTTTGCCGGTGGTGCTCGAATTCACCTCGACCCAGCCGCCGCGCGAGGCGCGCGAATTCCTGGCCGAAATGGCGCATATCTTCAATGCCATCTTCGCGGCCTTGCAGCAGCGCTCAAGCCCCTACGCCTGCGTGCTGGGCGCCCTGCTGGAGCTGGCCGGCGAGAAAGCATCGCCGGTTGAAATCGCCGCCGAAGAGCCGATCGACACCGTCTGGCAGGAGCCGGTCGTGTTCGACGGCTGCTCGTCCAAGGGCCAGGCCAAACCCGACCAGCCCCAACCCATCCACATCGTGCCTAACCCCTTGCGTAAAGCACGTCCTTCCCAAGGAGCACAGGCATGACCTCCCTGCACGGTTTTCTATTCGGGGTCTATCCCTACATCTGCCTGGCGGTGTTCCTGCTCGGCAGCCTGATTCGCTTCGACCGCGACCAGTACACCTGGAAAAGCGACTCTTCGCAACTGCTGCGCACCGGCCTGCTGCGCTGGGGCAGCAACCTGTTCCATGTCGGCATCCTGTTCCTGTTCTTCGGCCACCTGGTCGGCCTGCTGGCGCCGCATGCGTTTTATGCCCACTTTCTTGAAGCATCGGTCAAGCAGAAGATCGCCATCTACTCGGGCGGCCTGTTTGGCGTGCTGTGCTTCATCGGCCTGTCGATGCTGATCTACCGCCGCATCTTCGATGAGCGCATCCGCTACACCAGCCACAAGACCGACCTGGCGATCCTGCTGATCCTGTGGGTGCAACTGGTCGTGGGCCTGATCACCCTGCCGTTTTCCTGGGCGCACTCGGACGGCAGCGTGATGCTGATCCTGGCCGATTGGGCGCAGCGCATCCTGACCTTGCGCACGGTCGATGCCGAGGCGCTGGCCGGCCTGCCCTGGCCCTACCTGTTCCACATCGTGTTCGGCATGACGATCTTCCTGCTGTTCCCGTTCAGCCGCCTGGTCCATGTGTGGAGCGGCTTTGCCTCGGTCGGCTACCTGTTCCGCCCCTACCAGATCGTGCGCAGCCGCCGCCTTGATGTTGGTGCCACCACCCGGACGGCACCGCGTCCCCAGCAGCAGCCTGCGCCAGCATCGCAGGCCGCCAGTCAGCCGGCGAAAACCATCGTGAAACCAGAAAGCAAATTCTCATGAATGCACAAACGTCCACCGTCACCGGGTGCGGCAGCAGCACCTGCCAGTGCGCCGGTACGGCTGCTTCCACCCAAGCCGCCGTGCCGACAGCTGCCGTCAACGGCATCGAATTGCACGCACCCGGCCAGCGCCCAGACGTGAACACCTTGCGCGAGCTGGCATATTCCGAACTGCTGCGCCAGCATGCGGTGATGAAAGGCCTGCTGCCGCGCCACAAAGACCTGACAGCGCCCGAGCTGGGCGAGGCCGAACGAAAGGTCATCGAGGCCATGGTGGATGGCGAAGTGCACAGCCCCCAGCCCAATGAAGATGAATGCCAGCGCTATTACGAGGCCAACACGGCGCAATTCATGGTCGGCCAGGCGCTGCATGTGCGGCACATCCTGTTTGCTGTCACGCCCGGCGTCAACGTGCATGCGCTGACGGTGCATGCCGAAAAGGCGCTGCTCGAACTGACCCGCAAGGACGCTTTCCCCGAGCGCTTTGCCCAGCTGGCCGCCGAACTCTCGAACTGCCCGACCAGCGCCCAGGGCGGCGACCTGGGCTGGGTCGGCCCGGACGACTGCGCGCCCGAGCTGGCCAACGAGCTGTTTCACCAGAAGCACTCGCAGTGGGGCATGGGCGTGCATCCGCGCCTGATCCACACCCGTTTCGGCTTTCACATCATCGAGGTACTGGGTCGCCGCGCCGGCAAGCTGCCCGCTTATGGCGAAGTGCGCGAGCGCATCAAAGCGCTGCTGGAGATGCAGTCGCGTGCCCGCGCGCTGCACCAGTACATGAGCCTGCTGGTCGGCGAGGCGCTGGTCGAAGGCATAGCCCTCGAAGGGGCCGATTCGCCGTTGGTGCAATGACCCAAAACGCCGCAACCACGGACGAGCTGCTGCTGCGTTTGCGGCGTTTCAAGTCGGATTACTTTCCCAGGCACCAGCAGCGCTTTCAGGATCTGGTGTCCGAGGGCCAGCATCCCAAGACGCTGTTCATCGGCTGCTCGGACTCGCGGCTGGTGCCTTACTTGCTGACCGGCACCGGGCCGGGCGAGCTGTTCATTGTCCGAAATGTAGGCGCATTCATTCCGCCCTACGGTGGCTCGCACGGCCTGCACGGCACCACGGCAGCGATTGAGTATGCCGTCCTGAGCCTGAAGGTCGAGCGCATCGTGGTCTGCGGCCACAGCCAGTGTGGCGGCATCCGGGCGGCCTATGAAGGCGTGCCGGAGGAGGCTGTTGCCCTGAAAGCCTGGCTCAGGCTGGTGCAGGAAGCCCTGCTGCCGGTGCAGCCCAGCCCCGAGGCGCTGCGCCGCACCGAGCAGCGTTCGGTCGTGCTGCAGCTGGAGCGGCTGCTCGATTACCCGATGGTCCGGCGCGCGGTGGAAGCCGGAACGCTCACGCTGCACGGCTGGCACTACGTGATCGAGGAGGGCGAAATCCACATCTTCGACGCCCAGAAAGGCGATTTCGTGCCGGCTTCGCAGGCATCGAACTGCGGCACCGGCCCTTATCAGCCCTATGTGGAGCACGACGGGCAGGTCATATCAAGCTGATCGGGCGGCCGCGCCAAAACCGCCTGAAGGGCCTTGCAATTGCATTTTTTAGACAAGTAGCTATCATTGGTAGCTACTTATTTCAGGAGACCGCCATGAACACTGCCCGCCTCTTTCAGTCTGGCCGAAGCCAGGCCGTTCGCTTGCCCAAAGAGTTCCGTTTCAACGGCGCCGAGGTCAGCGTGCAGCATTTCGGCAACGGCGTCTTGCTGTTGCCCATCAATGACCCCTGGGCGACGCTGGAGGCCGGTCTGGCGGCGTTTGAGCCGGGCTTTACCCTGGCGCGGGAGCAGCCGCCGCAGCAGGTTCGCGCCGAGATTGCCGCATGATCCTGCTCGACACGAATATCTGTATCTACATCATCAATGCCCGGCCTGCGCATGTGCTGGCGCGCTTTCATGCCAACCGGCTGGGTGATATCGGCTTGTGCAGCGTGGTGGCCGCCGAGTTGGCCTACGGCGTAGCCAAGAGCGGCTCCGCGCGCAACCGGGAAGCGCTGGAGATGTTTTTGGCGCCGCTGGAGATTTTGCCTTTCGATGCCAATGCCGTGTGGGCCTATGGCGAGCTGCGCGCCGATCTGGAGCGCCGGGGGCAGCCCATAGGCGCACTCGACACCATGATTGCCGCGCATGCCTTGAGCATGCATGCGCTTCTGGTCACCAACAACACGCGTGAGTTTTCGCGGGTGACGGGGCTGCAATTGGACAACTGGGCGCTTGAGGCACAGTAGGCTGGGAAGCGTGAAGGAGCAGTCAGTTTACTGAAGCGCTCTGTTTTTGATAGCTGCTTGCGCAGGCGAATCATGGGCTGGTGGCCTGAAAGGCTTGGATTTGTTCATGCTGCAGCGGTTCTGCTTTTAACCTGCGCGAATAAAGCAGGCTGGGCCACACCTTTCACAAATGCTGGAGAGCAAAATTTCAATTTTTCAAGAACAAAAATATCCGCTGACCTGGTGGTGTACTGAATTTGGTAAAACTGCGCCGGTCGGCCATGCTCTCAGGCAGTTTCTGCCTCTGAACTGGACTCGTTTTCACTCGCTGCCCGAATCCAAGCGCTATCCAGAATCGGAAGACGAGTATCTTGAAATCATCAGGCGGAATGCCATGGTCGCAAGCGAGCTATTTCAAATTGATGAGCCGATATATGTGTACAAATCTTATTACCGCTATGAGAAAAAATTACGCGGAAAGTCAAGGCATCAAGTTGCAGGCCGTCAACTAAGGGAAGATGTTTCCCAACTTTTTATTAATGTGGGTCGATCCCATCAAGACGAAGATAACCAATGCAGTGTTCGCGCTTTGGTTACGAAGTGGAAGCCTGACTTTTTCGAGCGCCTTATTCGTCAAGTTGCCGTATTTGACGAAGCGGGTGTTTCGCTGGTTTCGCCAGCAACTAAGAATATTTTTTGTCCCTATGATGGCGGAATGGACATCTTTACTTTCTCCCTCAATCCGGCTGAGCTTGAAAACAAATTTCACAGCTGGCTGTCCGTGAATTCAAACAAAATGTAGGCGTAACAAGATGCTTAGGGTTTACCAGTCATGAAAGAAGCTCTGCCATATCCGCACCAGGTTGACTATGTCTGGCTGGCAGTAGATGACCAGCATCATGTCGCAATATTTTTCACGGGCGGTGAAGGGCCGATACCTGCAACCGCCCATTCAACCAATGAATCGGCTTACCAGATCGAAGAGCAAGCGTTAGCGCTTCCGGAAAAATCGGATGTCCGGCTTCATGTCAGTTACCCGAGGCTTGAGGACTACGTCGCTATGGCAAAGCGCGGTGTGTATGCCTTGGACTGGGGCGATGTCCACCGTACCCGGAGCGCAGAAAAAGGCATCTATGAATTGGTCGCAGAACCCTTGATGGCAATAACGCTTGAACAATTACCCGCCGAGCTGCGGCTGATTGTTGAAGCCACGCATCTGGTTGGAATCAAATTTTCTCAGTCGGCGCAGTCCGGGATCAAGGTATGCCGGACTGTGCCATGAATTTTGCCGAGCCTTGATAGGTCACTCCACGCTTCTTCACAACTTTGTGCCTCATCTTTAACAAGCACCAGCCCCCCCCCCAAGATTATTTAGCCATCCCGGCCGGCCGATGAGTTCGGGCAGTTCTTGCTAACCGTCCTGCTGTTGTTTGCCAGCAGCGTTTGCTACGCGCTTTTCACCACAGTGCCACCCCGCCATACTTTGCTGGCACCAAGCCTTGGGCGCAGAATTCGATGCAATAGCTGCCCGGTAGTGTCGCCCCGCAGCATTTTCCAAAGGAACCCCCCACATGAAGCGCGAACATTTTGGCCGGCCGCAAGACCTGACCGCCACCCAGCCCATCAGCCACGACGTGCTGAAGGAAAAGTACCTGAAACCGGGCGAAAGCGGCGTGGAAGACGTGTACCGGCGCGTGGCGCGGGCGCTGGCTTCGGTCGAGCTGCCCGCCGAGCGCGAAAAGCACGAGGCGCTGTTCCTGGAAAACCTGCACGCCGGCGCGATTGGCGCGGGCCGCATCATGAGCGCGGCGGGCACGGCCATCCAGGCCACGCTGATCAACTGCTTCGTGCAGCCGGTCGGCGACTGCATCCAGGGCGTCGATGACGGCGGCTACCCCGGCATTTACGAAGCGTTGCGCGAGGCCGCCGAAACCATGCGGCGCGGCGGCGGCGTGGGCTACGACTTTTCGCGCATCCGCCCGCGCGGCGCCGAGGTCAAGGCCACCGCGTCGATGGCTTCCGGGCCATGCAGCTACATCAACGTGTTTGACCAGTCGTGCTCGACGGTGGAAAGCGCCGGTGCGCGGCGCGGCGCGCAGATGGGCGTGCTGCGCATCGACCACCCCGATGTGCACGAGTTCATCACCGCCAAGCGCACGCCCGGCCGCTGGAACAACTTCAACGTGTCGGTCGGCATGTCGGACGGCTTCATGCAGGCACTGGGCGACGACCAGCCGTGGGAGCTGGTGCACAAGGCCAAGCCCGGCGCGGCCCTGATGGCCAAGGGCGCATTCCAGCGCGCGGACGGCCTGTGGGTCTACCAGACCGTGGCGGCGCGCGAGATGTGGGACACCGTGATGCGTTCGGCCTATGACTTCGCCGAGCCGGGCATCTTGTTTCTGGACAACATCAATACCGACAACAACCTGCGCTACTGCGAGGCGATTGCGGCGACCAATCCCTGCGTGACCGCCGATACGCGATTGGCGACGCAGCACGGCCTCGTGCCCATCGGCTGGCTGCAGGCCAACGGCGGCGCGCTGAACTGCACGGTGGACCGCCGCGCGCTGGGCGCGGATCAGCGCGGCACCGTCACTCGGGCGGCCGTACCGGCATTTCTGAGCGCGGGGCAAGCCGAGGTCTTCAAGGTCACCACGGCCGAGGGCTATCAGATCAAGGCAACGGCCTGGCACGAGTTCTACACGGCCCGAGGCAAGCTCAAGCTGTCGGAGCTGAAAGCCGGTGACGAGTTGTGGGTGCAGTCGGGCAAAGGCCAGTTCGGCGCCCAGGGCAGCGGGGCGCTGGGCATGCTGCTCGGGCTGATCACGGGCGACGGGCACTTCACGGATTGCGGCAAGGGCGAGCAGGCTGCGGTCATCAGTCTGTGGAACGAGGAGCGCCAGCTCGCCGATGACATTGCCGGTTCCGTCAACGCGCTGATCGCCGGCACGTCGCTGGCACCGCGCGACTACCTCGTCAAGCCCGTCGCCGTTGCAGAGCGCAACATGGTCTTCATCCGCTCGACCATGCTGGCCCGCGTGCTGGATGGTTACGGTTTCAATGGAGAGACCAAGCTGGAGGTGCCCGAAGTGGTATGGCGGGGCAACGAAGCCTGCATGCGCGGCTATCTGCAAGGCCTCTTTCAGACCGACGGCACGGTCAACGTGTCGTCGAACCGCCAGAGCTGTTCGGTGCGCCTGTCGTCCAGCCACCGGCCGCTGCTGCAGGACGTGCAGGTGCTGCTGGCCAACTTCGGCGTGTTCTCGCGCATCCACGAGCGGCGCGAAGCTGGCCCGCGCAGCTTGCCAGATGGCCAGGGCGGACAGCGCGACTACCTCTGCCAGACCCAGCACGAGCTGATCGTTGACGGCGAATCGCGCGAGGCCTTCATGCGCGAGATCGGCTTCCTGCTTCCTGCCAAGCGCGAGAAGTACGACGCCTGGGTCGCCGGCAAGGCACTCGTCAAGACCCAGCGCTTTGCCGCCACCATCACCGCCATCGAGCCCGCTGGCGTGGAGCCGGTCTATGACACGACCCAGCCGGACGGCAACACCGTCATCTTCAACGGCCTCGTCACCGGGCAATGCGGCGAGCAGCCACTTCCGCCCTACGGCTGCTGCGACCTCGGCCCCATCATCCTGACGCGCTTCGTGCGCCATCCGTTCGGCTTCGGCGGCGAGCCCGAATTCGATTTCGAGGCCTTCGAGGCGTCCGTGGCGACGCAGGTGCGCGCGCTCGACAACGTGCTCGAAGTGACCTTCTGGCCGCTGCCGCAGCAGCAGGCCGAATCCAGCGCCAAGCGCCGCATCGGCGTCGGCTTTACCGGCCTGGGCAACGCGCTGGCCATGCTGCGCCTGCGCTACGACGCCCCCGAAGGGCGCGAGGTGGCTGCCCGCATCGCCGAGCGCATGCGCGATGCCGCCTATGCCGCTTCGGTCGAGCTGGCGAAGGAAAAAGGCGCTTTCCCCAAGTTCGACGCCAACGGCTACCTGGCCACCGGCACCTTTGCCAGCCGGCTGCCGGCCGCGTTGCAGCAGGCGATCCGCGCCCATGGCATCCGCAACAGCCACCTGCTGTCGATTGCGCCCACCGGCACGGTCAGCCTGGCCTTTGCCGACAATGCCTCCAACGGCATCGAGCCGGCGTTTTCGTGGATGTACAAGCGCAAAAAGCGCGAATCCGACGGCAGCACCACCGAATACGCGGTCGAGGACCACGCATGGCGCCTCTACCGCGAACTGGGCGGCGACGTGAACAAGCTGCCCGGCTACTTCGTCTCGGCGCTCGACATGACGGCGGCCAGCCACATCGCCATGATGCAGGCGGTGCAGCCCTTCATCGACACGGCGATTTCCAAGACCGTCAACGTGCCGGCCGACTACGCCTACGGCGACTTCAAGAGCCTGTACCACCAGGCCTGGCGCGCCGGGCTCAAGGGCCTGGCGACCTACCGGCCCAACGCCATTTTGGGCGCGGTGCTCGAAACCCACGCCAGCCCCGACGCCACGCCGGCCGCAGCGGCGCCAGCGCCGGTGGACCCGATGCGCACGGTGATCGAAAGCCGGCCCAAGGGCGCGCTGTCGGCGGTCGCCGAAAAGGTCGAATACTGGACGCAGGAAGGCCACAAGACGCTGTACATCGTGGTGTCGTTCCTGCCGGTGCCGGCTGCCAGCGGCTCGGGCACGGTCGAGCGCGCCATCGAGTTCTTCATGCCGGTCGGGCAGAGCGGCGAGTCGCAGCAATGGATCACCTCCAGCATGCGCATGCTGTCGCTGGCCGCGCGCGGCGGCTTCCTGGAGCGCGCGCTCAGCGACATGCGCAAGGTCGCCTGGGACCGTGGCCCGGTGCGGCTGGGCACCTACGAAAAAGCCGACGGCACGCGCGTGCCGCTGTGGCACGATTCCGAGGTGGCGGCGATTGCCTACGCGGTGCAAAATATCATCGCCAGGCGCGCGGCCCAGTCGGCCCTGAGCCTGGCGCCGGCAGAGCCCGTGCAGGTCGCCTCCAGCCTGGCGCCGCCGGTCATGGCCGGCAAGAAATGCAGTGAATGCGGCGCCCATGCGGTCATCCGCAAGGACGGCTGCGATTACTGCACCCAGTGCGGCCATCTGGGCACTTGCGGGTGAGTTGCTGCGCCGATGAACGTCCTGGTGAAAGGTGAAACACGATGACTTCTGCCGCCTTGCCCCTTCAGCCCGCCGCGCCGCTTCACCATGCCCTGGCCGAAGGCGACCTGTCGATGGCCGCCTTGCTCATGCAGTCGCGACAGACCATCCTGCCCAGGCGGCTGGGCGGGGCTGGCCCCACCCGGCCGGAACTGGAGGTGATCCTGAACGCCGCGTCCGCCGCGCCAGACCATGGGCAGCTGCTGCCCTGGCGCTTCGTGCTGGTGCCGCAGAATGCGCGAGGGCTGCTGGCCGATGTCTTTGGCGAAGCGCTGCTGGAGCGCGACAGCGCCGCCACGCCCGAGCAGGTGGCGCAGGCGCAGGAAAAAGCCCACCGCGCGCCGCTGCTCATGCTGGTGGTGGTCGATGGCCGCCGGGGCGACCTGATGATAGACCTGTTCGAGCGCATGATATCGGCCGGCTGCGCGCTGCAAAACATGCTGCTCATGGCCACCGCCATGGGGTACGGCTCGGCGCTGACCAGCGGCAAGGCGCTCAAGTCGGGCGGCCTGCGCGCGCTCTTTGGCCTGGTCGAGGGCGAGCATGCGCTGTGCTTTGTCAGCATGGGAACGGCGCAGTCGCGCAAGCCCCCGCATGTGCGGCCGTCGCCCGGCGATTACGTCAGCATCCTGTCGCCCGATGGTGGCACGACAGTTTTTTAGTTTTCTGGCCGGCAGGGCTGCGCCTTTGTCGGCACCTCTTTTTTTTCATGACTGGATGTTTTTCATGACGATTTCGAATTTTGATGATCTGCTGCAGGCCGCCCGCGCCCAGCCCGCGCCGCAGCGCTTGCTGTTTGTCTTTGCCGGGGCCGAACTGCCCGAGGACGCGACGCCAGAGCAGCGCGCCGGTTTTGCCGCCGGGCAGGGCGGCGCGCTGGTGCCGCTGATGTGCGTGGACAAGCGCCCCGACGAGCTGACAAGCTTTGCCGCGCTGGCCGCCGAGTCCGCCGGGTTCGGCCATGACTGGCGCATCGTGTTCGCCGCCGCGCTGCCCGGCACCGCCAGGAAGCCGCCGACTTCCGAGGACGCCGAGGCGCCGCTGCTGCGCATGGTCGAGGCCATCAAGCACGGCGAGATCAGCGCCTACATCCCGTTCGACGCGCAGGGTCAGGCCGTGCAACTGGGTTGACATGACAGCCGCGAACCCGTCCGCCCGCCCCGCCATTCGCCAGGTAGCGCTGCCCGGTCACCGCGCACCAGGCGCCGGGCTGGAAGCGCCGTTCGAGATGCTGGCTGCCTGCCACGAGCGCGCCCTGCGCATGCTGGCGCTGCAGGCCAAACTGCAGCAATACCTTCTGGACAAAGGCTGCGACGAGCCGGCGCGCCAGGCCGCGCGCGACGTGATGCGCTACTTCGACCTGGCCGCGCCGCTGCACCATCAGGACGAGGAGCTGCATGTCTTCCCGTCGCTGCTGGCCGGGCCGGACGCTGCGCTGCGCGAACTGGCCCGGCGGCTGGCGCAGGACCACCGGCAGATGGAAGTGGCGTGGACCGAGGCCCGCCGCACGCTGCAGGCGATTGCCGACAGCCCCGAATCAGGCTGGACGCCACTGACGCCCGCGCAGAGCGCCGCGCTGGCGCAGTTCGCCGCCCTGTACCGCCGGCACCTGGACGACGAGAACACCATCGCCTATCCCGCCGCGCAGGCCGCATTGCCGCCCACAGCCGTCGAGGCCATGAGCCGGGACATGATGCAGCGCCGGGGCGTTGCGCCGAAAATCCAGGAGCCGCAGGCCGGCGCCGTGTTGAAGGCAAAATACTCGCCCTGAACCTTGAACGAAAGCCCGACCCATGAACGCCCTCAACATCGCTGAATACATGCAGACCCTGGGTTTGCAGGCAAAAACGGCTTCTGCGCAGGTGGCGCGTGCGCCGGCAGCTATCAAAAACAGAGCATTGCTGAATCTGGCCGGCTTGCTGCGCCAGAACTTGGGAAGCCTGCAGGCGGCCAACCAGCGCGACCTGGAGCGCGCCGCTGCCGCCGGGCTGGCCGGGCCGCTGCTTGACCGCCTCAAGCTCGGCGCCAAGGATCTGGAAACCGTCGCGCTCGGCTGCGAGCAGCTGGCCGCCATGCCCGACGTGATCGGCGAGATCATCGGCATGAAAGAGCAGCCCAGCGGCATCCGCGTCGGCCAGATGCGCGTGCCGATTGGCGTCTTCGGCATGATCTACGAAAGCCGCCCGAACGTGACGATTGAAGCCGCATCGCTGGCCATCAAGAGCGGCAACGCCTGCATTTTGCGCGGCGGCTCCGAGGCCATCGAGTCGAACAAGGCGCTGGCCGCTCTGGTGCGTCAGGCGCTCGAACAAGCCGGCCTGCCCCCTGACGCCGTGCAGCTCGTCGGCACCACCGACCGCGAGGCCGTCGGCCAGCTGATCGCCATGCCGCAGTATGTCGATGTCATCATCCCGCGCGGCGGCAAGGGCCTGATCGAGCGCATCAGCCGCGATGCCAAGGTGCCGGTCATCAAGCACCTGGACGGCAACTGCCACGTCTATGTCGATGACCCGTGCGACATCGCCATGGCCGTGAAGATCGCCGACAACGCCAAGACCCAGAAATACAGCCCGTGCAACGCGACCGAAGGCCTGCTCGTGGCGCGCGGCGTGGCCGAGGCGTTTTTGCCGAAAATCGCCGCCATCTATGCCGCCAAGGGCGTGGAAATGCGCTGCGATGAGGCCTCGGCGCACATCCTGCATGCGTATCCAGCTATTGAATCAATAGCAAACATCGTTCCGGCCAGCGAGCAGGACTGGTACGAGGAATACCTGGCGCCGGTCATCAGCATCAAGGTCGTGTCCGGCGTCGAAGAGGCGATTGCGCACATCAACCGCTATTCCAGCCACCACACCGACGCCATCCTGACGCGCGACCACATGCATGCCCAGCAGTTCCTGCGCGAGGTCGATTCGGCCAGCGTGATGGTCAACGCCAGCACGCGCTTTGCCGACGGCTTCGAGTTCGGCCTGGGCGCGGAAATCGGCATCAGCACCGACAAGTTCCATGCGCGCGGGCCGGTCGGCATCGAGGGCCTGACCTCGCTGAAATACGTGGTGCTGGGCCAAGGCGAAGTCCGCACCTGATACGTTGAAGATGCGCTGAAAACCGGCCCGGCGGGACGCCGGTCGAGAAAGCCGTGGGTCTGCACTTGCAAGCCACGCTTGTATCCCAATCTTTCGTAAGGATTCCCCGCCTTGCCCGCCGTGAGGCCGTTGGCCAGCCCCGTGCCGTGGGCTGCCTGACGCCTTGTAGGCCATTTGCGCCTCTGGCGGGCAAGCCGGATATTGGGCGATTCATAAGCCCTAGAATTCGGGATAACCGAACAAAATAACGATTCCCCCATCGAAAGTGGCCGCATGGTTCCGCACCTCATTACTGCCCTGACCGGCCCCATCAACGAGCTTGAACAGCGCATCCTGGACACCACGCCGGCCATCGAGCGCTGGTTCCGGCTCGAATGGATGGAGCACACGCCGCCTTTCTACAGCTCGGTCGATATCCGCAATGCCGGCTTCAAGCTCGCGCCGGTCGATACCAACCTGTTTCCGGGCGGCTGGAACAACCTGACGCCGCAAATGATGCCGCTGGCGGTGCAGGCGGCCATGGCCGCGATTGAAAAAATCTGCCCCGAGGCGCGCAACCTGCTGGTGGTGCCCGAACACCACACCCGCAACCCGTTTTACCTGGCCAATGTGGTACAGCTCAAGCGCATTTTTCACCAGGCCGGCCTGAACGTGCGCTTTGGCTCGCTGAGCGCCGACATCAAGGAGCCGACCATGATGCAGCTGCCGGGCGGCGAGAGCCTGGTGATCGAGCCCTTGATCCGCACCGACCGCCGGCTGGGGCTCAAGGACTTCGACCCCTGCACCATCCTGCTCAACAACGACCTGTCGGCCGGCATTCCCGGCATTCTGGAAGACCTGCACGAGCAGCACCTGCTGCCGCCGCTGCACGCCGGCTGGACGGTGCGGCGCAAATCCAACCATTTCAAGGCCTACGAAGAAATTTCCAAGCGCTTTGGCAAGCTGCTCGGCATTGATCCGTGGCTGATCAATCCGCTGTTTGCCCAGTGCGACGACATCAATTTCCCGGAAGGCCGGGGCATGGAATGCTTGAGCACGCATGTCGATGCGCTGCTGTCGCGCATCCGGCGCAAGTACAAGGAATACGGCATCAACGAAAAGCCGTTTGTCATGGTCAAGCCCGACAACGGCACCTACGGCATGGGCGTCATGACGGTGCATGACGCCAAGGAACTGGACACGCTCAGCCGCAAGACCAAAAACAAGATGAGCACGACCAAGGACGGCCAGCCGCTGTCTGAAATCATCATCCAGGAAGGCGTGCTGACCAACGAGCGCATCGGGGGCGCCGTGGCCGAGCCGGTGGTGTACATGATGGACCGCTATGTGGTCGGCGGCTTTTACCGGGTGAATGCCGAGCGCGGCGTGGACGAAAACCTGAACGCGCCCGGGGCCAGCTTCGAGCCGCTGGCCTTTTCGGACAGTGGGCGCCTGCCGCAGAACGGTGAAATCCCCGGCTCCAGCGGCCCGAACCGGTTTTACATGTACGGCGTCGTCGCCCGGCTGGCCATGCTGGCGGCCAGCTACGAGCTTGAAGCCACCGATCCGGATGCCGAGGTGTACGACTGAGCGTCCGCACTGCATCGCAATCTCATGCTTTATTGGCCATTTGCGCTTATCTGGTGGGTATTTGTTGCTATTTATTTTATAGTGAACGGCAAAGGCGGGCAGTTCGCTCGACTGGCTTGCCTGGACGGGGCCGGGCGAGTTGTTGCAGTGCAACAAAACCGGCGTTTCTTCCAGCCGGGGGTGTTTCCTGATGGCAGGCGGGTCGGCTGCATGCAAAATAGCGGTCCCTTAAATAACCATTCCGTCGGCCTTGGCCGCTGTTGACCGCTTTCAAGCCGGTTCAATTTCCACAGACGGGCAGTTCTTGTGACAAGTCAAAAATCATCACTTGCCGTGCTGACCGTGGGCGCCATCGGCGTTGTTTACGGCGACATCGGCACCAGCGTCCTGTATGCCATCAAGGAAGTCTTCGGCTCCGGCCATGTTCCCTTTACCCCCGACAACGTGTACGGCATCCTGTCGATCTTCTTCTGGACCCTGACCGTCATCGTTTCGCTGAAATACGTCACGCTGGTGCTGCGCGCCGACAACAACGGCGAGGGCGGGCTGATCGCCATGCTCGCGCTGGCCTCCACCGCCGTGCAGGACCGGCCCCAGCTGCGCAAGGTGCTGCTGCTGGTCGGCATCTTCGGCACCTCGCTGTTCTACGGCGACGGCGTCATCACGCCGGCGATTTCCGTGCTGTCGGCGGTCGAGGGCCTGGAGGTGATTTCGCCCACCTTCACCAAGGCGGTGATTCCCACCACGCTGGTCATTTTGTTTGGGCTGTTTGCCATGCAAAAGCACGGCACGGCAGGCATCGGCAAGTTCTTCGGCCCCATCACCATCGTCTGGTTTGCGGTGCTGGCGCTGCTGGGCGTGTCCCAGATCGTGACGCATCCGGAGATCCTGTTTGCGCTCAGCCCGCATTACGCGCTGATGTTCATGTGGGCCAACCCCGGCATCACGTTCATCATCCTGGGCGCCGTGGTGCTGTGCGTCACGGGCGCCGAGGCGCTGTATGCCGACCTCGGCCACTTTGGCAAGAAGCCGATCCGGCTGGCCTGGTTTTCGGTGGTCATGCCATCGCTGGTGCTCAATTATTTCGGCCAGGGCGCGCTGCTGCTGAGCAACCCGGCGGCGGTGAAAAACCCGTTTTACCTGATGGCGCCCGACTGGGCGCTGATTCCGCTGGTGGTGCTGGCCACCATGGCCACGGTGATCGCCTCTCAGGCGCTGATCACCGGCGCCTTCAGCGTCACCAAGCAGGCCATCCAGATGGGCTATTTGCCCCGGCTGCGCATCCAGCACACCAGCGTTCGCGACACCGGCCAGATCTACATGCCGTTCGTCAACTGGGGCCTGTTTGTCACCATTGTGCTGGCGGTGGTGATGTTCCGCTCGTCGAGCAACCTGGCGGCGGCCTACGGCATTGCGGTCTGCACCGACATGCTGATCACCACCATCCTGACCTTCTACGTGATTCGCTATGGCTGGAAGTACCCGCTGGCGCTGTGCATTGCCGCCACCAGCATGTTTTTTCTCGTCGATTTCGCGTTTTTCGCGTCCAACCTGATGAAGCTGTTCGCCGGCGGCTGGTTCCCGCTGGTGATTGGCGGCGCGGTGTTCACGCTGATGATCACCTGGAAGCAAGGCCGGCAAATCCTCAATGAAAAGCTGCGCACCGACGCGATTGACCTGTCGAGTTTCCTGGATGCGGTGTTTGTCAGCCCGCCCTTGCGGGTCGAGGGCACGGCCGTCTTCATGACCGCCGAGCCGGGCATCGTGCCCAACGCGATGCTGCACAACCTCAAGCACAACAAGGTGCTGCACGATCAAAACCTGTTCGTCACCGTGGTGAACCATGAAGTGCCGTGGATTGGCATGGACAAGCGGCTGCAGGTGGAATCGCTGGGCCACGACTGCTGGCAGGTGAACATTCACTACGGCTTCAAGAACGACCTGGACCTGCCCAGGGCATTGCAGCAGATCAAAAACCGGGGCTGCCAGCTGGAGCCGATGACGACGAGTTACTTTTTATCGCGCGACACGGTGATTCCGACCATCGGCAGCGGCATGGCGGCCTGGCGCGAAAAGCTGTTTGCGCAGATGCACCACAACGCCAGTGGCGCGGCTGATTTCCTGAACCTGCCGAACAACTCGGTGGTCGAGCTGGGCAGCAAGATCGAGATCTGATTACAGCGCTACGTCAATGCAAAAGGCCGGCATGATCACTCATGCCGGCCTTTTGCCATCAACCCGGGCGGTCCCATTGACAGGAGCCGCCCGTGTGAATTTTTCAGCCCTGGGACTTCGCCACCGCCATGTGGGCGACCTGCTGGTCCAGGATGATCTCGGGTTCCTGCGACTCCTGCAGGCTGGGCTGATCGAGCCCCTGGTGCAGGCGCTGCATGTCCAGGTCGCCCGTCCACTTCGCGACCACCAGCGTGGCCACGCCGTTGCCCACCAGGTTGGTCAGCGCCCGTGCTTCCGACATGAAGCGGTCAATCCCGAGGATCAGCGCCAGGCCCGCGACCGGCACGCCGCCGACGGCAGACAAGGTGGCCGCCAGCACGATGAAGCCGCTGCCGGTGATGCCGGCCGCGCCCTTGGAGGTCAGCATCAGAACGGCCAGCAGGGTGATCTGCTGCGTCAGCGACATCGGTGTGTCGGTGGCCTGGGCGATGAACACCGCCGCCATGGTCAGGTAGATCGAGGTGCCGTCCAGGTTGAACGAATAGCCAGTCGGAATCACCAGCCCGACCACCGACTTGCGCGCGCCCAGGTTTTCCAGCTTTTCCATCATGCGCGGCAGCACCGACTCGGACGACGAGGTGCCCAGCACGATCAGCAGCTCTTCCTTGATGTAGCGCACGAACTTGAACACGCTGAAGCCGTGCAGCCGGCTCACGATGCCCAGCACCACGAACACGAAGATCAGGCAGGTCAGGTAGAACGCGCCCATCAGCTTGCCCAGCGAAAACAGCGAACCCAGGCCGTACTTGCCGATGGTGAACGCCATGGCGCCGAAAGCACCGATCGGCGCGACCTTCATGATGATGCCGACGATGTCGAACAGCACATGCGAGAACTTCTCGATGAAGTCAAACACCATGGTGCCGCGTCCGCCAAACCGGTGCAGCGCAAAGCCAAACAGCACCGAGAACAGCAGCACCTGCAGGATCTCGCCCTTGGCAAACGCGTCCACCACCGAGGAAGGAATCACGTTGAGCAGGAAATCCACCGTGCCCTGCATCTTGCCGGGCGCGGTGTAGGCGGCGATGGACTTGGTGTCCAGCGACGTCGGGTCGATGTGCATTCCCGATCCGGGCTGCAGGACGTTGACGACGATCAGGCCAATCACCAGCGCCAGCGTGGACATCACTTCGAAGTACAGCAGCGCCAGGCCGCCGGTCTTGCCGACCTTTTTCATGTCTTCCATGCCGGCGATGCCGATCACGACGGTACAGAAAATAATCGGCGCGATGATCATCTTGATCAGCTTGATGAAGCCGTCGCCCAGGGGTTTCATCTGGGCGCCCAGTTCGGGCGAAAAGTGTCCCAGCAGCACACCGATGGTGACGGCGGCCAGGACCTGGACGTAAAGTGACTTGTAAATCGGCTTGCGCGCGTTTGTCTTTGACATGGCAATGGCCTCTAAGGGGGTTGAAAGAAAGGAAAGTTGGCAGTTCCCTTTATGTCTCCAGGGCACAACCAGCCGGCGGCCCGCTGGGCGGGAACGCTGCGAATGGTACGCAGCCGCCATCGACCCGCCAACTGTGGCGTTCAACAGTCGGGTTTACCCTAGGTCTTGAAACAGGCAGTCGCGCTGCACCTGGCGCAGCAGCGCCCGGCCGACCCGGCGCTGGAAGTCGTCATACGCCGGCTGCACCGCGCGGCGCATGGCGCTGCGCTGCCCGGCCGACAGCGCATGCAGCCGCACGCCGGAGGATTCGCGCAGCGTGGCCAGGGCCTGCTGGTTCATCCGGGCCGACAGGCGATTGCCTTCGTCCAGGGCGTCGTTCAGCGCAAGCGTCAGGAGGTCGCGGTCCGCATCGTCCAGGCTGGCCCAGAAGCGCGGATTGGACACCACCGCATAACCCAGGTAGCCATGGCTGGTCAGCGTCACGTCGCGCTGGACCGCGTCCAGGTGCTGCGTCAGGAAGTTGGACAGCGGGTTCTCCGCGCCATCGACCACGCCGGCCGCCAGGGCGCGCTGGGTTTCGCCAAACGGCAGCACTACCGGGTAGGCGCCCAGCGAGCGCATTTGCGCCGTCAGCACGCGCGAAGCCTGGACGCGCAGGCGCAGCCCCCTGAAATCCTGCACATCCTGCACCGGCTGGCCGGCGCTCATCTGCTTGAAGCCATTGTCCAGAAAACCCAGCCCCACCATTTGCTGGCGCGACAGGCGCTCCAGCAGTTGCCGGCCTGTCGGGCCTTGCGTCACGCAGCGCACCTGCGCGAGGTCGTGGAACAGGAAAGGCAGGTCAAACACCTCGAACTCCGGCACGCCCACCGCGCCGAACTTGGACAGCGAGGGCGCCAGCATCTCGACGGCGCCCAGCTGCAGGGCTTCCATCTCGTCATCATCGCCGTACAGCTGGGAGTCGGGGTACACCTCGACCCGCAGGCGCCCGCCCGAGCGCTCCTGCACCAGCGCCTTGAAGCGCAGCGCCATCTGCCCCTTGGGCGTGTCGTGCGCCACCACATGCGAGAAGCGGATCAGCACTGGCGCAGGCGCCTTTTCTGGCGCCGCCAGAGTCGCGGCAGCCAGCAGCAGGCAGGCGCTCCATGCCGCGCCCAGGCGCCACGCCAGTCGCCTGCGGTTGATCCAGTTGAAGCCCTTGAAGCCGTTGAAGCCATGCATGTCCGCTATGCTACTCAAAAGCATTCCCTCCCCCATGACAGAACCGACCATCGACTTTGCGGTACTCGATTTGGACACCCGCCAGCTGTCGGTCCTGAACCGCCGCGCCATGACCTGGCTGGTCGGCATGCTGCTGCTGGTGACGCTGTCCATCGTGCTGCTGGCGCTGTTCCTGCGCACCGTGGAGGCGCAGGAGGAAGACCGTCGCCGCACCGCCGATGCCCAGTGGCTGGACCAGACCGTGCGCTTTCACCTGCGCCGCCTGGAGGCCGACCTGGGGGTGCTGGCGCTGCAGGTGCAGCGCAGCGAGGAGCCGGCGCCGCCCGCGCTGCCGGGCGGGCAGCTCTGGAGAAGCGCGCAGGCCATCGCCTGGCATGGCTGGCTGGCGGCGGACCGGCAGCCGGCCGTTGCCGCCTGGCCGCTGTTCCTGCAATCCGCAGCGCAGCATCCCGACAATGCCGAAGCGCTTTCGGCCATGCTCACGACCACCCGGGGCCTGCAGCGCGCGGCCTATGCCGGCCCCTTGCCGCAGGCCGGCGATTCCCGGGTGCAGATGCTGTGGCTGGCGGTTCCGGTGTTCGAGCGCGAGCGTTTTGTGGGTGATTACGTGGCCGCCATCCGCTTTGACCGGCTGCTAGACAGCGTGATTCCGCCCTGGTTCTTCAAGGACCACGCCGTGGCGCTGGACGCCGAAACCTTTCCTTTGGCGGCTGCACCGCCGGACAAGCCATCGCTTTACGTCGCGCCCGTCAACCTGCCGGGCGCCCCCTTGCGCTTGCGGGTGGACGCCCTGGACAGCCGGCCGGCCCTGGCGCCGCGCATCTTTTTCGGCATCGCGCTGGCCTGCCTGGCGGGCATGGTGGTGGCGCTTTATTTCTTGCGGCGCGACACCGCCCGGCGCCAGCGGGCCGAATCGCAGCTGCAAACCCAGATGGCGCTGCGCACCGCCATGGAGCGCTCGGTCACGCTCGGCCTGCGCGCCTGGAACCCCGACGGGCGCCTGCTCTACGCCAACCAGACCTTTTGCCGGATGGTCGGCCTGGCGCCCCACGACATCCTGGGCCATGCAGAGGCGATGTCCTACTGGCCGGCCGGGCAGGGCGATGAATTCCAGTTGCTGTTGCAGAGCGCCAGCCTGCCGATGGCGCAGCAGGTGGGCGTCGAGATGCAGCTGCGCCACAGCCAGGGCCATCTGCTCGATGTGCTGGCGCATGGCGCGCCGCTGACGCTGGGCGATGGCCGGGTGATCGGCTGGATGGGCTCGGTGCTGGACATCACCGAGCGCAAGCGCGTCGAGCGGCTGGCCGCACGCCGGCAGGAGCTGCTCGAAGCGTCCGGCCGCCTGATCGCGGTCGGCGAGGTGGCGTCCACCCTGGCGCACGAACTCAACCAGCCCCTGGGAGCGCTCAGCAGCTTTGCCAACGGCCTGCTCAACCGGATGCGGGCAGGCAGCCTGACGCTGGAGGAGGTGACACCCGTGGTCGAGCGTATGGAGCGCCTGGCGGAAAAGGCCGGGCGCGTGATCCAGCGCGTCAACGCCTTCGCCCGGCGACAGGAAATGAGCTTGCAGCCGCTGGCGCTCAATGAATTCATCGCGCGCGTCGCGGGCCAGGTGCCGCTGCCGGACGGCCTGGAGCTGCAATTGCGCCTGCCGGAGCAGCCGCTGACCTTGCCCGCCGACGCGCTGCTGCTGGAGCACGCGCTGCACAACCTGGTGCTCAACGCCACCGAATGGGCCATCCACGGCGGCCGGCAACCGGCCTGCGTGCGCATCAGCCTGGAGCAGGACGGCGGCCTGGCGGGCATCCGGGTGGAAGACAGCGGCCCGGGCGTTCCCCTTGCGCAGCGCAACAGCATCTTCGACGCCTTTGCCAGCCAGAAAACCGGCGGCATGGGCATGGGGCTGTCGATCTGCCGCTCCATCATCGAGGCGCACCACGGCCGCATCGAGGTCGCCACCAGCGCCGACCTGAACGGCGCACAATTTACGGTCTGGCTGCCCTTGACCCCGTAACTCCTGAAAGCCCCTGGAACCCCATGAATCCCACCGTTCACATCGTTGACGACGATGCCGACTTCCGCGACGGCCTGGCCTGGCTGCTGGATTCGCGCGGGCTGCCGACGCGCAACTGGAGCGGCGGCGACGTGTTCCTGCAGTCCTTGCGCCCCGGCAATCCCATGTGGGAATGCTGCGTGGTGCTGCTCGACATCCGCATGGAGCCGCTGTCGGGCCTGGCCACGTTCGAGCAGCTCAAGGCCATGGGCTGGCCCTGGCCGGTGCTCTTTTTGACCGGCCACGGCGAGATGAGCATGGCCGTGGCGGCGGTCAAGAACGGCGCCTGGGATTTCCTGGAAAAGCCATTCCAGAACAACCTGCTGGTGGACAAGGTCGAAGCCGCCCGCCAGGCCGCGCTCGCCCTGCAGGCCGACTCGCGGGAGCGGCTGCTGTTCCAGCAGTCCCTGGCCGCGCTCAGCGCGCGCGAGCGGGAGGTGCTGGACCAGCTGCTGCAAGGGCACTACAACAAGAACATTGCCGAGCACATGGGCATCACCCCGCGCACGGTGGAGTTCCACCGGGCCAATATCTTTGAAAAGCTGCGCGTGAATTCAGCGGTCGAGCTGGCCCATCGCATGGGCCGCCTGGCCTGACCGCCGCAAGTCTCAAGCCTGTGCGCCGCCACGGTCCTCAATAGCCTTGGCCATCTCCTGCGACGCCCGATCATCGCGGCCCTGCAGCGCATTGACCAGGGATTGCCGGTTCGACCCGGGCTGGTTCTGACTGAGCTTGGCCTTGCCTGCGATGCGCTCGATCTCGACTTCGATGCCGACAATCGCCTGCAGCATGCGCTCGATATAGTCCGGCGGCGCATCCGCGATCCGCCAGGGCGCCGGCTGATCGGCCTCGTGCGTCTGGGTCAGCGCCTGCAGGATATCCATCAATGCGGCCGGGTCGTCAATGGCGCGGACTTTTCCATGCACATGCACCACCTCGTAGTTCCAGGTGGGCACGACCTTGCCGGTTTCCTGCTTGCTGGCATAGCCGTTCGGCGAGATGTAGCCGTCAATGCCATGAAATACCAGCAGGCACGGGATGCCATCGCCCGCTTTCTGCCATAAAGGATTGGAGCGTGCCACATGGCCAAGGAGCTTGCCCGACGGCCCGGCCTCGGGGCGCAGCAGCAGAGGAATATGGTCGGCGGCAAGGCCTTCGGCATCATTGATGATGAGGGTCGCCAGCGGATGCTGCCGGATGAATTGGTGAAGCACCTCGGGGCGCGACTCTTCGAAGGGTTTTGGAATGTACATGGCAGGTCTTGGCTCCGGTCAGCTCACGTAAAAAAGCATCGCCTCGTCGCGACTGGCCGCGCCCTCGAAAAATGTCACCAGCCCGGCAAACATTTCGGAAATCTCCTCGAAGTCCTCTTTCCAGACGTTCTCCCAGTAAAAATCAGCGGCCTGGAACTGCTCCGAATCGAACATCGCCCGCAGGTCTTCGGCGCTGATGCCGGCCAGCTGCGCCGCCAGGCTGGACACCTGCGGCGCGGAAATCAGAAAGCAGCCTTCGCCCAAGTCGGCGTCCTGCAAAAACTCGCCCCCGTTGAGTTCGGGCAGGTCGTCTTCAAACAGGCAGCGGAAGGCGTCCCACGCCTGTTCAAGGCTGTAGCTGGTGATGAGCGCCTGATTGGCGTCATCAAAGACAAAGGCGCTCAAAGATGCCTGCGGGTCGGACAGCAGCGCATTGAGTCGGTCCTTGTGCAGCGCGATGTAACGTGCGCCCATGCTCATGATTTTTCCTTGGTTAATGGTGATTGGTTGCTATGAATTGAATAGCTGTCTATGCCCGTAACTATTGCGCAAGAGGCAGTTTTTGTTCATGAAACAGCCCGCCTCAGCGCCCCCGCGTCGCCAGCAAGCCCTGCCCAGCCGCCCAGGCGTTGATGTCTTCCTTGCGGATGGCCGCCGCCATCAGGCCCGGAAAGGCATCCGGCGTGCAGGCGAACGAGGGCACGCCCAGCGCGGCCAGCTTGGCCGCCAGCGCGCGGTCATAGGACGGCGCGCCCTCGTCGCTCAGCGCCAGCAGCGTGATGAACTGCACGCCCGAGGCCACCAGCTCGGCGGCGCGGCGCAGCAGATTCGCTTCCACGCCGCCTTCGTACAGGTCGGAAATCAAGACCAGAATCGTGTTGCGCGGCTCGCGGATGACCGACTGGCAGTAGCCCACCGCGCCGTTGATGTCGGTGCCGCCGCCCAACTGCACGCCAAACAGCAACTCCACCGGGTCATCTAACTGCTCGGTCAGATCGACGATGGCCGTGTCGAACACCACCAGCTTGGTCGCCACGGCGGGCAGCGAGGCCATCACCGCGCCGAAGATGCTCGAATACACCACCGACGCGGCCATCGAGCCGCTCTGGTCGATGCACAGCACGACTTCGCGCTGCGGGCTGCGCGCCTTGCGGCCATAGCCGATCAGCCGCTCGGGAACGATGGTGCGGTAGTCGGGCTGCCAGTGCTTGAGGTTGGCGCGGATGGTGCGGTTCCAGTCGATTTCGCTGTGGCGCGGGCGGCGGTTGCGCTGGCTGCGGTCGAGCGCGCCGGTCACGGCCGAGCGCATCGGCTCTTCGAGCTGTTTGAGCAGCGCATCGACCACCTTGCGCACCACCATGCGCGCGGTTTCCTTGGTTGTGGCCGGAATCACGCGCGAGAGCGAAATCAGGCTGGCGACCAGATGCACGTCGGGCTGGACGCTCTCCAGCATTTCGGGCTGCAGCAGCATGTCGCGCAGGTTCAGCCGCTCCAGCGCGTCGTGCTGCATGACCTGCACGACCGAGCTGGGAAAGTATTTGCGGATGTCGCCCAGCCAGCGAGCCACGCTGGGCGCCGAGCCGCCGCGCCCGCCCTTGCGGTCGGTGCCGCCCAGGCCTTTTTTGGGGTCGGCATCGTAGAGCGCGGCCAGCGCCTGGTCCATTTCAGCCGGCGCGCCCGAGAGCTTGCCGCAGGCGCTTTCGGCTTCGCTGCCCAGCACGAGGCGCCAGCGGCGCAGGCGGGCTTCGTCGCTGATGGGGGCGGCTGCGGAGGTGTTGATAGTGTTGGAGATTGGTTGGCTCATGCGGCAAATCCCAGAATTATTTTGAGCAGGGAAGGAGCAGGGCGACTAATGAATTTAGTTGACTTGCTCGCTCAAGGTGGTACAGGTTGAATGATTAGACCTTATGGATTTATTGCACGGATACCTATTCATAAAATGTCTTCCCGCTCAAGAACTTGTCGAATATCTTCAAAAATGGCACCGATATTTCCTTTGGGATAGCGTATTTGACCAAGCCCTTGAATATTACTAAATTCTTCGCAGCCCTCTTCAAGTAGAACAATCGCTCGCTCAAATCCTAATCTTCCCTGAAAAAGGCCTACTTCATGAATTACATTCTGCCTTGCATGCTTGTTTCCATCAATTTGCTCATCTTCTGCACTCATAACAAGAAATGCTATGCATGCTTGGTCTAGCATTTGAGCCAGTCGAGTAATATTGGTTAACCCTGCAACTGGTACTCGATTAAATTCATCCCAAGGTAGTCCAAGGCGTTCGTTAATAAAGTCTTTTAAATCTCGCCAATCGCTTGAGCGACCATGTCCAATAAAAATATTGGTGCCAATTCTTTTAGTACTTTCCATTTTTGATTCCAGGTTGTCAAGGTGCGATGCGATTTGCTCGATAATCTTTTTTAAATTTTTAGCTGCGATGAAGGGTGCCATCGTTGCATATGCGTTGCATTTAATGAGTATGTGTGGAGGGGGAATTATTTTGCATTCAACGCGGTTATCTCTTGTGGATAGTTGACCTTTTGGGGTTTCATTCTTGATAAAGTCTTCGCGTGAAGGGGGTTTAATTTCTTCTAACTTATTGGCTAGTTTTTGAAGAAATTTGTCATTTTCCAAGATGCTTTGTGCATGAAGTATAGATAAAACAGTACTTTTGACATCTTCTATCTGTTCGGCGGCAGCAAAACTATCGTGGCTCACTTTTGATAGATTAAGATTTCCCGTTTTGTTTTGTATATATTCCGTAATATCTTTGAATGAAAACTCAATCCATTCGCCGACACTCCCTAGTCCAAGGCTTTCGACTTTATTATTTAATCCCCATTCGCTACTAAAGCGCGCGCCAGCAGGTGGAATTTCAAGGTTTCTATAATAAACGTGCGAGTGATAGCCCAACCAAGAACCAGACCATGCCCTTCCAACTTTCTCTGCTTCATTTGAAATAATGGTTAAATTTGAACAGTCGTAAGTTGCGAATTTTTCAAGTTTGATGGATTCTTTTGCTATCTTCTCAAAAATCATAAAATTCTCTTTTGTTTGTTATTCGTGGATTGAATAATTGATCTATATAAAAATTATTTATATATAGATCAATCTGAGGTTTATAAAAAGCCAGATGAAAAACTAGAATTTTATTTTCCAAATGTCACTAAGCCGTATTTAATGTAGCCAAGGGTGCCCGTGTAAATACGGTGTTTACCTCACCTTTTACGCGACTTTGCGACTTCAGCGGCAAGCTCGTGTAGCTCATGCGGCAACGCCCAGAATGGTTTTAAGCAGGGGAAGGGGCAGGGCGGCCAGTGCTTCATTCCAAGTAGGCGCGGTGGCTGCTGCCGGCGCAGCGCTTGCGCCTTGCCGGGCGCGCTGGCCCAAGTCACTCCGCTCACTCGCGCTGAAGGTCGAAAACGTGCGCCGCACCAGCGGCAGGATGTGGGTGAAATGCGCTTCGCCCAGCCCGCACAGCCAGTCGTTGACCAGTTGCCACAGCGCCGCGTCGTGCAGCAGCACCAGCGCATTGCGGTTTAAAAATCCTTCGAGCCACGCGGCGGCCTTGAGCGGTTCGGCGCCGCTGGACAGGTGCAGCGACAGCGCCTGCGCCGCGTCGGCCGGTTCCCAGATTTGGGCGTCGAGCAGCAGGCGTCCGGCCAGTCCCTGCAGCAACTCGTGCGTCTGGCTGCCGGCTGCGACCTGGCGCAGGGCGCGCTGCCAGGCCTGGGTTTGTTCTTCGGCGTCGCGCAGGGCGATTGCGCCGTGGGCGGCGATGATGTTGCCGCGCAGCGTCTGGGCGGCGTCGTCGTTCAGCGCCGAGCAGGCCAGCGGCAGGGCGATGGCGGCGCGCAGGATCAGGCTGTCGAGCATGTGCGCCACCAGCCCGGTGTCGGTCTGGCGCACATTGCCGTAGCGAAACACGTTGGCCAGCGGCGGCAGGGCTTCGAGCAGCTGCAGCGTGTCGCCGCTGACGGCGGCGCGGTTTTCCAGAATGCGGCTGATGGCCTGCACGGCCTCGCCCAGGTCGGCCAGCAGCGCCTGATTGACCAGCTCCGACAGCTCGCCCAGCGTCGCGGCCTTGTGCGCGCGGTCCAAGCTGCGCGCGGTGGCGGCGGCCTGCAGGCTGTGGCCCCACGGGCTGGCCTCGATCAGCTTCATGACGAATTCGGGCTGCCATTGCAGCGACCAGACTTCGTGGAAGGTGCCGCGCGCCGAATGGCCGGTGCGGCTCAGTCGGCCCCACGGAATGCCGATCAAGGTCAGGCGGTGCAGCAGGTGGCTGCGCGCCAGGTCGTTGGGCTGGCGCAGGTCCAGGTCCAGCGTGCGCTCGAACGCTTCGGCCTTGAGGCGCAGGGATTTTTGCTGCTGCTCCAGGTCTTTTTGCAGCGGCACGGTGGGCACGTCGGGCGGCACCTGGCCCATCTTCTGGCCGACCAGCAGCGCGTCGTCGATGAAGTGCAGGACGGACGCGTCGCCCAGCGTCAGCACGGTGCGCGTGGCTTCGTGCAGCTCTTCAAGGCCGGGCTGCGGGCGCTGGCGCAGCGCGGCCAGCGTGTCGGCCAGCCGGGCGGTTTCGATCAGGTGCGCCGACGAGCAATCGAGGTCGCGCTCGCGCATCAGCCGGGCGATGCGGGCCAGCCAGCCGATGGTGCGGGCTGGCGGTGCTGACGGATTCGCGTCGGCCTGCTGGCCGCACAGCCACAGGTGCTCGTACCAGCCGGGCGCCTCGATGCCCGCGCCGTAGCCGCTGGCGCTGGTGAGGTGGCGGTAGGTCCACGGCACCCAGGTCGATTGCACCTTGAGCTTGGGCAGGCCCTTGAGCAAGGCGGCGTCGGCGCTGGCCTTGGTCGCGGCCTGCAGCCCGCCCAAATGCCATGCGCCGCAGACCACGGCGATGCGCGCATGGCCTTGCTTCACGGCGTCGCGGATGCGCTGGCGCATGTGGGCTTCGCGCAGGATTTCGCGGCTGGCCTCAATCGGGTCGCGCTCTTGCGCCTGCTCGCCCAGATCGGCGCGCAGGGCGGTCATGGCTTCAGCGATGGCGGCAAAGAGTTCTTCGCCGTCGCCGCGCTCCTCGACGGTGTGGTTCCACCAGCTTTCGCCATCGGCGTGGCCTGCGGCCTGGGCGAGCCAGTTCAGCGGGTCGGTGCGGTAGGCGGGCTGGTCCTGGGCAGTTTTGGCGTCCGATGCCGGCGCGGTGCTGGCTTCGGCGGCGTTTTCGAGGGTGCTGGTTTCTGCGTCGGCTGGGGTTGCAATTTGCAGGGTTTCTTCAGCCTCGGCCTCTTCTTTGTCGGCTTCGGCTTGTTGCCGGGCGGCTTCTTCGGCTTCGGCGGCTTCGCGGGCCTTGTCCAGCGCCATCTGGTGCATCACCGGCAGGTCGATGAAACTCACCGGCACCTGATGCAGCAGCGCCCAGCGCAGCGCCTGCCATTCGGGCGAGAAGAGGGCAAACGGGTGGTAAACGGCGCGCTGCGGCTCGTCCGGGCAATAGCTTAAAAGCGCCACGGGCGGCTGCATGTGTTCGGACAGCAGCGCGGCCAGCACGCCTTCGGCTTCGGGCGGGCCTTCGACCAGCACGCAGTCGGGCTGCAAGGCCTCGAAGGCGCGCAGCAGGCTGCGGGCGCAGCCCGGCCCGTGGTGGCGAATGCCGAAATAGTGGACTTTTCTCACGTTGACAACCCTTCCTGATCCGTAACGACTGCGCTTGGGATGTGACTAACTTTCGTGTTCTCCCCCATGGGTACGGGGCTCAACATCGTCATTCCCGCGCAGGCGGGAATCCAGCTGTCAGACGAAAAGCCGGGCGCCCTGCAAGCGCCGTACTGGATTCCCGCCTGCGCGGGAATGACGAATGCAAAGTGATGGCTGGCCCCATCCTTATTCCAGTTCCCTGCACGCCCGGTACAGCGGCTTCCAGTCCTCGCGCTCCTTCACGACGATTTCCAGGTATTCCTTCCAGACCACGGTGTCCTGCACCGGGTCTTTGATCACCGCGCCAATCAGCCCGGCGGCCACGTCGCGCGGGTGCAGCACGCCGTCGCCGAAATGCCCGGCCAGCGCCATGCCGTTGTTGATCACCGAAATCGCCTCGGCCGACGACAGCGAGGAGCTGGGCGACTTGATCTGCGTCTTGCCATCCGCCGTGCGGCCGCTGCGCAGTTCGCGGAAAATCTGCACGATGCGGCGCACTTCCTTGAGCGCGGGCGGCTCGGCGGGCAGCTGCAGCGAGCGGCCCATCTCGCTCACGCGCTTGACGACGATGGCGACTTCCTCATCCTCGGTCGAGGGCACCGGCAGCACGACGGTGTTGAAGCGGCGTTTCAGCGCAGCCGACAGCTCGTTCACGCCCTTGTCGCGGTTGTTGGCCGTGGCAATCACGCTGAAGCCGCGCGTTGCCTGCACTTCCGAGCCGAGTTCGGGAATCGGCAGGGTTTTTTCGGACAGCACGGTGATCAGCGAGTCCTGCACATCGGCCGGAATGCGCGTGAGTTCCTCGACGCGGGCGATCTTGCCGGCGCGCATCGCGTTCATCAGCGGGCTGGGCACGAGTGCCTTGTCGGACGGGCCGTTGGCGAGCAATTGGGCGTAGTTCCAGCCGTAGCGAAGCTGCTCTTCGCTGGTGCCAGCCGTGCCCTGGATCAGCAGCGTGGAGTTGCCGCTGACGGCGGCGGCCAGGTGCTCCGACACCCACGACTTGGCCGTGCCCGGCACGCCGTAGAGCAGCAGCGCGCGGTCGGTGGCCAGCGTGGCGACGGCGATTTCCATCAGCCGGCGGCTGCCGATGTACTTGGCGCTGACCTGAAAGCCGTTGTCGAGCTTGTCGCCCATCAGGTAGGCGACGACGGCCCAGGGCGAGAGCAGCCAGTTGGCCGGGCGCTCGTGGCGGTCGTGCTTTTTCAGCTCGTCGAGTTCGTGGGCGAATTCTTGTTCGGCATGCTGGCGCAGGGTTTCAAGCTTGGTCATGGGCGGTCTTTTTCAGGAAGGGAGGCAAAAGAAGTCAGGGTTAAAAAGGCGTGCCGGGCGGAGATGGCCTGCAGGCTGCTTTGCACGGCTTCGGCCAGCGGATGGGCTGTCGTGCCTTCGGCTGGTTGCGCCGGCAGCGCCAGCAGGCCGGGCAGGGTGGCCGGGTGCAGCACGCAGCAGACATCGGCCAGTGCGCTGCGCAGGTAGTAGGACTGCTTCAGGTAGAGCGGCAGCTTGTCCAGCAGCAGCACGGACAGCGCCTGCGACACATGCTCGCCCGGCGCGCAGGCCTGCAGCATCTGCTCGGTCACCTCTTGCACGCTGCCCGCCTTGCCGGCCTTGGCCTGCTCCAGCATTTGCGTCCAGTACGGCTCGCGCCCGGCCGGCGGCAGCAGGGCCAGCACGGCGGCGGGCGATGCGTTCAGCAGCTTGGCCGGCCAGTGGTCCAGAAACGCCCTGCACCACGGCGGGCTGGGGGCGATGCGCAGCACATCGAGCCAGGCGCGCGCCAGCGCTTCGGTCCAGTCGCCCTTGCGCGCCCACTGCATCAGCGCATCGGGTTCCATGCCGGTGTGCTGTTCCCACCAGGCCAGCGGCACCTGCCGCGCCAGCTGGTACAGCCACCAGGCGCGCTCGCCCATGCTTTCGCCCTTGGGCCGTTCGGCTTCCAGGCCGTCGGCTTTCCAGTCGTCGCTGGCGGCTTCGGGCGGGTTGATCTTCCATTTGGCGCCGAGCAGGCTTTTCAGGGTGGATTGCTTTTCCAGGCAGGCCTGCAGCCGGGCGATGGCGCGCTGCGTCTGCGCGCTTTCAGGCAGTTGCGCCAGCAGGGCGCGGGCGATTTGGCGCACCTCGCCGCCCCGGTCCTTGCACAGGCCGGCAAGCAAGGCTTCGTCCTGCATCGACAGGCCTTCGATCAGCACGGCGGCGAGTTCGGCGCGCTCCTTGGCCGGCAGGTCGGGCAGGGCGGTTTTGAGCCGTTCGCGGGCGCTGGCGGCATCAACCTGGCGTTCTTCGCGTAGCAGCTCGACCCGCTGCGCCAGGCTGCCTTCGGACCAGCGGGTTTCTAGCGGCGCCAGGGCGGCCGTGCCGGTGCCATAGCGCCAGTAGCGGTTTTTGCCCGCCAGCCAGCGGCCGCGCTCGCCCAATACGTTAAGCAAGGCCGGCCGCACGGCAACGCTGCGCTGCCCGGCCTCCAGCGCCAGCGCCAGCAGCCCGGTGGGCAGGCGCAGGCCGGCGGCCTTGAGGCACTGGAGCATCTCGACCAGCAGCCGGGGCTGCGCTTCGACCAGCGCCCAGCGCAGGGAAATTTGCAGGGCGTTCGATGCCAGCGCCGGTTCGGTCTCGGCTGCGGCCACATCGGCGGGCGCGGCGCGGGTCTGCCCCTGCTGGCCGGCGCGTTCGCAGATGGCCAGCACGCCGGCCGTCTGCAGCAGCGCACGGGAAGCTTCGGCCTGCTGCCCGATCTGCGCCAGCAACTCGCCCACCGCACCGCCCACGCCAGGCGCGGTAAAGGCCATTTTTTCAGTGCCCACCATGGCGGCGGGCAGCAGGCCTTGCCAGAGGGCTTGGGGTGATCCGTTCATCAGTTTGCGCGTGAAACCTCGGCCTTCAGGCCGGGGAGGTAGAGCGCGGAACACGAAGTGTTCCTTGCTGCGGTGGCGTACCTGTCACGTCCGTTTTTGCCACCAGTTGATAACCGTAGCCGTCGCCGCGCTGCACTACGGTGCAATAGCGGTGGGATATCCCTTGAACCAAACCATTGCTGGTCTGGATATTGAAACTGCCAGAAGCTCTGACAGCCACCCGTCCGATATGGCAACCCGTCTTCTTTCCCTGGGTGACTATCGCTTTCACCCTGTCGCCAGTCTGGAAGCCTTGAATGTTTTTAGAGCGGGTCAGGTAGCCCCGCACGCAGCCAAACTTGTCCAGCCGTGTGCGCTGGTAACTGCCGCGCCCCATGGCCTTGATGCACAGCGTCGGCTTCTGCCAGCCGGTAATTGCGTTCACATCGCCGACACAGGCAGCATCGAGCGCATGGGTTTTAGGGAGTCCCAACTCGATTCGATTGAACTTTGTTCTACCGCCAGATGCTGTTTCAACTGCAAGACCCGTCGCCTTGAGTGCGTTGACCAACGCCCAGCGAGTTGCATTGACGACAGCGGCATCCTTGAGTGGCCGCTTGGCTTGGGCCTGAATACGCTTCAAACGCTCGGGCTGCTTGGCTAAAAAAACTTCAACCGGCAAAGCCGCCTTTTTTGCGTTGCAGCATTGACAAGCCAGCGTCAGATTGCTGATGCGGTTTGAACCACCCTTGGACTTGGGCTGGATATGCTCGATCTGCAACGGCACACCCTTGGCGCCGCAGTAGGCGCAAGTGCGGCCCCATTTCTCAAGCAGGTACTCACGCACCTCGTAGCCGACCAGCGTTCCTTGTTGGTACTGCGCACCTTCAATTTCAGGATTTTCCAAAGCCTGCATGTCAAAGCGCACCAGTTCGGTACTGATCGCAGAGACGGGCGCGAGTTGTTCCAAACGATTGACCCATGCCAGCGTCGTATCGACCCGGTGTTGCAGGCTTGACGCCAGCCAGCCTTTTCCCTTGTTGCCTCGATTGAGAAACCTAGGCGCACGGTAGCGAAGTTTTCCACGGCGCAGCCTGCGATGCCCGCGTCTGGCAGTGAGTGCTTCACTGATTTGGCGGCCACGGTGCGCCAGCTCAAACAGGTTGAGTACAACCACTGCGCCACCTTGCGCTTCACGCACCAGTGCAATGCCGGTGGTCTTGCTGCCGGGGTCAAGCTTGATGCGCAGGGCCTGAAACTCGCTGGATTCAGCAAAACGGTCAACCACGCGAATGGTGAACGGCAACATCTTGTGTACTCGGGCGCGACCATGTTTCAGTAGCAGTCTGGCCCGCTTTTCGGTGCAGGGCATCAGTGGCCTGCCACCTCTATCCAAAACAAATACTGCCATTTCAAAACCTTCTGCCCTTACGGGCCTTGTGACGTAAGCCTTTTGGCAAATCTCCCCTCGGGAATGTCAGCAACCGGCTCCTGCTTTTGAGGGCAGCGACTAAAACCTTCGACCCTTTACCTTTGGTCTGCATGATTAAAGCCTTGCAGAGCAGCAAACTGAGGAAGCATTTGCTGGTGCGTCTGAACGACCAATTACTAACGTAGCGGGCTGGTTACCGCTTTCCCTGTTTCAACCTGGCTTTTTGGATTTCTCCTTAAGCTCCGCCCTTTAGGGCGGGGTAGTTGACAAGGCGCTCCAGTTCCAGATGCCGTCGCTGCCTTGCGCCGACAGCGGGCGCAGCATGTCGCCGTTCCATTCGCCCATCACCGACACGGGCTGGCCGCCGCTCAGGGCCAGCAGCGCCCAGCCCTGCGCCTCGGTGATCTCCAGCGGCAGGTAGCGGCCGGCCCAGTGCAGGCCAAAGCGGTCGTCGCCGTCGCGACACGGAATCGCCTGCTGGCAGCGCAGCGGATGCAGCGGCACCCACGGGTTGCTGGCGATGCGCTCGGCGATGGCGCGCCATTCCTCGTCGGGGGTGGAGCCTGATGCGCCGGGCTCGCTGGCTGCAGACGCCGCCGTGCCGCCGCTGGCGACCAGCGCGCGCAAGGGCGCGGCGCTCGGGTAAAACGCCAGCGTGGCCGGCTGGCTGGAGCCGCAGAACCAGGCCTGCTCGAAACCCTTGCCGCCAAACGCATGGTCGAGCAGCAGGGCGCGCCTGCCGGTGCGCTGGCCGTGCAGCCAGACGCGGCGCTCCTGCAGGTTGTTGTCGCGTTCTTCCTGGATCACGCCCACTACCAGCCAGCTGTCCTGCACGCCGGGCGACTGCGCCAGCACCGCGTCCTTGTCCAGCGGCCAGCCGAGCAGGATGCGCAAATCGGCGATGGCCTCTTCATTCAACGCGTCGCGCCGGGCCACCGCCTCGCAGGCCAGTTGCAGCAGGCCGAGCTGGCGCAGCACCTTTTCGGGCCAGCCGGCACCATCCATCAGGCTGCCGGCCGCGCTGCCCAGCCGCTGCGCCAGGCCGGGCGCCTTGGCATCGACCAGCCGGGCGGCCATGGTTTCCCAGCCTGCGCGGCTTTCGGGTCCGAGGCTGCCCAGCCCGCGCGCGACCTGGTCGAGCAGCCACTGCCGCAGCTCGCCCACGCCGGCGTCGATGCGCGACCAGCGCTGCTGCAGGCTCTTGAGCGCGGCCTGCGTGTCCACCGGCTTGAGGGCCTGCTCGCGCTGCTTGTCTTCCTTTTTCTGCACCCGCTCGGTGCGCGCGCCCAGCCATTCGGACACCCAGGCCGGCGGCGTATCAAGCTTGAACAGCGACGCATCCCTGGCCCGCAGCAGCAGCAGCGCCAGGCCGTGCTTGCAGGGAAACTTGCGGCTCGGGCAGGAGCATTTGAAGGTCGGCCCCGACAGATCGACCTGCGTCTGGTAGGGCCGGCTGCCGCTGCCCTGGCATTCGCCCCAGACGGCGGCAGGGTTGGCCCCAAGCGTAGGCCACTGCGCCGGCTTGACCAGCCCGTTGGCGGCTTTGGCCGAGGCGGCGTCGGGCGCCAGGGCAAGGACGGATTCAGCGCTGAGTTCCATGGGTGGCAAGGAAAAAGGTTGAAAAAAGTGAAGCGGCTCGTCAGGCTGGATTTGAATCCAATGCATCCAGCAAGGCAGCCCAAACAAGGTCGCTCTGACAATCTGTGAGGAATGTTAGCTTATGTTACGCGGACCCAAAGCCGGCGCTGGCACGCGTCACCCGGCGCTTTATCAAAACCACCGTCATACCCGCGAAGGCGGGTATCCAGAGCAGATCAATCACCCCCGTGTGTACCCCAACTGGGTTCCCGCCTGCGCGGGAACGACGGGAATCACAGAGACACCTGAGCAGTTAAAAAATACTGCTTGAATATGCCTTTTTCGCAATACCATCATGCATGGACAGCTATCGTTTTGATAGTTTTAAGATGTGCTGGGCATGGGCTGTGCGGCGCTGCTGGCCGGCGCGCTGGCGCTGTTTGGACAACAATACGGCCAGCAACGCCAAGCGCCCCTGTCCGGGCCGGCGCCCACAACCCAGACCGCCAGGTCACCCCAACCAGCCATGAACCTCCTTTTTATCGCCGATCCGCTTGAGTCCTTCAAGATTTACAAGGACACCACCTTTGCCATGATGCGCGAGGCGCAGCGGCGCGGCCACCGCATCAGCGCCTGCGAGCAGCAGGACTTGATGTGGCAGCGCGGCTCGGCCGTGATGGCCCATGTGCGCGACATCACGCTGACCGGCGATGCCACAGACTGGTTCAAAGAGACAGCCACGCGCGCGGTGGCGCTGAAGGAATTCGGCGCGGTGCTGATGCGAAAAGACCCGCCGTTCGACAGCGAATATTTCTACGCCACGCACCTGCTCGAACAAGGCGAGCGCGAGGGCGCCCGGGTGTTCAACAAGCCGCGCGCGCTGCGCGACCACCCCGAAAAGCTCGCCATCATGGAATTCCCGCAGTTCATCGGTCCGACGCTGGTGACGCGCGACGCCGAGGACATCAAGCGCTTTCATGCCGAGCACCAGGACATCATCCTCAAGCCGCTCGACGGCATGGGCGGCATGGGCATCTTCCGCGTCGGACCCGACGGTCTGAACCTGGGCTCGATCACCGAGACGCTGAACCGCCACGGCGCGCAAAGCCTGATGGTGCAGAAGTTTTTGCCCGAAATCGTCAAGGGCGACAAGCGCGTGCTGGTCATCGGCGGCAAGCCGGTGCCTTTCAGCCTGGCGCGCATTCCCCAGGGCAGCGAGGTGCGTGGCAACCTGGCCGCCGGCGGACTGGGCGTGGCGCAGCCGCTGTCAAAGCGCGACCTTGAAATCGCCGAGGCGCTGGGGCCGATCCTGGCCGCGCGCGGCCTGCTGCTGGCCGGCGTGGACGTGATCGGCGACTACGTGACCGAGATCAACGTCACCAGCCCGACCTGCTTCCAGGAAATCCACGACCAGATGGGCTTTGACGTGGCGGCGATGTTCATCGACGCGCTGGAGCAGGCGGTCAGCGCTGGCCTTTAAGGGGCAAGCGTCAGGCGATTAAAAGGCAGGCCAGTAGCACACGGTCTGCTGTCCCGCGCTGGAGTCGGAGACTGAAGGCGAGAAGCCGCGCGCACGGCTGGACTGGAAGGCCGACTGGGCTGCGCTGGTGTTGGTGCAGCTGCTGGCGTAATCGAGCGTTCCGATCCAGAACTTCCGGCCGCCCGGCATCAGGTTCATGCCCGACCAACTGACCAGTTCGGCTTCGACGGACGAGTCATGGACGGGCTTGTAAACCTCCTCGTGCGCGATGCCGTCGAGCAGGCTCGGGAAGGCCACCGTGCCGGATGCACCAGTTGCCCGGCCGAGGCGCGTCTTGTCGCTGGTCGCGTTCTGCAGCACAAACAGCATCGAAGGGTACTTGTCGCGCAGCTTGGCGATCAGGTCGAGGCCGCCCTGGCTGCACTGGGCGTCGCACGGGCCGTTGCTGGTGTTCGTTCCGTGCTCGACGATTTCCATGTTGTCGAAGTAAAAACCATCCACGCCCTGGGCGGCGAGCCGGGGCACGATGTAGTTGATGACCAGGTTTTGGTAAGCGGCATTGCCGACATTCATCCAGACCTCGTTGCTGTAGCCCGAGTAGGTACCCAATTGCGCCGCCTTGTTGGCCGAGCATGAGAGGAATCCGGCCGGCACGTTGGACCAGTAGCCACGGAAGTTTTCGCACGAGCCCAGGTTCAGGTAGCTCAACACCTTGTTGGCGCCGCCGTTCTTGAGCGTCTTGATCTGGCTGACGCTGAAGTTGCCCATGTCCGGGTCGGCATCAATGTCCAGGATGCGGTACGTCGCCGCCATTTTGGGCAGATCGATGCTGTCCGCCGACCCATAGAAGGACGCCCACGGACCGGCTGTGGGGAAGCCTCGGCTGGAAGTCGTTGCCGGGGTTGGTGCCGGTACTGTTGGGGTTGGGGTTGGGGTTGGGGTTGGAGTCGGAGTTGGAGTTGGAGTTGGAGTTGGAGTTGGAGTTGGCGTAGGCGTAGGCGTAGGCGTTGGCGTTGGCGTAGGCGTTGGCGTAGGCGTTGTTGGCGTTTGTGTGTTTGTGTGTTTTCTCCGTTGCCATGTCCTGGTGGAGCCGGATTCCGTGGCGGACCTGTCTTGCCAGCTGCTGCCTGCGGGCTGCGTGTCGCCAATGACAGTCAGGGTGCGGCCATGGGCCGTGAAGGCGCCTGCCATCGCGACGAGCAAGGTGGTGCAGCGCATCGTGGTGGCCAGGCGGGAGCCTGTGCGATGGCCATGGAGGGGGGTGTAAGTAGGTGTATGGGTGGGCATGGCCGCGAGTTTAGGTGGCCCTCAAGTTTGCTGATGAGCTAATAGTAACTACATGTTATTTACTGTAATTATGGGTTTATTGCGGCTCAATACAAGGGAGTAAGTTACGTGACAATTCCATACAAATTGTGTGGACTACCCATTTATGGGTAGAAAAACGGCCCATTTCCCCGATTTTGCGGGCCGTTGCCGCGTCAGGCGTCGGCCAGCGCACCATCCACGAACACCTTGAGTTCGCCGGGCTTGAAGGCCGTCCAGGCCTCGTTGGTCGTCAGCGGCGCGGTCACGACCACGGCGATGCGGTCGGTTGGCTGGGTGTGCTCTTCAAAGTTCACGCTCACGTCCTCGTCGCTCAGCGTGGCGTGGGCGAACGGGTGGCGGCGCTCCACGTACACCAGGTTGGTCGAGGCATGCGCCCACAGCGCCTGGCCGTTGCTCAGCAAAAAATTGAAGGTGCCGTGCCGGGCAATCTGCGCCGCCAGCTCGCGCAGCGTGATGCTGAGTTCCTTGATGCTCGGCACGTCCGCATGCGACTTGGCCAGCTCCTGCATGATCCAGCAAAAAGCGCGTTCGCTGTCGGTGTCGCCGACCGGGCGAAAGCTGCCGTGCAGGCGCGGCGAATAAGCCGCCAGGTTGCCGTTGTGCGCGAACACCCAGTAGCGGCCCCACAGCTCGCGCACGAACGGGTGGCAGTTTTCCAGCGCCACCCGGCCCTGCGTGGCCTTGCGGATGTGCGCAATCACGTTGCGGCTCTTGATCGGGTAGCGGCGGATCAGGTCGGCCACCGGCGACTCGCAGGCCGGCAGGTGATCGACGAAATGCCGCAGGCCCTTGTCATGGCCCGCGCCGTCCACCGTGCTGTCGCCCTCGAAAAAAGCGATGCCCCAGCCATCGGCATGGGTGTCGGTGTGGCCGCCGCGCTGTGCGAAGCCGCGAAAGCTGAAGGTCACGTCGGTGGGCGCGTTGCAGTTCATCCCGAGCAGCTGGCACATGTCAATTCCTTGAAGATGAGGCGGGTTCGCGAAGCTGCGAAGCCGCCATCATGGCCAGCACGCACAGCGCGGCCAGCATCAAAAACGATTCGTTGAAAGCGGCCAGCCGCGCCGGGCTGCTGGCCGCATTGGCCAGCGAATCGCCATGCGCGGCCAGCCGCCATTCGAGCACGATACCGCACAGGCTCACGCCGATGGCGCCGCCCAGCATGCGCATGAAACTGATGGCGCTCACGCCCTGCGAGATCAGGTCCTTGTGCAGCGGCCGCACCGCGCCGAGGTTGAGCGAAGGCAGGATAAACCCCAGCCCGATGCGCCCCAGCGTCGCCCACAGCGCCAGCAGCCAGAGCGCCGAACTCAGCGTGAGCGTCAGCATCAGCGAAAACGACGCCGCCAGCAGGCCCAGGCCGATGCACACCAGCAGCCAGGTCGGCTGCCTGTCGGCCAGCCGGCCCACGCCGGCAATCGTGACGGCCAGCACCAGGCCGGCGGGCAGCAAGACCGTGCCGGCGTGCGAGGCCGACAAATTCAGGCCCAGCTGCATGTACACCGGCAGCAGGTAGGTCGAGCCGAACAGCGCCGTGCCGTAGATGAAGGCGACCACGCTGCCCATGGCGAACTGCCGGTAGCCAAACAGCGCCAGGTTCATCAGCGGCTCGCGGCCGGTAGCCAGCATGCGGCGCTGCCAGGCGATGAACAGGGCCAGAGCCGCCAGCGCCGCGCCCAGCAAGACCCCCGCCTGAAGCGGGTCGCTGCCCTGGCCGTGCAGCGTGACCATGCCGTTGAGCAGGCACAGCGTGCCGACGGATGCCAGCAGCAGGCCGCGCCAGTCGATCATCTTGCTGTTGCGGTCGGCCACGACGCCGCCGGGCGCGGCGTCGGGCACATAGCGGTAGGCCATCCACAGCGACAGCAGGCACAGCGGCACCACCATGAAGAAAATCGAGCGCCAGCCGAACAGATCGACCAGCACGCCGCCAATGCTCGGGCCGACGGCTGGCGCCAGCACCACGCCCATGCCGAACAGGCCGCTGGCCCGGCCCTGCTCGTGCGGCCCGAAGGCGCGCATGATAATGATGGCCGCAATCGGCTGCACCACGCCGGCCGCCAGCCCCTCGGCCACGCGCGCGGCCAGCACCAGGCCAAAGTTGCCGGCCAGCCCGCCGACGATGCCGCCGGCCATCAAGAGCAGCATGCAGCTGGCATAGGTGTTGCGGTAGCCATAGCGCGCCAGCAGCCACGGCGTGGTCAGCATCGACACCGTCATGGCGACCATGAAGCCCGAGCTGACCCACTGTGCGCGGCCCTGGCCCAGCACGAAATGCTGGCTCATGTCGGGAATCGCCACGTTGATGATGGTGGACGACATGATCGAGGCCATGGTGCCGACCATCACCGCCAGCAGCAGCAGCCAGCGGTAGCGCGGGCCGAAGCGCGCCTTCAGCGCGGGGAAGGACGATGCGGCGGCGGAAACCGGCGAGTCGGGCGGGGTGGTCAAGGGGGCGGTCCGGGCGCGGGCTTCAGTCTCTCGGTTCGGTCCAGAGCTTGCCGCCGGTGGCCCAGTTCTCGCGCTTGATGTCGGTGATCAGGACATCGACCGAATCTGGCTGGCCGCCCAGCACTTCGACGCTCACGCGGGTGATGGCTTCGACCAGCTTTTTCTTTTGTTCCAGCGTGCGGCCTTCGAGCATTTCGACGTGGTAGGTGGGCATGGTTTTCCTGTGGGGTGGGTTTGAAGAGGGCATGCATGCGTCAAGGCACGCAAGCCGTGCATTATTCCGTGTCTGGCCGTTTGCTGCTGCGCCGGCCCGGTTTTTTAAACCAAAAAAGCCTTTTGCGCACAGCCTGACTGCGCAGGCAGCTACTGTTTTTATAGTAAACAGGGTTGCCCGGCGCGCTTCAATCGACCTCGCGCGTGCCCCGGCAGCGGTCTTGCGCATAGCGGCTGCAGCCCCAGAACTGCTTGCCCGCCGTGGCGCCGCTGCGCGCCTGGCGCAGCACCATGGCCGCGCCGCACAGCGGGCAATCGGGCGCTGACAGGCCTGCCGGGCCGCTGGCCTTGTGCGCCTGGATGTCGCGCATCAGCGTTTTGCCATTGATCAGCGTCAGCGCCAGGCCGTCGGCAAAGCGCACCGCCTCTTCGGTGAAATCGCCCGAGGTGACGACAAAGCCGCCCGCCGCGCCATGGGCGGCCATCACGCCGTACAGCTCGCGCACCGGCTGCACGCCCACGCGCAGCGCGCGCCAGTGCTTGCATTGCACCAGGTAGCTGCCTTTGCCCTTGCCGCTGGTTTTGTGCAGCACCACGTCCACGCCGCCATCGGCGCCGCCGCCGCCGTTGTCCAGCACGCCAAAGCCCTGGCGGCGGAAATACTCACCGACCAGGATTTCAAATTCCTGCCAGCTCATGCGGCCCAGGGCGTCGGCGCGCGTGGTGGCGGCGGAATAAAGCCGCACGGCCTTGCCCCGCCTGAAGGCCGAGACCAGCGCGCCTACTGCGAAAAACACGGGCAGCAGGTACTGGCCGGCCAGCGCCAGCCCGTGCGTTGCCGCCGACAGCAGGAAGCTGCCCATCTGCCCCGGTTGCAGGGCCGCCGGCATCGGCTTTTGCGCCAGATGGTGCAGGCCTGCATAGCTGATCACGGCCAGCGCCAGCCCCAGCCACCAGGGCAGGCGCACGGCCAGCCCGATCAAGGCGCTGGGCAGGCCTGGCTTTTCACGTAACTGCATGTCTTGCTTCTCTCTTCAATTCAACCGTGGTGGCGCTGGTTATTGACCGGCAAGACCGGCATTCCAGCCAGTTGTTCGCCATTCGCGAATGGCGAACAACTGGTGATTTCAGTCCTGCGTCAGCCGCTTCGCGCTAGCGCTTGAGCGCCTTCATGTCGTCCATGACCCTGACGGTTTCCACGCTCACGGTGGTCACGCGCATCAACAGGGCTATCACCTTGTCCTTGTAGTCGGCAAAGCGGTAGGTGTCGAACTTCTCGCGGATGGTCGGGTCTTTGGGCTTTTTTTCCTTGTACTGGTCCAGCACCCAGTCGAGCGCGCTGCGGTTGCCCAACTTGTAGTTCCAGGCTTGGGGCGGAATGCCGCGCAGCGTGGTTTCGGTGTCGAGCGCGATGCTGCCGGCTGCCATGTCGGCGCGCAGCAGGGCCTTGGGCGGCAGACCGGCGGCGCGGGCCTTGGCGTCGGGTTCGTCGGTGCGCGTCAGGGCAAACGGCGGAATGGTTTCATAGTCGATGTGCAGCGCCATCAGCACTGAGCCACAGCCGACCCATTGCCAGAAGTCGTTAGGGAATGTGCCGTACAGCGGAATGCGCGGAAACTCGCGCTTCAAGTTTTGTGCGTACTTTTCGCGGTAAACCGGGTCGTGCAGCACGGCGTAGCAGTAGTGAAAGATGGCTTCCTTAGTGATGGGGCGGGCGGCTTGGTAGGCGTAGTGGGTGGTGAATTGCTTGAGCGCCCAGTCGGTGATGTTGTCTGTTACGTGTCCGTCCGCTGTGGAGGCGAACGGCAGACATACGCCGCCTGCTGCTGCACCGACGAAATGCAGGTCGGGAATGCCAGCGACTGCGCACGCGAGCCACGGCTTTTGCGCTGTTGGGTCCGTAACAACGATGCTGCCCCAATGACTCGTATCGCCCGACCGCAAACTCTCGCGAATCCCAAGTTCATCAATGAATAGGCGCGAGTCATAGAGATAGGTCTTATAGAAGGGGCGGTATGCGGCTTTCGTGATGCGCTCACGGTCAAATGGCTCGCGCTTGCCCTGCTCGTGGCGCCGCTTGAGATTTCTTGACCACTTAATTTCTGTATTCGTGCCGGCGGACTTCTCAGCATTGAATCGTGTCACGAAAAAATCCATCTTTCGCGCCAGCAACTCTTGCGAGTCGCCGTAGATCCATTCATCCCGATTGGTGGACACTCCAAAACCGAACTGCTTAAAAATCGCCCCTTCCCCCGCCGCCGACTTTGCCGCCTTGGTCGCCTTGCTGGCCAGCGGCAGCAGCGTCTCGAAATCGTTGCTCGTCAAATTCACCCAGTTGCCCGTCTTGTCCGGCTGCACCTCGTCGAAGTCCAGCCCGCGCATCGGGTGACTGGCCAGGAAACCGAGCTTTTCCTCGGCGGTTTCCAGCTCGGGGCGGCGAATGTAATGCACGCGGGCGGGCCGCTTGTCCTTCGCGCTGCTGGTTCGCTTGACCATGAAGCTGATCGCCACGCCGGTCTGGATGCCGAAGACGTTGTGCTTCGTGCCGCTGAGCTTGGGGTTTGCGCGCACGTCGCCGCCCAGGTCCACCACGTAGATATCGGCAAACTCCTGCGCCACCGTTTTCCGAAAACCATCAAACGTGCGACTCTCGATAAAGCTGCGGTTGGTGACAAAGGCCAGGATGCCGTTTTCGTCGAGCCGGTCGCTGGCCCAGCGAAAAAAGCGGGCGTACATGTCGTAGAGCTTGGTTTTCTGCGCCGTGCTCTCGGCGATGTAGGTCTGCTTGATGCGCGCATCAATGCTCTGGTAGGTGCGGTTTTTGTTGTTGTCGTTTTCATTCGCCTGGTTGGCGTTGTAGGGCGGGTTGCCGATGACGACGCTGATGCGCTTGCTGTTCTGGCGCTTGATGCGGGCGACGTTTTCCTCGCTCACGCTGCCGAACAGGTCGGCGTTCACGCCCCTGGCGGCGGTGTGCAGGCCCACGTTGTCCAGCGTATCGACAAAGCACAGGCTGGGAAACTCCTCGTAGCGGCCGCTCAGGGCGGCAAACGTCGCCTCGATGTTCAGGTTGGCCACGTAATACGGCAGGATGGCGACTTCGTTGGCGTGCAGCTCGTGCCGGTATTTGTGTTCGAGCTTCCTGGGCTGGCCGCGAAAGTGCTCTAGCAGTTCGCAAATGAAGGTGCCCGTGCCGGTGGCCGGGTCGAGGATGTCCACACCCTTGTCGATCAAATTTTTCTTGAAGTGCTTTTCGCACAGCCAGTCGGCGCCGTCGATCATGAAGCGCACGAGCTCATTGGGCGTATAGACCACGCCCAGCCGGTCGGCGGCCTTGGCGTTATAGACCTTGTAGAAGTTCTCGTAGATGACCTTCAAAAAGGTCTGCTTTTCGCCGTGGCTGGAAATCTGCGCGGCGGCGGCGCGAATCGCGGCGTAGTAGGGCTCCAGCCCCTTCAGTGTCTGCCGTTTCAGCGCGCCGGTAAAAAACGCGCCTTCGAGCGCATACAGCTCACGGGCGACGTTGTTGTGCTGGTGAAAGTCGGAGTCGTCAAACACCTTGGAGAAGATTTCCTCGGTCAGGATGTGCTGGATCAGCATCTCGCGCACGTCCGCCTCGTTCAGCGCCGGGTTGATGGCTTCCTGCGCGTGGAGCAGGAATTTTTCCTCGGCTTGGCGAAAGCTGGCGTTGGCGTCGTGGGCGCGCTCGATCATTTTCCTCAGAGCCTCAAGCACGGCCGGAAGGTCGGTCTTGAACTGCTCGACGGCGGCGCGAAAGCCGGCGATCTCGGGCCGCTCGAAGCTGAAAAAGAGTTTCAGCAGTTGACCCAGCGCTTCGGTGTCGGTCATGTCACAGCGCAGCACTTCCCGCCGGTTCTGCCACAGCACGGCCAGCGCGTCATCGCTGAAGATGATGTTGTCCTGCGGGTAGCCCTTGCGGAATTTTTTGGCGACTTCCGCGTCCAGGTCGTCATCGGCGTCCTTGGCTTCCCAGTAACCCAGCGGCATGCGTAACTCGTGCAGCAGCGCGCCATCGACGGCGATGTTGGTTTTGGTGGCGGTCTTGAGCGGGTATTCGGCCAGGAAGATCAGCCCTTGCTGCTTGCCCCAGGCCTTGAGCAAGTCCTTGAACGCCTCTCGCACAATGGTTTCGCGGGCGCTGCCGCTGACGCGCCGGATGATGTCGAGCTGCTTGAGATAGTCGTTGATGAGGAGTTGGCTCATGGGGTTCCCTGTTGGGCTGGATTTTAGGCGGGCTCCAGCGCCTGAATCTGGGATTTTTAGACTAAATCTGGCTTTTGCGCATGCTGTGCGGGCGCAGGCAGCTATATTTTTTATAGCGTATTGGCTGCAGCCGTGCGATAGGCCTGATCGGGCCGATTTCGAACGTCGGGGGGCGCAGTTCCAGCAGACGTTCCTTCACCATGGGCGTTAAAAAGCGGGACTGACGCTTCTCGGCGTCCCGATTGGGGGGAGCTTGTGGCTAATTGGCGGGAGTCCGACCGCAATTGGGGGGAGTTTCGTTCATGAATATCGATATGGATGCTTGATTGGGGGGAGTCCTGCGCAACCTTTTACCTGCGCCGTCACCACCGGCTGCATCACCGCCCTGTCCAGGCTTGTCAACCGCTCGCCCAATCAAAAACTCCCGTCATACCTGCGAAGGCGGGTATCCAGACTCGTTTGAACATTCAACCCGTGTTGCTGGATTCCCGCCTTCGCGGGAATGACGAACGGGAAGTTATTACTTTTTACATCCTAAACAGGATTGGCTGCGGCCAGCGCGCCCAGCGCCTTCACCCCCACCGGCGACTCAGGCAGCCACGGCAGCACGAAGGTCCGGCGCGCCAGCCCGCCGGCAATCCGCGCCGCCTGGCGGTGCTCGCCGGCCAGCCGGGCCTGCAGCAGCGGGTCGCTCGTGCCGGTGGCGGCGATGCTTTTGTTGATGACCCAGGCCCAGGGCTCGATCTTCGCGCGGCGCAAATCGTCCTGCAGCGCGGCGGCCTGGCTGACCGGCGTGACTTCGGGCAGCGTCACCAAAATGACGTGCGTCATGGCCGCATCCTGCAGCCGCATCAGCGGGGTGATGAGGTGCATGGCGTTGGAACTGCTTTCATACTGCTGCAGCATCTGCCGGTGGTAGGCGCCGGTGGCGTCCATCAGCAGCAGGCTGTGGCCGGTGGGCGCGGTGTCCAGCACCACGAAAGCGCTGCGCGCCTCGTTCACCACGCGGCTGAAGGCGTGGAACACGGCGACTTCCTCGGTGCAGGGCGACTGCAGGTCTTCGAGCAGCAGCGCCCGGCCTTGGTCATCAAGCGCCTTGCCGCGCGTCGCCATGATCTTGGCAATGTAGGCTTCGGTCTCGGCCTTGGGGTCGATGCGGCCGACCTTCAGGTTCGGCAGGCTGCCGTTCAGCGTTTTGGCCACATGCGCGGCCGGGTCGGTGGTGGTCAGGTGAACGCTGTGGCCGCGCTGCACCAGGCCCACGGCCAGCGCGCTGGCAATCGTGGTCTTGCCGACGCCGCCCTTGCCCATGACCATGATCAGCCCGTGCCCCATGGCGGCGAGTTCATCGGCCAGCCGGCTCAAGGGCTCGGCTGGCAACTCGGCGGCGGCCAGCGCAACCGGCGCGCTTGCCGGAATCGTCCCGCCGCCCAGCAGCGCGCGCAGGGCGCTCAAGCCCACGGTGTCGAAGGCGCGCAGCGGCACTTCGTCGCGCGGCAGGCGGGCCAGCGCATCGGGCATCTGCGCGATGGCCTCGATGCCCAGCGCTTCGAGGGCGCGGGCGGTCGGGTCGTCGGGGCGAGCGGCATGGAACACGCCGTTGATGACCAGACGCTGGTTGGAAAGACCCAGCGTGCGCAGCTCTTCGGCGGTGCGCGCCGCCTCCTGCATCGGGCGCGGGTCGGGCCGGGTGACGAGGACGACGGTCGTGAGCCGCGCATCGCTCAGCGCGGCCAGCGCGGCGTTGAAGCGCGCCTCCTGCATCTTCAGGCCCGAATGCGGACCCAGGCACGAGGCGCCCCGGTCGTTGCCGGCCAGAAAGCCGCTCCACGCCTTGGGCAGGCTGAGCAGGCGCAGCGTGTGGCCGGTCGGCGCGGTGTCGAAGATGACGTGGTCGTAGCCGCTGTCCGCGCCATCGCCTTCGCCGGCCAGCAGCGCGGCGAATTCGTCGAACGCGGCGATCTCGGTGGTGCAGGCGCCTGACAACTGCTCGCGCACGGTCTTGCGCTCGGCGTCGCTGGCGCTGGCTTCGAGTTGCGCCAGCACGCGCAGCCGGTAGGCCTCGGCGGCGGCGTCCGGGTCGATGTTGAGCATGCGCAGGCGCGGCACGCCGGGCACTTGCGCGGGCTGGTTGGACATCGGCATGCCCAGCATTTCGTCGAGATTCGACGCCGCGTCGGTGCTGACCAAGAGCACACGCCGGCCCGCGTCGGCCAGCGCAATCGCCGTGGCGGTGGACAGCGAGGTCTTGCCGACGCCGCCCTTGCCGGTGAAGAACACAAAGCGCGTGGGTGCAAGGAGAAAGCCGGGGGTGGAATTTGTAGCGTTGTTCATGGCAATAGCATGCCGCACGGCGGCCGCAAAATCTTGCGTCAGGTCAATGGCCGTTTGATGTGCGGCCGTTTCTATTTCAGGCGCATGGACTGGTATAAGTTCGCAGGCGCTGTCGCCGCCTTTTTGCCTTAACAACCGCCCGCCCAAGGAACCCAGATGCACCCCAACCAGACCCGGCTCGACCATTTTTACGCCGCCTTCGCGCGCCTTGATGCCGATGCCATGGCCGACTGCTATGCGCCAGACGCGCAGTTCGACGACGAGGTGTTTTCACTGCGCGGTCATGAGCAGGTCAGCGGCATGTGGCGCATGCTGTGCGAGGCCACGCAGGCCAAAAACCGCGACGCCTGGAAGCTGGTGTACAGCGGCATCGAGGCCGACGACAAAACCGGCAAGGCGCACTGGGAAGCCGACTACCGTTTCAGCGCCTCGGGGCGCAAGGTGCACAACGTCATCGACGGCGTGTTTGAATTCAATGACGCGGGGCTGATCACCCGGCACCGCGACCGCTTCGATTTCTGGGGCTGGTCACGCCAGGCGCTGGGCATTCCCGGCGTGGTGCTGGGCTGGACACCGTTTTTTCGCAACCAGGTCAAACAGCAGGCGGCGGCCAATCTGGACAAATACCTGGCCAAGCGCAGGGCTTGACGGTGCGCAGCGCCATGACAGAAGCAGCGCGCGCCCGGCTGCTGGCCGGTCTGGGCCTCTTGGTGCTGGCCGCGCTGGTGGCATCTGGCGTGTCGCCGCATGACCGCGCGACCTGGCTGCTCGAAGTGGCGCCCGTGCTAATTGCCGCGCCCGTGCTGGGGGCGACTTGGCGGCGCTATCCGCTGACGACGCTGCTCTACGCGTTGATTGCGCTGCACATGTTGGTGCTGATCCTGGGCGGCGCCTACACCTACGCGCGCGTGCCGCTGGGTTTCTGGCTGCAGGACGCGCTGCACCTGGCGCGCAACCCCTACGACAAGATCGGTCACTTCATGCAGGGGCTGGTGCCGGCGATGGTGGCGCGTGAGGTCTTATTGCAGCGCGGCTATGTAAGCAGCCGGGGCATGGCGGCGTTCCTGTCGGTGTGCGTGGCGATGGCGATCAGCGCCGTGTATGAACTGATCGAGTGGGGCGTGGCACTGGCTGCGGGCAGTGGCGCCACCGACTTCCTGGGAACGCAGGGCGATGTGTGGGATACGCAGTCGGACATGTTCTGGGCGCTGCTCGGGGCGATGGTGGCGGTGACGGTGTTGCGGGGGTGGCATGACCGGCAGATCAGGGCGATGAGCTACTAATTTGATAGCTGTGTACGCCCGTCCTTATTGCGTAATAGCCTTAAAATATGCTGAAAACGTGGCTTGAGCCTTCAGGCGGCGCTTGGGGCTATAGTGGCGCAGTCCATCTGTCATTAAACCTATCAGACAAGCCAGTTCCAGGAGGTTCTCGTGTCCAGATTAAACCGCAGTCGCCGATATGTACCGCAGGGTTTACGGCACACATTACGTTAGACCTCAAAAGAATGGCGACCGAAAAAACATTTTTTGACGATTGGCTGAAGGATCGGCTGTATCGAGATATCGTCTACAGGTTTGCCTTAGTAGCGTCTGTTTCTAGCCTTGCTACCTACTTTGCATTAGTGCGACGAGGTATTCCAGCTATTTGGTATTTCAGCCAGTTAACTGACTCAGTGGCACCACTTGTAAACACGTTCGGATCCTTCGGGGCTGCACTCTGTGTGCTCGCAATGATGTTAAAAGACCTCGAAGTACTGTGTTCCAACGACTTCGGACAGGAGTCGTTGCTAGGAAAATTGGGCGGTGTTGTTCGGCGTGTTGCTGGTGATATTTCTCTTTGGACTTTTGGGGCTCTCACCGCTATGGTGATTACCGCATCAGTCGCTGCAGTGTCAGCGTCAGCTACGGTTTCTAGTGCCTTGTCTCTGCTCTTGCCATATTTCCTTTCCGTGGCTCTTTTGATTGGCACAGGCATAGTTAATTTTTTCGTTCGCCGCAAAGAGCCTTCGCCTTGGCACACAATTTATCGTTCGCCTTTTCAAGCTGTCATCGCCTACGGCACAGTTCTTTCAATCCAATTGGCTGCAATTTTCATGTAGGCCCTATGAGGCCTAACCATTGTTCCCTAACGGACTGGTTTTGGCGGTCGCTGAACTCAAACATTAAGCGGCTCTGTGTACCGCCATGCAACCACAACGTCCCACCGAAATTCGTTCTTGCGCCCTAACCGCCATCAAAGCCGCCCACACCCTCGTCTGGGCCTTCTTCGCTGGCTGCATCATCGCGATTCCCGTGGCGTCCTGGCTGGGCGAACACCGCGCCGCCGCTTGGCTGACAGCCATCGTGTTCGTTGAAGTGGCGATTCTGGGATTGAACAAAATGCGCTGCCCGCTCACCGGTTGGGCGGGGCGCTATACCGATGACCGCCGGGACAACTTCGACATCTACCTGCCGCTTTGGCTGGCCCGGCACAACAAGACCGTCTTCGGCGCGCTTTACGTGGCCGGCGCAGCCTTCGCGCTCGTTCGCTGGCTGCGCGCCTCAGGCTAGCTTCACGCCCCGCAGCACTTCTTGTACTTCTTCCCACTCCCGCAAGAGCAAGGGTCATTGCGCCCCGGCGTGGCTTCCCTGCGGATGGTCTCGACCTTCGGCCCCATGGTCTTCCACAGTTCGCGCAGGTCGTACACCGCCCAGATGGCTTCGCCGAACGCATTGAGCCGGGCGATGCTGGTGCTGGGCGTGCCTTCCTCGCTCAGCGGCGAGACTTCGGGCGCGGCGGCGTCGTCCTCGGTCATGGCGACGATGGCCTGCAGCGCGCCGTCCAGCCATTTGGCGGCGTCCTTGTCGCGCGGGGCGGCCCATTCGTCGGACCAGCTTTCGACCGCGAACATGAAGCCCAGCGCCCACACCTGCGCGAACGCGGGCAGGTCTGCTTTCGCAAACGCGGCCTGTTCCTCGGGCGGCATGTCGGCCACCACGCCGCGAATGTCCATCACTTCGGGGTGGTAGCAGGCGTCGTCTTCGAGCGAATCGACTTCGGCATCAAGCGCGGTTTCAACTTCGTTCCAGCGCTGGTTCCAGAGCGCGAGAAAGCGTTCGCGCTGTTCGTCGCTGGCGAACGAGCCGCTGTCTTCGTCGGGCTCCTCGCCCTCGACCGGCAGGCCGAGCAGCACGCCCAGGTATTCGTAGTCAGGAATCGGGCGGCGCGAGCAGATCACGGCGGCCATGAAGCCTTCGCAGAATTCCCACTGCGGCGTTTCGTCGTAGCGGCTGCGCAGGTCGTCCAGGATGGCGTCGAGTTCGTCGAAGGCTTCGGTTTCCATCCACGCAGTGTCGGCGGAGGTGGCTGGGGTGAGGTTTGAATTTGTCATAAAAAAAGGTACGGTCCTGAGCCTCCCGCGAGGCTCTTGGGGCAAAGTGTATCGCCCCATGGCCGCGCCGGTTCTAGCGCTTCAGCCGGGTTTTAACTGCTCCTGGGGCTGAAAGGCCTCGGGAAATACACCGCCGCCGCCCTGTCCTTCAGGCGGTAGCCCATCGCCGGCCGGGGCGAGCCGACATCCAGCAACCCCTGCTCGTCCAGAAAACCGGCCGCCAGGGCGCGGGTGCGAAAGCCGCTCTTGTCCACCGGGCGGCCCAGCACGATTTCATACACCTTTTGCAACTGAGGCAGGGTGAAGGGCTCGGGCAGCAAAAAGGCCGGCAGGGAGGTGTATTCGACCTTGCTCCGGAGGCGCTCCAGCGCGGCCTGCAGGATGTCGGCATGGTCGAAGGCCAGCGGCTGGCCGGGCGGCGGTTCATTGACGGGGTGCCATTGGGCGAATTTGCCTTCCTCCTGCTTCAGCTGCACGGCATCGGCAGGCAGCAGGGCAAAGTAGGCATGCGTGGCGGACCAGCCGCGCGGGTCGCGGCTCTTGCTTCCCCAGCTGCCCAGCTGCTCCAGGTAGGGGCTTTGCACCCCCGTCTTGTCGAGCAGCTTGCGCCGGGCGCAGCTTTCGAGTGAGTCATCCAGCCGGACATCGACAAAGCCGCCCGGCAAGGCCCAGGCATTCGGAAAAGGCTCTTCCGGCCCGTCAGGGCGCCTGACCAGCAAGACCTGCAACTGGCCGTCCAGCACGGTGAAGATCACCACATCGACCGTGGTCAGCGGCCTTTCAAAATCTGGAATATCCCTGGTGGCCATCATTTTTTTGCGTTCCGGTTGAATCAATTCGAGTAAGGTTGTATTATACAACCCATGCAAAGGTTGTTCAGTGCAACCTAATTCAGCCACTTCAAGGAACAACCGCCATGCCAGCCCGCCGCCTTATGAAGAAAAACATCCAGCTTCTCCTCATCGACCCGCAAAACGACTTTTGCGACTTGCCCGCCGACTGGCGCCCGCTCGACCCCTTGAGTGGGCGGGCGCTTGCTCCGGCGCTGCCTGTCGCTGGCGCGCATGAAGACATGCTGCGCCTGGCCGGGCTGATCCGCGAAGGCGCGGCCGGCATCTCGGCCATCGCGCTGACGCTGGACTCGCACCACCGCTTTGACATCGCGCATCCGACCTTCTGGCAAACCGGCGTGGGCGGCAGCGTCAACCCGTTCACGCCGATCAGGGCGGCCCAGGTGCGCGATGGCCGCTATGTTCCCAAAGACCCGGCCATGCGGCCCAGGGCGCTGGCCTACCTGGATGCGCTGGAGCAGCGCGGCCGCTACACCCTGATGGTCTGGCCGGTGCATTGCGAAATCGGCAGCTGGGGCTACACCATCCACCCGGCCGTCAAGGCGGCCTGCAACCGCTGGGAAGACCAGCATCTCGCCGTGGTGCAAAAAATCAGCAAGGGCAGCAATCCCTGGACCGAGCACTACAGCGCCCTGCAGGCCGAGGTTCCCGACGCGGGCGATGCCGCCACCCAGCTCAACCGGGCGTTCATCGCCGAACTGGACCGCGCCGACCAGATCATCATTGCCGGCGAGGCCAGCAGCCACTGCGTGAGAGCGACGACCGAACACCTGATCGACCACCTGCCTTCCGGCCAGCCCGGCAAGGTGGTGCTGCTGACCGACTGCATGAGCCCTGTCGGCGGCTTCGAGGCGCAGCATCAGGCTTTTCTGGCGGATATGGCCAGTCGCGGCGTGCGGCTGGCAACCAGCGCCGAAATACTTCCCGCCCTGTTAAACAACGCCTGAGCGGCGCCCGAATTCACCCACGGAGAACCCCTGATGCAAGCCATCATTCAAAGCCTGCTGGACACCGACCTGTACAAGTTCACGATGTGGCAAACCATGCTGCACCGCCATCCGCAGACGCAGGCCGAGTACAGCTTTGTCTGCCGCAACCAGCCGGGCTATCCGCTGGCCGATCTGCTGCCCGAGGTCAACGAGCAACTCGACCACCTCTGCAGCCTGCGCTTTCAGCCCGAGGAATTGCGCTACCTGCGCGGGCTGCGCTTCATCAAAAGCGACTTTGCCGATTTTTTGCGGATTTTCCAGTTCCAGCGCGAGTTCATCTCGGCGCGGGCCGACGGCCAGTCGCTGGTCATTCAGGCGACCGGCCCCCAGGTGCATGTGATGGCGTTTGAAATCTTTGTGCTGTCCATCGTCAACGAGCTGTATTTCCGCCGCTTCGACCAGCCGGCCGCGCTGGCGCAGGGCCGCCAGCGCCTGCGGGACAAGATCGCGCTGCTGCGGGACTTCGGCAAGGAGCCGGCCCTGCGCCATCCGTTCGAGTTTTTCGATTTCGGGGTGCGGCGCCGGTTCTCGCGCGACTGGCAGACCGAGGTGGTCGGCACGCTGCAGCGGGAGCTGCCAGACTATTTCAAGGGCACGTCCAATGTCCTGCTGGCCAAAACGCTGGACCTCGTGCCGATTGGCACCATGGCCCACGAGTACCTGCAGACCTACCAGGCGCTGGGCATGACGCTGCGCGACTTCCAGCGGGCCGCGCTGGAAGACTGGGTGCAGGAGTACCGGGGCGACTTGGGCGTGGCGCTGACCGATGTCGTCGGCATGGACGCCTTTCTGGCCGATTTCGACCTCTACTTCGCCAAGCTGTTCGACGGCCTGCGCCATGATTCGGGCGACCCGTTTGTCTGGGGCGAAAAAGCCCTGGCCCACTACGCCAAACTGCGGGTGGACCCGCACAACAAGCGCCTGGTGTTCTCGGACGGGCTGGATATTCCCGCCGCGCTCGGGCTGTACCGCGCCTTTGCCAACCGGACCCAGACCGGCTTTGGCATCGGCACGAATCTGACCAACGACATGGGGCTGACACCGCTGAACATCGTGATGAAGCTGACCGGCTGCAATGACCGGCCGGTGGCCAAGCTGTCCGACAGCCCCGGCAAGACCCTGTGCGACAACGAGACCTTCCTTGCCTATCTGCGGCAGGTGTTCAATGTCCCGTCAGCTGTCTGAGAAGGCGCTTCCCATGCTCAAAATCACCGTCGCGCAACTGAACTTCACGATTGGCGATCTGGCCGGCAACGTCGCCAAAATGGTCGCGGCCGCCCGCAGCGCCTGGGCCGATGAATCCGACATCGTGGTGTTTTCTGAAATGGCCCTGACGGCTTACTATCCCGGCGACCTGCTGGACGAGGACGGCTTCATGGAACGGGTCGATGCGGCCTTCGCGGATCTTTTGCTCGCTTCGCGCCAGATACCCGGCCTGCACTGGGTGGTCGGCCTGCCGGCGCGCTGCGATGCGCCGGGCAAGAAGCTGATCAACGCCCTGCGCGTCATCCAGGGCGGCGAGGTGCTGCTCGAATACGCCAAGCAGCTGCTGCCCACCTACAACATCTTCGACGAGCGGCGGCATTTCGAGCCCGGCCAGGACGTGGCCAAGGTGCTGCGCATCCGGGGCGTGCAGGCGGGTTTTCTGATCTGCGAGGACGGCTGGAACGACCACGGGCTGGACTATGCGGTCAATCCTTTCGAGCGCCTGCGCGACGCCGCGCCTGACCTGGTGATTTCGATCAACGCCAGCCCGTCCAATACCGGCAAGCGCGAACAGCGCCACCAGGTATTCAGCGCCGCCAGCCGGCGCAACCAGCTGCCGATCCTGTATGTCAACCAGGTGGGCGGGCATGACCAGCTGGTGTATGAAGGCGCGTCCTTTGCCGTGGAGCCTCGGGCCGGCGTGGTCCATGAGGCCGGGCGCTTTGTGGAAGAGGTCAGCACGCTGCGTTTTGACAATGGCCGCTTTCTGACGCTGGCCGGCGACCGCCCGGCAAAGGTGCCGGTGGAGGGCTTGCCCCTCATGGCGTTCTACCGGCGCCAGATCGTGCTGGGCCTGCGCGACTATGCGCGCCGCTGCGGTTTCAGCCGCGCGGTGATCGGCTCATCGGGCGGCATTGATTCGGCGCTGACGCTGGCGCTGGCCGTCGAAGCCCTCGGCCCGGCCAATGTGGTAGCCATCACCATGCCCTCGGAATTCTCGTCGGCCGGCTCGGTCGATGATTCTGAATTGCTGTGCCGGAATCTGGGCGTCGAACTCCTGCGCCATCCCATCAACGGCCTGGTAGCGGAATTCTCCAGCGGTTTTAAAGCCGCCTTCGGCCAGCCGCTGCAGGGCATCGCCCTGGAAAACCTGCAGGCGCGGGCGCGCGGAACGGTGCTGATGGAATACTCGAACAGCTTGGGCCATCTGCTGCTGACCACCGGCAACAAGTCCGAGCTGTCGGTGGGCTACTGCACGCTCTACGGCGACACCAACGGCGGCCTGGGACTGATCGGCGACCTGTACAAGACGGAGGTGTTTGCCCTGTCGCGCCACCTCAACGAAACGGCAGGCAAGGAACTCATTCCCCAGGCCATCATCGGCAAGGCGCCTTCCGCGGAACTGGCGCCCGGCCAGAAGGATGTGGACAGCCTGCCGCCGTATCCGGTGCTCGACGAGGTGCTCAAGCTGCTGATCGAGGGGCGGCGGCTGGCGCCTGGGGAGTATGAAAAAGCGGCCAGCTTCGTCGATGCGTTGCGCAAGGAAGCCGAAAACCACGCGATGATAGAGCGCATCCGGGGCATGATTGCGCGCAATGAATACAAGCGGCGCCAGGCCCCGCCCATCATCCGTCTGCGCGCCCGCGCCTTCGGCACCGGGCGGCAGATGCCGATTGCCGCCAAGTTTGAATAATCTTCCCCATGACAACACCCATCGCTGCTCAACACTACGACGTTTCGGTCTGCATCGGCCGCTTCCAGACCTTTCACCATGGCCAGCTGGCGCTGCTGCGCAGGGCGCTGGCATCGGCGCCGCTGTGCATCGTCGCGCTCGGCTCGGCCCATCAGGCGCGAACGCCCAAAAACCCGTTCACCTGGCAGGAGCGCGCCGAAATGATCCGGCTGGCCCTGCCCGAGGCGGACCGCAGCCGGGTCCGGTTTTTGCCGGTGCGCGACTATTACGACCAGGAGCGCTGGGTGGGCGCCGTCCGGCAGGGCGTATTGGCGCTGGCGGGCGCGACCGCCGGAACTTCCTTTGTCCTGGTCGGGCATTTCAAGGACGCCACCAGCCAGTACCTCGAAGGCTTTCCGGGCTGGACGCTGGACGCCTTGCCGCTGCAGGGCAATATTGACGCCAGCGCCTTGCGCGACGCCTATTTTGGCAATGCCGGAACCGCGCTCGATGCCACGCTGGCCGCGCTGGTCAGCCAGGCGCCCGCCAGCACGCTGGCGTTCCTGCGCGCCTGGGCGGCGCTGCCGTATTTCCAGCAACTTGCGCAGGAGTGGGACAACCTGCGGCAGGAAAAAGCGCGCTGGGCCGGCTCGCCGTACCCGCCGGTGTTCGTGACGGTCGATGCCGTGGTCCAGTGTGGCGGCTGCGTGCTGCTGATCCGGCGCGGCTATGCGCCCGGCAAGGGCCTGCTGGCGGTGCCGGGCGGCTTCATCGAGCAGCGCGAAACCGTGTACCAGTCGGCCCTGCGCGAGTTGATGGAAGAAACAGGTCTTCAATTGCTCGAAGGCGACATGCACCATGCGCTGAAGGCCGTGCATGTGTTTGACCACCCCGACCGCAGCCAGCGCGGCCGCGTGATCACCCATGCGCATCTGTTTGACCTGGGTTCGCGCCGCCCGCCCGAAGTCCGGGCCGCCGACGATGCCGCATCCGCAGAGTGGGTTCCGATTGAAAAACTGGCCAGCCTGGAAGACCAGTTCCATGACGACCATTTCCACATGCTGGATTTCTTTTTCTCGCTGACACCGCGCTAAAGCAGTTCCAGGCATTGATCGAAGCTGGCGGGCCGGGCTGGTGACCCGCGCTGCTGCTTCTGGCGCCCTCGATACCGATGTTCTCCGGCAGTTTCATGCTATTAATTAGATAGCTTCTTGCGCCTACGTAGCATGCGCAAAAGGCATTTTTGGCATGAAAATCGGTAACCACCCAGGTCGCCACATGCTCCCGAGCCCGCATGGCTCCTTCCCCCGCTGGGGGAAGGCGGGGATGGGGGCTGGCGGAGGTGGCCGGGCAGCCGCTGCCGGGTTCGTGACTGCCTCTGGAAATAGCGGCCGGGCTGCTGGCCTGAGCGCCCCCTGCGACAAGCCCCCATCCCAGCCTTCCCCCAGTGGGGGAAGGAGCAAATCGGGGACGCTGACGTAGTTACCGGAAATCAGGCCCACACCAAACCTTCTGGAAGACGAGGCAGACGGGGAGGCGGGCTCAAACATCTTTCTTGTTCCCGCAAATAAAACCCCCGGCGATTGTTGCCATACTAGCCACGTCGCTTCTAAATGAAAATCATTCTCAATTGAGTGGGTGATCAGCTCCCTGGCAAGGCAAGAGCGCAAGGCAAATGCACCTGCAGGCCGACGGCGTGAATTTTGAATACGAATGAAACGGGAAAATCACATGACGGCGTCCAGCATGACAGCGAACCCCTTGCCACTGGCGGAAAAGCAGGAGCGCCTGCTGGTGTTCACGCTGGCAGGCATACAGTTTTCCCACATCCTTGACTTCATGATCATGATGCCGCTGGGCCCCAGCCTGATTGCGGCGCTGAAGATCGACACGCAGCAATTTGCGCTGCTGGTGTCGATCTACACGCTGGCCGCTGCGGCCAGCGGACTGCTTGCCGCGACCTTTGTTGATTTTTTTGAACGAAAAGGCTTGCTGCTCACGCTGTTTGCGCTGTTCGCACTGGCCACCTTGCTGTGCGCAATGGCGCCCGACTACCAGACGCTGCTGCTGACCCGTGGACTGGCGGGCGTCTTTGGCGGCGTGCTGGGGGCATTGCTGCAAACCATCGTCGGGGACGTGATTCCTTTCGAGCGGCGCGGCCAGGCCAGTGGCGCGGTGATGTCGGCCACGGCGGCGGCGTCCGTGCTGGGGGTGCCAGCGTCGCTGATGCTGGCCACGGCGCTGGGCTGGCAGTGGCCTTTCGTGGCGATTGCGGCCATTGCCGTGGTTTTCCTGGGGCTGGCGGCGCGCCATGTTCCGGCCTTGCCAAGGCGCCCGACAGCCCCTGCCGGGCGCGGCTGGAGACAGTCTTTTGGTGGCATTGGCGCGGTGTTGCGCGACCGCAATCATTTGATGGCGATGCTGTTCATGACCCTGGGGGCGTTTTCGACCTTCACCGTGATCCCCTATCTCACGCTCTACCTCGTCGGCAATGTGGGCCTGAGCGCGCAGCAGTTGCCCATGGTTTACGCCCTGGGCGGAATGGCTGGTTTTTTCAGCGCGCGATGGATAGGCCGCCTGGCTGACCGCTGGGGCAAGGTGCGCACCTACCGGCTGATCGCGCTGCTGTCGATGGCGCCCATCTTCATGCAAACGCATATGCCGCCGATGGCGCTGGGCTGGGTTCTGCTGTGCAGCACGCTGTTTTTCACGCTGGGGCTTGGCCGCGCGATACCGGCCATGGCGATCACCATCTCGGCGGTGCAGCCGCCGCTGCGCGGCACGTTCCTGTCGCTCAATTCAGCCGTCCAGCAGCTGGCCTGCGGCGCGGCGGCTTTTCTGGGCGGGCTGATGATCAGCCAGACGCCGGCTGGCACCATCAGCGGCTATGGCGCCGCCGGCTGGCTGGCCATTGGCCTGACCGGACTGACGATCCTGCTGGCCGGAAAAATCCACATGCATACCCGGCCGCCTGCGGCCTGACAGCGCCCTGCCTGGGAATGGCTCAACTTGCCTTTAAACAGGAATGATTTTCATTCAACCATCAAAGGAATCAAGATGAATGACGTTTGCAGAGGATTGATCGACACGCAAGCCGAGCACCTGTTGGCGGGGTATCGCAGCGAGAACCCGTTTTTCTTTGCCACGCCCGAGCACACGCTGCTGGCGCAAGGCCAGCATGCAACGGTGCCGCAGGCGAAGAATCTGGCCGCCCTCAGCCAGGTGGTGGATGCGGTGCTGAAAAAAGCCAGGGACCAGGGCCACCCCAACCCCATCGTGGTGGGCGCCATCCCGTTTGACGCCCGGCAAGCCGCCTGCCTGTGCATTCCGCAGCAGGTGCTGTACGCCGGTCCCTTGAGCCGGCGGGCTGAAGCGGTTTCGCCGCGAGCGGGCGCATTCACCATCACGCCCCAGCCGGCCCCGCAGGTTTACGCCGACGGCGTGGCCGAGGCGGTCGAGAACATCAGGAACAAGCGGCTGAGCAAGGTGGTCCTTGCGCGCACGCTGGAGCTGGCCGCAGCCGAGGCGATTGATGTGCAATGCCTGCTCGAACGCCTGGCCCGGCGCAATACGCACGGCTATACCTTTGCCGTTGATCTGGCGGGCACGGGGCAGGGCACGCTGATAGGCGCCAGCCCGGAACTGTTGCTCAGCCGCCGGGGCCTGCAGGTGCGCTCCAATCCGCTGGCCGGCTCGGCGGCGCGGGCGACGGACGCCATGGAAGATGCCCGCCGCAGCCAGGCCTTGCTGACATCCGCCAAAGACCTGCATGAGCACAAGGTTGTCGCCGATGCGGTGGCCAGGGGGCTGCGGCCTTATTGCCGGACGCTTGACGTGCCGGCGAGCCCAGCGCTGATCCACACGGAAGCGATGTGGCATCTGTCGAGCGACATCCGGGGCGAACTGGCGCATCCGCAGGCCAGTTCGCTGCAGCTCGCTTCCAGCCTGCATCCCACGCCGGCGGTCTGCGGCTATCCGAACGAGAAAGCGTTTGAGCTGATCAGCCAGATCGAAGCGTTCGACAGGGGCTTTTATGCCGGCATGGTGGGCTGGTGCGATGCACAGGGAAACGGCGAATGGGTCGTGACCCTGCGCTGCGCCAAGGTGAAGGGCCGCAGCATGCGCCTGTTTGCCGGGGCCGGTGTGGTCGCCGAATCAGAGCCTGAAAGTGAACTTGCCGAAACCGCAGCCAAATTCAGAACCATGCTCAATGCCCTGGGCCTGGCGCCAGAAGGAGTGCTCTGATGCTGGAACACTGCACACCCTGGCCCGAAGCGCTGGCAGCCCGCTACCGTGCCCAAGGCTACTGGCGGGGCGAAACCTTTCCTGGCGTGCTGAACGAGCGCATCGAACAACACGGCGAGCGGCTGGCCATCGTCAGCGACACCCGGCGCTGGAGCTACCAGGCGCTGGGCGCCGAAGTGGAGCGCATGGCAGCGGGCTTTCATGCCCTGGGCATAGGCGCCAAGGACCGGGTCGTGGTGCAACTGCCCAATTGCGCTGAATTTTTTGCGGTGATCTTCGCGCTCTTCAGGCTCGGCGCCTTGCCGGTCTTTGCATTGCCAGCGCATCGCCGGTTCGAAATCAGCCATTTTTTCCAGCACACGCAAGCGGTTGCCTATGTCATTGCCGACAGGCATGCCGGATTTGATTACCGCAGCCTGGCGGGCGAAGTGAAAGCCGGCGTGCCAAGTCTGCGGCATGTGCTGGTTCTGGGCGAGCCGGGCGCCTACCGTTCGCTTGATGATTTGCCCCGGCTGGCAGGTGAATTGCCGCCGCCGCCCCGGCCCGGCGATGTGGCGTTTTTTCAGCTCTCGGGCGGCAGCACCGGAACGCCAAAACTGATTCCCCGCACCCACGATGACTATCTCTACAGCATCCGGGCCAGCGCGCAAATTTGCCAGCTCAGCGCCGAGAGCGTCTATCTGAGCGTCATTCCCGCCGGGCACAACTTCACGCTCAGCTCGCCCGGATCGTTGGGGACGCTGTACGCCGGCGGCACTGTGGTCATGTGCGCCCACCCCAGTCCGGAGGTGGCGCTGGCGTGGATCGCCAGGGAGCGCGTCACCATCACGGCCTTGGTGCCGCCGCTGGTTCCGGTGTGGCTCGATGCCGTGAAAAGCCTGAAGCCCGATCTGCGCAGCCTCAAAGTGGTGCAGGTCGGCGGGGCGCGTTTCAGCAGCGACATGGCGCGCCGTGTGACGCAGGAGCTTGATGCCACGCTGCAGCAGGTGTTTGGCATGGCCGAAGGTCTGGTGAACTACACCCGCCTTGATGACCCCCTCGACGTGATCCTGCACAGCCAGGGGCGCCCGATCTCGCCCGACGATGAAATCCGCATTGTTGATGACGACGACCAGCCCGTGGCGCTTGGCGAAATCGGCCATTTGCTCACGCGCGGGCCGTACACGATTCACGGCTATTACCAGGCCGAAGAACACAACGCACGCGCCTTTACCAGCGATGGTTTTTATCGCACGGGGGATCTGGTCAGGCTTGGCTTGGATGGCAATCTGGTCGTCGAAGGCCGTGCCAAGGACCAGATCAACCGTGGCGGCGAAAAAATTTCCGCCGAGGAAGTCGAGCATCAGCTGCTGGCGCACGCAAGCGTCGTCGATTGCGCCATCGTTGCCATGCCGGATGCGTATCTGGGCGAAAAAAGCTGCGCCTTCGTGATCCGCCAGGACGAGAGCGTGCGCGGCATTGACCTGATCCGCTTTCTGCGCGAGCGCGGTCTGGCGACCTACAAGATTCCCGACCGGATCGAATTTCTGGCCCGGTTTCCCAAGACCGGCGTCGGAAAAATCAGCAAGAAACATCTGCGCCAAGACATCGAGGCGCGCCTGGCAGCGGCAAGCACCAACCCATGAATGGATGAATTCAACAATGGCCATACCCAAAATAGCTTCCTACCCGATGCCCGTCCAGGCGCTGGACAACCGCGTGAACTGGCAGCCCAATGCCCGGCGGGCCGTGCTGCTGGTGCATGACATGCAGGACTATTTCCTGGATTTTTATGACCGGAACAGCGCGCCGATACCGGAATTGATCGCCAATACGCGCCGGCTGATCGACAAGGCGCACGCGCTGGGCATTCCGGTGGTGTACACCGCGCAATTGCCCGAGCAAACGCCCGTCGAGCGGGGGCTGCTGCAGGCAATGTGGGGACCGGGCCTGACGGCCCAGCCGCAGCGCAAAAACATCGTCGCAGCGCTGGCCCCCCAGCCGCAGGACATCGTGCTCGATAAATGGCGTTACAGCGCCTTCCAGAAATCCAGCCTGCTGGAAATGATGCGCAATCAGGCGCGCGACCAGCTGATGATTTGCGGCATTTACGCGCACATCGGCTGCATGATGACGGCGTGCGAAGCGTTCATGAATGACATCCAGGCCTTCTTTGTCGCCGACGCGCTGGCCGATTTCTCCGCCCATGAGCATGACATGGCGCTGCGCTACGTCGCCCAGCGCTGCGGGCTGACGATATTGACGCAAACCCTGGTCGCGGGCTTGCAGGCTGCCTTGCCCGCTTCGATGACAGAACTCAAATCCCTCATCGCCGGCAGCCTGAAAATCCCGGCCTCTGAACTGCAGGACGAAGACAACTTGCTCGACTGGGGACTGGACTCGATCCGCATCATGTCGCTGCTGGAAAACTGGCGCCGCGCAGGCCTGGACATCACCTTCATGGCGCTGGCCGAGCAGCCCACGCTGGCCGCGTGGTGGGCGCTGCTTTGCAGGCGTGAGCCGTCACCCACGGCCGGCGCTTGAAAACCGGCCGCACGGCAGGAAAAAAAATGACAGCACCAAATGCCGCAAAGGCTTCGCCCATGTTCCACCGCCTGTTATCCATGATGAAGATGAGTCTGCTGGTTTGTGGGGTTTTCATGCAGGTCAGCCATCCCGGTTATTCGCAGCCGCTGACTCCTGAAGCGCTGGCGCCCTTGCCCGCCAGCTGGGCGCCGGCGCAGTTGTCGCGCAGCTACAGCTTCGACATCGATTCGACGAACACCGGCCAGCGCTACCGGATTCTGATCGGATTGCCGCACAAGGCCGCTTCGGCAACGGGCTACCCGGTGCTCTGGGCGCTCGACGGGCTGGCGAGTTTCCCCTTCATGGAGGTCGCCCGACCCAGGCCAGCGGCGCCCAACGAGAGCGCGCAATGGCGGGAAAAAATTGGCAACGAGCCCGCCGGGCTGATCGTTGCCATCGGCTATGCCAGCGGCGAGGCGATTGATGTCAACGCGCGAGCGCTTGATTACACGCCCCCAACGACAGCCAAGACGGGCGATGCATTTTCCAGCCAGCACGGTGGCGCAGCCCCCTTTCTGCGCTTCCTCACGCAGGAGCTGCGCCCGCTGCTGGCGCGGCATTTTGCTATGAATCCGCAGCAGCACACGCTGTTCGGATTTTCCTACGGCGGCTTGTTCGCCCTGCACACCTTGAGCACGCAGCCGCAGTATTTCCAGCGCTACTGGGCGGCGAGTCCGTCGCTCTGGTTCGGCGACCACCAGACCCTCAGGGAATTGCCGCAACGCCTTGAAGCACTGAATTTCAGCCAGCATCCCGCGCAGGTCATGCTGACGGTGGGCCTGGACGAGCAATACCCGGCGAGCTTTGCGTCGCCGGCCGTTCAAAAGAGGCTGGAGGCCCGAACCATGGTGGACAGCGCCAAGCGCTTTGCACAGATCCTGGCCGAGGCGGGGCAGGCCGATTTGCAGGTGAAGTTTCAAGGCCTGCCTGCGCACGACCATCACGACATGCTGATGCACGGCGCCAGGCGCGTCATCGACTTTGCCTTTGCCCCTGATTCCGCCGCACTGCTGCGCTAAAGATCGAACCCGGAAATTTCCACCATGACCCTAACCTCAACGCGTTTGCCCGCCAGCTCAGCTCAGTATGGAATCTGGATGGGCCAGCAGATGGCGCCGGAGAGCCCGAGCTACCTGACTGCGGAAGTGATTGAGCTTCGCGGCGCGCTCAACCTGGAGGCCCTGTCCGCCAGCGTGGCCGACGTGCTGAACAATTGCCACACGCTGCATATGCGTTTTCAAATCGACGACGAGGGCCTGTGGCAATGGCCGCAAACGCCCTGCGTCGCGCCCCTGGCACACCATGACTTTCGCCATGAGGCCGACCCCGAGGCCGCCGCGCAGCAATGGATCAGGCAATCGCTGTCCGTTCTGTGCGACCCGACGCGCGACCCGCTTTACCGCAGCGCGCTGCTGCAGGTCGCCGACGAAAAGCAGCTGTGGTATCTGCAGGTTCACCATATCGCGATGGACGGATTTGGCTACGGACTGATCTGCCAGGCCGTGGCCGCGCGCTACAGCGCCCGGGTCAGGTGCGAGCCGCTGCCGCCGCTGGCGGACTGGTCACTCGATAAAGTGCTGCAGGCTGAACAGACCTACAAGGCCAACGGAAAATTCCAGCAAGACAAGGCCTTCTGGACCCGGCACCTGCAGCAGGTTCCCGCGCCGGCCACCATCGCCGCGCCGCAGGCGTTTTCGGACGAAGTCACGCGCCACGGCAGCCGATTGAGCCTGGGCGACATCGAAGCCTTTCAGCAGGCTGCGCAGCGCTGCGGACAGGATTGGGGCAGCTGGATGCTCGCGGCCATCGGCCTGTGGCTGGCCAAACAATCCGCCCAGCGCCAGCTCACCTTTGGCCTGCCGGTGATGAACCGCCTGGGCACGCCGGCGCTCGGTGTGCCCTGCATGGCGATGAATATCGTCCCGATGAGTGTTTATGTCGATCCTGATCAGGACATGCAGGCCCTGAGCGCGCAGCTTGCGGGCAGCCTGCGCAGCATCCGGCCGCATCTTTACTACCGCTACGGCTGGATACGCGGCGATCTGGGCCTGATGGAGGTTCAAAAGCATCTTTTCAACCAGGCGGTCAACCTGATGCCGTTTGACCGGCACGCACCGTTTGAAGGGCTTGAGAGCGCCATCCATCCGGTCAGCGCCGGCCCGGTCAAAGACCTCAACATCAGCCTTTCCGTGCTCAATACCGAATGGCGGCTGCTGATGGAGGCCAACCCGAACGCCTACAGCGCAGAACGCCTGGCGGCGCTGCAGCAAAGCCTGCTGCAATGGCTGCGCACGCTGGCCGCGCATCCCGCGCAGGCCAGCCTGGCGCCGCTGCTGCAGGACTTGCCGCCGCTGTCCATGGTTCAAGGTCCGGCGCTGACCGGGCCAGTGACGCCCGTCATCGAGCGCCTGATCGATGCCGCAGCCAGTTCGCCCGGCAAACCCGCCATCGAGTCTGACGGCGGGGCCATCTCTTACGCCGAGCTGCTGCAAAAAGTGCGGCAACTGGCCGCCCGCCTGGGTGCCGGCGGGCTTGGCGCCCAGCAGCGCGTGGTGATCCTGCTGCCGCGCAGCCCGGAGGCGATCATCGCCATCCTGGCCACCTTGTGGGCGGGCGGCTGTTATGTGCCGCTGGACCCGCTCGGCCCTTCCAGCCGTCTTGAGACGGTGCTGGCCGATGCTGATCCGCAGCAGATCATTACCCTGCCATGCTGGGCCGGCAAAACCGGCACGCTGCCAGCGCTTTACATGGATCAGCCTTGCGAATCCCCAGCGCCTGATGCGCCAGCGCAGCCGCCCTGCGCCGTGAGCGGCAGCCGTCCGGCATATCTGCTGTACACCTCGGGCTCGACCGGAAAACCCAACGGGGTGCTGGTCGGGCACGGTGCGCTGGCGCATTTTGTCGCCAGCAGCGGCCAGCTCTACCAGATCAGCGCCAGCGACCGCATCCTGCAATTCGCGCCCTTGCACTTCGATGCCAGCATCGAAGAGATTTTTCTGGCGCTGTGCCATGGCGCCACGCTGGTGCTGCGCAATGACGCGCATCTTGACTCGATCCCGGCTTTCACCCGCTTTGTCGAAAAAGCGCAAATCACCATCCTGGATTTGCCAACGGCCTACTGGCACGAACTGGCGCATGCGCTCGAACCCTCGCTGGCATCGCAATTGAGCCGGGTCAGGCTGACCATTGTGGGTGGCGAGGCCGCGCTGCCCGAACGCGCCCGCCGCTGGCAATCCCTGCTGCCTGACAGTGTCCTGCTCAACAGCTACGGACCGACTGAAGCATCGGTCATCGCCACAAGCGCCATCCTGAGCGGCAAGGGGTCGGTCTGGGACGGCAGCGACACCCTGCCGATTGGCCTGCCGCGACCCGGCGTTGAGGTGCTCGTCGTCGATGAGCATCTCTATCCGGTAGCCCAAGGCAAACCGGGCGAACTGCTGATCTGCGGCGAGGCGCTGGCCCTTGGATACCGCCATGACGAAGCCTTGACCGCACGCCGCTTCGTGTCGCTGCACTCGCGCCCTGATGCGCCGCGCGCCTATCGAACCGGCGACCGCGCCTGCCTGCAGGACGGGCAACTGGTGTTTCTGGGCCGCCTTGACCATGAAGTCAAGATCAGCGGCCTGCGCATCGACCCGGCGGAAGTTGAAAATGCGCTGCTGACCGATCCGGCCATCCGTGAAGTCGCCGTGGTCGCTATTGCGCGTTTGCCGGCGGGTTACGCACTGGCGGCCTTTGTGGTGGGTTCCGAAGCGCTGGCGCCGCAACCGCTGCGCCGCCGGCTGGCCGACCTCCTGCCTGCCGCCGCGATCCCCGACCACTGGCATTTTCTGGACAGCCTGCCGCGCAATGTCAACGGCAAGATTGACCGCCAGCATCTGGCGGGACTGATCAGCCAGCGGGAAATCGCACCGCTGCCCGGCGCCACCGCGCTGGAGCAACAGATCATGCAGGTCTGGCATGACGTGCTGGGCGAGATGCCGGACAGCGTGCATGCGAATTTCTTTGACCTGGGCGGCAAATCGCTGCAAGCCATTCAGGTTTCAAGCCGGCTGGGCCGCGCTTTGAAACGCGAAGTCGCCGTATCGGCGCTGTTCAATCACGCCACGGTTCACGCGCTGGCCAAGGCGCTGAGCGCACCGGCCGCACATCGCCCGCCCCCCACCGGCGAAGACCAGGCCTTTGCACCGTTGCTGACGATCCAGCGGGGCAGTCATCCGGCGCTGTTCTGCCTGCATCCGGCCGAGGGCCTGTCGTGGTGCTACCTGGGCCTGGCCCGCCACTTGCCCGATACCGCCATCTACGGCCTGCAGGCGACCGGGGTTCAATCCGGCTTGCCCGGGAGTTTTGACGCGCTGGTGGATGATTACCTGGCGCGGATACGCCAGCAGCAAGCCAGCGGCCCCTACCGCCTGCTGGGATGGTCGCTGGGCGGCGCGCTGGCACAGGCCATTGCCGTGAAACTCTCGGCCATCGGCGAGCAGGTTGAGCTTGTCGCGCTGATGGACAGCTATCCGGCCTCGGCCTTTGAAGCGTGGAGAGCGCCCACATTGCATGACGCGCTGGTCGCCTTGCTGAGCGTGACCGGTGAAGTGGAGGCCGAAACGCCTGACGCCATCTACCAGCGCCTGCTGCGCCCCGGCAGCCCGCTGGCGCCGCTGGGCCGCGCGGCACTCGGGCAACTGGGCGAAGCCGCATTGCACGGCATGCAGCTGTTCCGGGCCAGCCAGACGGCCTGCTACCGAGGCGACATGCTGCTGTTTCATGCGGCGCAGCGCGAAGCCCACGCGCCCCAGCCCTCGTCGTGGCTGCCTTACTTGAAAGGCAAGCTCGATTGCGTCGAACTCAACTGCAACCACTTCGGCATGAGCGACCCGGTGCCGATGGCTTGCATTGGCAAGGAACTGGCCGAACGGCTCAAAGGAAAAAAAGCATGAACGGAAAAATAGCCATCGTGACCGGCGCGGCGCAAGGCATAGGCGCTGCCGTCGCCCTGGCCCTCGGCCGCCGGGGCGTGCGCGTGGCGGCGCTGGACATCCAGGCCGACGCGCTGGCGCAGCTGGCCGGCCAGCAGCCTGACGGCATTCACCCCTACCCGGTCGATTTGCGCGCCAGCCAGGCGGTCAATGCCGTGGTCGAAAAGATTGAAGCCGAGCTGGGGCCGGTTGACATGCTGGTCAACGTGGCCGGCATTTTGCGCATGGGCAGCATCTGCGACATGAGCGACGACGACTGGGACGCCACCTTCGCGGTGAACCTGCACGGCGTGTTTTATCTGTCCAGGGCGGTGGCGCGGCGCATGCTGCCGCGCAGGCAGGGCGCCATCGTCACCGTCGGCTCCAACGCCGCCGCCGTTCCGCGCCTGCAGATGGCGGCCTATGCGGCGTCGAAGGCGGCGGCGGGCCACTTCACCAAATGCCTGGGGCTGGAGCTGGCCGGGCACGGCATCCGCTGCAACGTGGTGTCGCCCGGCTCGACCGACACCGCCATGCAAAGGGCGTTTTGCCCGTCGCCCGAAGATGTGCAGAAGGTGCTGGACGGCTCCTTGCCCGGCTACCGCACCGGCATTCCGCTGGGGCGCATCGCCAGCGCGCAGGACATTGCCGCAGCGGTCGTTTTCCTGCTCGGCGACGAGGCGCGGCACATCACGATGCACGACTTGCGGGTGGATGGCGGGGCGACGCTGGGGGTTTAGGCGGCGGCTGCCGCTGCCGGGTTGCGGGCTGACGCGGGGCAAAGCCTGCCCGGATGGCTGGCTGGCGGAAAACACGCAGGCAAGAAAACTCCTGAATTGATAGCGGCTTGCGCAGGCAGTAGCTGCGCCAGAGGCCTGAAAGGCTGGAATTTTCCTTGGACTGCTGGCTGGTTGAAACAAATGCGCTCTACTATCGGGAATGTCACTCGGCGACCTCCACAACCCCAAAGCTGCAGCAGACTTGATCGCGGACTTTCGTCGGCGCTTCAGTTCAAAGGTCTGCATGGCACCTCACCCTGACCATGATGGTCGAATCGTGTCCGCACACACAATGTCATTAGAGGCCGTCCTACGAAAGATTAGTAAGGATGGGCATGTGTATGCGCCAAACTTTGGAGCAAAGTTCTCAGCGGATGCGCCCCCTATTGAGATAAAGCGCCAAGGCCTGCGAGACGTTTCTGTCTTCAACGGCTTTTGTGCCAAACATGATGCTGCGCTGTTCAGTTGCCTTGAGAACGAGCCTTTTAAGTTCGACCGCAGGCAACTTTTCAGGCTCGCATATCGAGCCGCAGCGAGAGAGTGTTACCTCAAGCGCAAACAGTGTGAATCCCTGCCAACGCTTGAGCAGATGAAAGCTATACACGGCATAACAGAGGAAATTTCCTACACAGACGAAATATTGATTCATCAAGCCGCATCCTTGCGCGGAGCAGAAGAGTGCGAACAACTCAAAGCAAAGCTCGACAAGCTGCTCGTTTCGTCAAGTTGGGATCGAATGGTGACGTATGCGATTCTTTTCGAAAAAGCACCATGCTTAACTGCCTGCTTCGTCTTCCAACCATTCCATGACCTTGATGGCAGGCAACTCCAAGACTACGAGAACCTTGATGCTGAAATGAGCCAACTGGCCATAACAGTAATGCCAGTTGATCAAGGAGCCGTTGCGATATTTTCGTGGCTAGACACCGCAAATAGCGCCCCTCGACGCTTCTTTGAGTCTGTGGCCAGTTCATCAAATCGCACTTCAGCGGTAATTCATGCTGTTCTTGACAACAGTGAAAACTTTGCGCTCTCACCGGATTGGTACGAGGCCCTCCCCGACACCACCAAGAACTATTTGTTGTCCCGGATGTGCCTCTTAGAGGCAAGCATCGAGTATCACTACAGACAGCGACCAGAAGTCACTGCATCTTTTCTGGCGGACTGGGGCGTTTCCCAGGTAGCACAGTTCTAGTTTGTACAGTGCAACATGCGAAACCCATGCCTAACTGGTTGGTCAAGCGGACGCTAACAGCTTGAAAAGAATCAGCCATGCGAACTCCTGAATTGATAGCAGGTTGCGCAGGCAGTACCTGCGCTACGGGCATTAAAGGCTTAAACCGTGTCCCTACCCCCGCAGGCGCTGCTGTCTGGCTGCTGACGCTGGATTTTCAAAACGAGCGACTGGTTGAACTGCTCCAGCTGCTACCCGCCGAAGAGCAGGCGCGCTGCCTGCGCTACCGCCAGCCGGCGGATCGCTTGCGCTTTGCCGCCACCCGTGTGGCGCTCAGGCAACTGCTGGCCGAGCGCTTGCAAATTCCGGTGCAAGAAGTGGCGCTGCAGATCGACGCGTTCGGCAAGCCCCGGCTGGCCAACGACGAAAAGCTGTTCTTCAACCTGTCGCATTCAGGCAATCACGCGCTGATTGCCTTGTCGGCGCAGCGGCCCGTCGGCGTGGACATTGAAGCGGCTGGCGGCGCGGCAGCCGCACCGCTGGCTGATGCCGCCTTGAGGCCGGAGGAGCGGCGCTATTGCCATCGGCAGCCGGATAAGGAAGCGGCGGCGCAGGCTTTTTTCCGCATCTGGAGCGGCAAGGAAGCGGTGCTCAAAGCCCTGGGGCTGGGCATTGCCAGCCATCTGCAATCGGTCTCGGTAGTGCCGGGGCTGGCGGGCCGCTACGCCGTGACGCTTGACATGCCCGCGCCGCCGCTGCAGGCCTGGCAACTGCCGGCGCCGGCGGGCTTTGTCGCGGCGCTGGCGGTGCTGGACTGACGCGAAATCACCCTGACTTTCAATCACGGCATTCAAGGTGCCCGGCGGTTTATTGCTACTTTATTTATAGCTGTTAACGCATACTACACCTGCGCAAAAGGCCTTTTTTATGCTGAAAATTGTTCGCTGGTTAAAACCAATGCGCGCTAAAGCCGGTTCCGGCAGTGCTTGGGCTGGAGCCCGAAATTCCGGCGGAATGCGGTCGAGAAATTGGCCTGGCTGCTGTAGCCGGCAATTTCCGCAGCCCGCGCAACACTGACGCCCTCATGCTGCAGCGCATGGGCTGCACGCTGGAGGCGGCGCTGGCGCAGGTAGTCAAAAATGGGCTGGCCACAGACCTGGCGGAATTGCTGCTGCAGCGTGTTGGCGTTGCAGCCGATGGATTGCGCAATGGCACGCATGTCCAGTTGGTCTGCCTCCCCGCTGTCGAGAAGCTGTTGTAGGCGGCGCACGCGCTGGCAGGCACTCGCGGACATCGTGAGGGGGCTTGGCGCGGTGTCGGCCCTCGTCCGGGACAGGGCCTCGGCGATCAACTCAAGCGCACGGCTCTCCTGGTACAGGCTTTGCATCGGATCATCGAGCCCCAGGGGATGAATCAGCTGCTCGGCGATGGCAACGGCGCGCGGCGTGGGCGTCCAGTGGCGCACCGTCAGGTGCTCCCGGAAGATTTCCCGGGAAATGCCGGTGGCATCGAACCAGACCGGCTTCAGGGTCAGCACGACCATGCGCTGGCGGCTGCCGGCGCATGCGTGCCGCTCGAAGGTGTCGGGCGCATTCAAGGTCACGACGCTGCCGTGCGGCACGGCGTTCGCGCCTTCTCCGGCATCCAGCGGCAGCGACTGCCGGCCCACGGCAACCTGGGCATTGCCCTCCAGCTTGAGCAATACCTTGATGCATTCCTCCTGCATGACGAACTGCGTGGCCATGTCGTGCAGATGGACGATGTCGGTGCAGTGCAGCGACATGCCGTCGCGCAGGCGGGTCATGGAAAAGCTGCCCTGCATCAGCGGCGAAGTGGTTCCCGCGTCGGGGGACAGCAATTGGTGGCCTTGCCCGACCTGGGTGTTGAGCTTGCCAACATCGATGGCACGCGACGGATGGCGCGCCGACAGCGCGCGCTTGGAGAGGAGAGCGTCGGGGGCCGATGGAGCCCCGTGGCGGGACAGAAGGGTGGGCACAAACATCTTTCTTGTTCCAGCAAACAAAAACCCTGGCGGTTATTGCGATACTGCGTTTCATTCTAAATGAAAATGATTCGCAATTACTATTTGGCGAGCAGGTGTTCGGAACAAGGAAAAAAGAGCATGCAATTCAAACCAGTCAGCAATCGGATAAAACCCCTTGTGATCGCCATGGGGCTGGCCTACCTGGGCCTGCCGGCCCTGGCCCAGCAGCCGGAGAAAACGCTGGCCGAGATGACCGTGCTCGGTTCGGCCGAGGAAGCGCTGAAGCAGGCGCCCGGCGTGTCGATCATCACGGCCGAGGATATCGAGAAGCGCCCGCCGGCCAACGATGTGTCGGAAATCATCCGCACCATGCCGGGCGTGAACCTGACGGGCAATTCCTCCAGCGGCCAGCGCGGCAACAACCGCCAGATCGACCTGCGCGGCATGGGTCCGGAAAATACCTTGATCCTGGTGGATGGCAAGCCGGTCACCAGCCGCAATGCCGTGCGCTATGGCTGGCGCGGCGAGCGCGATTCGCGCGGCGACAGCAACTGGGTGCCGGCGGAGCAGGTCGAAAGCATCGAGGTGATACGCGGGCCTGCCGCCGCGCGCTACGGCAACGGCGCTGCCGGCGGCGTGGTCAACATCATCACCAAGAAAGCGGCCAAAGAGACGCACGGCCAGGTCACGGTGTACGCCAACCGTCCAGAGCATTCCGAGGAAGGGGCTACCGAGCGCCTGAATTTCAACCTGAGCGGCCCGCTCAGCGAACTGTTTTCCTACCGCATCTACGGCAATTACAACCATACCGATGCGGATGACCGGACCATCAATGCCGGCCACCAGGCGCCCGGTTTTGCAAGCTCGCTGCCTGCAGGGCGCGAAGGCGTGCGCAACAAGGACCTGGGCGCGCGGTTGACGTGGAACCTGTTGCCCGGCCACACGCTCGATCTGGATGTCAGCCGCAGCCGCCAGGGGAACATCTACACCGGCGACACGCAGAATGTCGGCACCAACGCTGTCGTTGACTCGCTGATTGGCCAGGAAACCAACCGCATGGACAAAACGACTTATGCCCTGACGCACAAGGGCAAGTTCGACTTCGGCACTTCATTGAGCTACCTGCAGTACAGCAAGACCGAAAATTCGCGCATCCAGGAAGGCCTGGTCGGCGGCCTGGAAGGCATGTTCCTGACCGGCACGCCGCTGTTCTCGACCAATACGCTGACGGACGTGACGCTGCACAGTGAAATCAGCACGCCGCTTCGCGGCAGGTTCAACCAGATGCTGACGGCCGGCGTCGAATGGTCGGATCAAAAGCTGACCGACCTGAGTTCGAACACCGTGGCCACCATTTACGGGGCGATACCGGGCGTCAGCAGCACGGGGCGTAGTGCCGACGCTTCCACCCATGTCTTCTCGGTGTTCGCCGAGGACAACATCGAGCTGTCGCCCAGCACGGTGCTCACGCCCGGCATTCGCTATGACAAGCACCAGCAGTCCGGCGCCAACTGGAGCCCCGCGCTCAACCTGACCCATCTGCTGAACGACAAGGTCACGCTGAAAGGCGGTGTTGCGCGCGCCTACAAGACGCCCAATCTCTACCAGAACAACCCCAACTACCTGATCTACAGTTCGGGCAACGGCTGCGCCACGGTGTCCAACGGTACGACGGGCTGCTATTTGCAGGGCAATGCCGACCTGCAGGCGGAAACCAGCGTCAACAAGGAAGTCGGCGTCGAATACAAGGATGAGGGCCTGGTGGCCGGGATCACGTACTTTCGCAACGACTACCACGACAAGATCCAGGCCGGCCTGTCGCCGACAGCGATCACGACCAGCAACCGCCGAAGCATCTACCAGTGGAGCAACATTCCCGAGGCCGTGGTCCAGGGGCTGGAGGGAAATCTGCGGGTGCCGCTCAAGGCTTCGCTGGACTGGATCACCAATTTCACCTACATGATCGAGTCCAGGAACAAGGCGACGGGCGACTACCTTTCGCTCATCCCGAAATACACCGTCAACTCCATGCTCGACTGGCGCGTCAACAGCCAGCTCGGCATGCTGTTCTCGATGACCTTCTATGGCCGGCAGGAGCCGATGAAGTTCGATTACAAGGGCGCTGCGGTCACCGGCACGTCGGCCAACTCGGTGGCGCCTTACGCCGTGGCGGGCATCAGCGGCAACTACGCCTTCTCGAAGAACCTGAAGATGGCCGCCGGCATCAGCAACATTTTCGACAAGCGCCAGTTCCGCGCCGGCAATGCGGTCAGCGTCAGCTCGACGGCAATTTACGGCACCAGCGGCGGCGCGGGCGCCGCCACCTACAACGAGCCCGGACGCACCTTGTACGTGTCGTTGACGAGTTCATTTTGATGAAAAACACAAGGCGGCTCATGCTGGCCGGCCTGGGCCTTGCCTGGAGCCTGCTCGCCGGCCAGGCGCAGGCCGCTGACGGGCTGGTGACGGACCTGGCGGCGCGCACCGTGCGCCTGCCGGCCAGCAGCGAACGCATCCTGCTGGGGGAAGGGCGCCTGATACCGGCCCTGGCCATCCTGGAGCGCGAGGATGTCAGCCGCCGCATTGTGGGCATGCCCGGAGACTTCGAGCAGCTCGATCCGGCCGGCTATGCCCAGTATGCGCAGCGCTTTCCCCGCTTGCGCACGGTGGCGCGCACGGGCCGCACCACCGCCGAGAGCTTCAGCGTGGAAAAAGCGATTGCGCTCAAGCCCGATGTCGCCATCTTCGGCCTGGAAGGCCACGGCCCTTCGCCCAACGACCGCGAGACGCTGGCCCGGCTGTCGGCCGCCGGCATCGTCGTGGTGTTTGTCGATTTCCGCAAGGAGCCCTTGCAAAACACGGCGCGCAGCATGGAAATCATGGGCCGTGTCCTGCGGCGCGACAAGGAAGCGGCGGCTTTCGTCGCCGAATACACCGCACAGCTGGCCCGCGTGACGCGCAAGCTGGCAACGCTCAAGACGCCCGGCCCGACGGTGTTTCTGGAAAACCGCGTCGGCCTTGGCGAAGAATGCTGCGCCACCATGAGCAACGGCCTGATGGGCCGGCTGCTCGACGCCGCAGGCGGCGTCAACATGGCCAAGGGCCTGGTGCCTGGCGCTTTTGGCATGCTCAGCCTGGAGCAGCTGGTCAGCCGGCCGCCCGATGTCTATATCGGCACGGCCATCGGCTCGCCCGAAACCGCAGCGCGCATGCCGATGCGCATCGTGCTCGGGGCCGGTGTCGATGCAAAAACCGCGCAGGACTCGCTGGCACGGGCGGTGCAGCGCAAGGGCATTGCCACGCTGCCGGCTGTCAGGCAGGGGCGGGCGCATGCGGTCTGGCACCATTTCTACAATTCGCCCTTCAACGTCGTCGCGGTGCAGGTGTTGGCTAAGTGGCTGCATCCAGAGCTGTTCCGCGACCTGGAGCCGCAGCAGACGCTGGCCATGTTCTACCAGCGCTTCCAGCCCGTGCCGCTGAGCGGCCAGTACTGGACGACGCTGGCGCCCGCTGCCGCCACGGCATCCCGATGAACGCACTGCTCATGAACAATCTGTCGCTGGCGCAGCGCTATGCCGCGCAGGTGCGGCGCCGGCTGACGGTATTGGCGCTGCTGCTGCTGGCGCTGCTGCTGGTGTTTGCCGCCGATCTGGGGACGGGGCCGTCCGGCATCGCATGGAGCACGGTGTGGCAGGGCCTGCTGGCGCCGCAAGCGCTCGACGAGGGCACGCGCGTGATTTTGTGGGATGTGCGGCTGCCTTACGCCGTCATGGCGGTGCTGGTCGGCGCCGCCCTCGGGCTGGCCGGTGCCCAGATGCAGACCGTGCTGAACAATCCGCTGGCCAGCCCGTTCACGCTGGGCCTGTCGGCGGCGGCGACGGTGGGCGCCTCGCTGGCCATCGTGACCGGCTTCACCGCCTGGGGGCTGGGGCCGGATATTGCGCTGCCCTTGTGCGCCTTTGGCGGGGCCGTGGTCGCGGCGCTGCTGATCCATCTGCTGGCCTGGCGCTGGGGCGCATCGGTCAATGCCGTGGTGCTGTTCGGCATTGCGCTGATGTTCAGTTTCGAGGCGCTGCTCTGGCTGCTGCAGTTTCTGGCCGACAGCAACGCGCTGCAGCAGATCGTGTTCTGGAGCATGGGCAGCCTGGGGCGCTCGACCTGGCCCAAGATCGGCATCCTGGCCACGGTGGTGCTGGTCTGCGCGGCCTGGACCCAGTCGCAGGCCTGGGCGATGACGGCCCTGCGCAGCGGCGAAGACCATGCGCGCAGCAGCGGCGTGGATGTGGAGCGGCTCAGGCTGGTCAGCCTGGTGCGCGTGAGCCTGCTCAGCGGCACGGCCCTGGCCTTCGTCGGCACCATCGGTTTTGTCGGGCTGGTCGGGCCGCACATCGCGCGGCTCATCCTGGGCGAGGACCATCGTTTTTACCTGCCGGCCAGTGCGCTGGCCGGGGCGCTGATGCTGTCCTGCGCGTCGATCTTGAGCAAGGTTCTGCTGCCCGGCGTGGTCTTGCCCATCGGCATCGTCACCGCGCTGGTCGGCGTGCCGGTGTTCATGCTGCTGGTGCTGCGCCATCAGGGAGGGTTGCGCGCATGAGCCTGGTGCTTCAACAATTTGGCGTCGCCTATGGCGCCCGGCCGGTGGTGCGAAATATAGACGTGGCGGCCTTGCCCGAGGGGCGCATCGTGGCGCTGGCGGGCGCCAACGGGGCCGGCAAGTCTTCCACGCTGCGCGCGCTGGCCGGCCTGTGCCGCATGACCGGGCAGGCGCTGCTCGACGGCGAAGACCTGGCGCGCCTGCGCCCGCCAGCGCGCGCCCGCCTGGTGGCCTATATGCCGCAAAGCCTGCCGCAGGCCTCGTCGCTGACGGTGTACGAATCCGTGCTCAGCGCCGTGCGCACGGCCTGCCCGCAGCTGGCGCCAGCCGTCGTGCACCAGCGCATCGAGCAGGTGCTGCACAACCTGGGCCTGCACGCCCTGGCGCTGCGCGCGCTGGACGCGCTGTCGGGCGGGCAGCGCCAGATGGCCGGGCTGGCCCAGCTGCTGGTGCGCCAGCCACGGCTGCTGCTGCTCGACGAGCCGACCAGCGCACTCGACCTGCGCTGGCAGCTGTGCCTGATGGAGGCGCTGCGCCAGCACCTGGCCAGCCACCAGGCGCTGTGCCTGATGGCCGTGCATGACCTGAGTCTGGCGGCGCGCTTTTGCGACGACATGCTGGTGATGGGGCAGGGCCAGGTGATCGCGCGCGGCGCGCCGAGCCGGATACTGACCCCGGCATTGCTGCGCCAGGCCTACGGCATCGCGGCGCGCGTCGAAACCTGCTCGCTGGGCACGCCCATCGTGCTGGCCGAGCACGCGCTTGACCCTGAATAAAAACACCATGAACGACATCGACATCGACACCGCAGAACCGAGGAGACAACCATGCATTATCTGAACGGCAGCATGCCAACGCCTGAACCGAGCCGCTACCTGACGCGCCTGTGCTACCACTTCCGCCGGAAAATCGAAGTGGCCTACGACGAGCAGCAAGGCTTGGCGCATTTTCCCTGGGGGGAATGCCGCCTGACGGCCCAGCAAGAAGCGCTTGGCTTTGAATGCACCGCCACTTCGGCCGAGGAGCTGGAGCGGATTCAGTACGTGCTTGATGAGCATGTGGCGCTGTTCTCGCGCAAGTCACCGATGGCGGTGCAGTGGCAGGCCCCGCGCATCGACTGAGCGCCAGCACCGCCGGGCGCGGCGCATTTGTTGAAAACCTGCTTTAACGGGCGAACCCGGGAAGAATGTATTCGCCTTCCTTTGTGGCTACGCCAGCGGCAACCAGTTCCGCGTACAACTGGCCTACCCAGACAGCCATCGGAACCTCCCGAAAAAAGCGAACTCTGATTTGCTCAAAATACGGCGTTGTCACCGTCCATTGGGTGAATTCATCAATCAACTGCCGTTGAACTTCAAGCAGCTTGAATACGAGCAGGACTTTCACCGCATGACGGGCATGCTTGACGGGATTGGCGATAAAAGAATCCAGGCGCTGACGGGCTTTGGCGAGTATCTCGGGCGTGTATATAAAGACCCGTCCATGCCCTGGAATGACGGTTTCGGGATTGAGCCGTTCGATCAAGTCCAGCGTTTTTGCCACCTCGGCAAAGGCGTCGCTTCCCTCAAGCTCGGGAAACACCACGCCGAAACCGTTTTCCCACAAGGCATCGGCTGAAATCAACATTCTGGTTTCGGGCTCGAAGAAAATAACCGAATGAGGGTCGTGCCCGGCTGCCGCATGAACCTGCCATTCAGCCGCGCCAAATCGTATTTTGGCTCCAGGCTGAAGGGTTTGATCGAAGCCGAATCGCGGGCATCGCTGACCCGTGGGTAAATAGCTGAGTGCTGCCGCATCCCATTGCGCGACCTGTGGTGCGTGTCCGGGCGGAATCAGGGTCTGAAGCGCTGGGTAGCGCGCTTGCAAGGCCGCATTGCCGCCGCAATGGTCGCTGTGCAAATGGGTATTGACGAGCGTATCCAGCGGACGATTACCCAGAACAGCTTCGACCAGCGACAGCGTTTGTGCGCAATGCGTGCAGTAGCCGCTGTCAACCAGCACGGTTTGATCGCCATCGGCAAACAGGATGTTGTTGGCTGAAAGCCAGCCCCGTTCGAAGACATGCATCCCGGATGGCAAAGAGCTTGCAGCCATCAGAAGGACATTGCGTTGTTGAATTCAGGCGGGCTGCCCGCTGCCAGCAAATGGGCCAGCCGGGTCTCGCAGGCGACAGCCTCGTCGTCAAACAGGGCGCGTATCCATTCGGATTCGCGCTGGCGGAGCAGCGTGAGGAACTCGTCCGCGCCGCCCATCCTGGCAAAGGCGTCAAAGCCGGTTTCCAGGAATTGCTGAAGGGAATCAAGGCCGGCGGCGGCAGCGGGGCGGCGCATCATCCTGAGCAAGGTTCTCAGCCCGCGCGTGCGTGTCAGGCGACCGAGCGCCTGGCCGAGCTGCAGCACCACCTCAAGCTGGTGCTGGCGCGCGGCCCGGTCTCCCGATTGGCGCCAGCAGCGGACATAGCGGGCGGATTCACTGCTTTTGGGGGTGGTCGAGGCGTCTGCGATCCAGGCGCGGGCCATCAGGTCGTCCAGCGTTTCCGTCAGCGCATGGACCTCGGCCAGCGCCGCCGCCGTGTTCACGACGGACTGCGGAAACAGCCTGGCGATGGTGTCGGCAATGCGGGCGAACTGCTGGTCGCGACTGGCATAGTCCCGGTCGCTGTACAGCTCCTGAAGGAAGAAGGCGGCGGCCGTTTTGTAGCGCGGGCTGTGCAGCAGGTCGGCGTAGGTGGCCTGGAAGCGGCGCGCCTGAAAACGCTTGACCTCGGCGCCGGCCCGCGCCAGGGCCGGCTGGCTCGCATGCTGCTGCCGAAGCTGCGACACGACTTGCAGCGCGTCCCGGATTGTTTGTGCTGAAGTGTCCATACAGGCTCAAAGTGTAGCCAGCTCCTCTAGGGATGGTGCTCTATGGAAACCGCCGGCCCCATGCGAAACTTCGCGCCATGCAAAGACGAACATTGCTCGCACAAAGCCTCGCATCGGCTGCCGTGCTGGCGCTTGCCGGCGGCGCTGCCAGCGGGCTGCTGCAAGTGGTGATGATGATAAATCCAGAGTCAAATAGGGCTTTTGCGCAGTATGGATGGGTGCATATAGCTATTAAAATAATAGCAAAATATCGTGTGCTGACCGACCGGCATATGGCGCTGGCTTGAACGGCGCCGGGCCGCCCGCTGATTTGTATGCTGGCATCGCTGCAACGGCTCATCACCCTGTCGATCATCGCTGCGTCCTTTGCCTGGCTGCTGTACTTCGGCCGTGGCTCGCCGCTGCTGGGTTTGGCGGGTTTCATGGCGATTACGCTTTCCTACTCTGTGTTTCTTGCTATCGAATTCATACTTGCCAAGCAGGTCAACAAGGACGATCCGGTGCCCCAGCCCAGCTGGCGGGAACTGCTGGCCGCCTGGCTGGGCGAAAGCATGACCGCGCCCCGGGTTTTCTGCTGGCGCCAGCCTTTCCGCCCGAATGCCGTCCCGGATCAGCTCGGGCCGCCAGCGCGGGTGCAGGGCCGCCGGGGCGTGGTGTTCGTGCATGGATTTTTCTGCAACCGGGGCCTGTGGACGCCCTGGCTCAAGCGCCTGCAGGGCAGTGGCCAGGCCTTCGTGGCCGTCAGCCTGGAGCCGCTGCTGGGCTCGATTGACGACTATGCGCCGCAAATTGACGACGCGGTCCGGCGCGTGACACAGGCCACCGGACAGCCGCCGCTGCTGGTCTGCCACAGCATGGGCGGCCTGGCGGTCCGGGCCTGGCTCAAGCGGATGCAGGCCGAGGCGCGCGTGCACCATGTGGTGACCATTGGCACGCCGCACCGGGGCACCTGGCTGGCGCGTTTTGGCCAGGGCCACAATGGCCGCCAGATGCGCCTGCTGTCGGACTGGCAAGCGCAGCTGGACCACGGCATGCCGGCCGGCCGGCAGGCGCTGTTTACCTGCTGGTATTCGAATTGCGACAACATCGTGTTTCCGGCATCCACCGCGACGCTGCCAGGCGCCTGCAACCGGCTGGTTCGCGGCGCGGCGCATGTGCAGCTGGCGTTTGTGCCACAGCTCATGCAGGCAACGCTGGCCTTGCTGGACGAGCGCCCGGCTTGAGTTGCCGCTGGTTGTGGAAATGGTTTACGCTTCAATCCGGCTGCGCAACGCGCCGATGGAGTTCGGAGCTAACTCATAAATCTGCAACCACCCGAAAAAAAGCCATTTTTTTGTGACAATCGGGGATGGTCATGGCCGAGTTGCTCAGGCTGAAAAATTTGCTGAAAACTGGCGAAGGGCACGGTTTTCCACATCAGGAGCCGCATGCATCGGATTGTTGCCGGCGAGTCCGGGCCGACGGCTGCCCCGTTCGGTTAATTATTAGAAATAGCGAGTGTTGTTATGGCTTTGATCGTGGTGATTGATGATGATGCGGGCACCCGCCTGCTGGTCAGCCAGGTATTGAAAAAAGAAGGCCACAAGGTCATGTCTGCGGAAGACGGCGCCAAAGGGCTGGACCTGATTCGCGAGCACAAGCCTGACCTGGTGGTCAGCGATGTGCAGATGCCGCTGATGGACGGCTTTGAAGTGCTCGACCAGGTGCGCAGCGACGCCGCGCTGGCGGCCACGGCCGTGATTTTGCTGACCTCGCTGCAGGACCGCAGCTACATGCGCCTGGGCATGACCACCGGCGCCGACGACTACCTGACCAAGCCGTTTGCGCCGCAGGAGCTGCGCGAAGCCGTCAGCGCGCAACTCAACAAGCGCGACCGGGCCGACGCCATGCGCACCCAGGTGGTTGACAAGGCCGTGCAGCTGGCGCTGGACGAGCAGCGCCACAAGATTGGCGCGCTGTATGAAACCCGCATGGTCCAGGCGCTCAGCGAGCAGTGGCCCGACAGCAGCGCGGCGCAGGGCAATGAACGGTTTGCCAGCGCCACGGTGCTGTATGCCGACATGCGCGACTATGGCCTGTGGACGCAGGCGCTGAGCAGCACCGAACTCAGCGAAATCATCCAGCAGCTCTACAGCAGCGTGGGCGACACCGTCTATCTGTTTGGCGCGCATTACATGCAGTTTGTCGGTGACGGCATGCTGTGCGTTTTCGTCGATGCCGCCGATACCAATTCCGTGAACCATGGCCTGCGGGCAGCACGCGCCGCGCTGGGCCTGGTCAGCGCGACACGGCGCATCGATGCCCATGTGCAGAAAAACCTGGCCGGCCGGGGCCTGCCGAATTTTTCGCTGGGCGTGGCGCTGCACAGCGGCCCGGTGGCCTTTGCCAGTCTGGACGGCCTGATCAGCCGTACCGGCCAGACCACGCCGGTGGGCGACACCGTTGCGGCGGCGCTCAAGCTGTTCCAGGGCGAGCCGCGCCTGAGCTGGACGGTGGCCGCCAGCGTGCAGGCTGTGCGCCTGGTGACCGGGGCGGTCCGCACCGGCCAGCGCGCGCTGGTCCAGGTGCCGGGGCGCAGCCAGCCCATGGACGTGCTGGAAATTCTGGGCCTGGCATGAGTTCAGGCGCCAGGCCGCTGGCCATGACCTTTTCGCTGCGCACGGTCCTGATCACCAGCCTGCTGCTGTTTTCCCTGCTTCCCGCCGGGGTGGTGGGCTGGTTTTTGTACCGCAGCAACCTGCAAAGCGCGGAGTTGCTGTCCGGGAAAATCATCCAGGACATGACGCAGCGCATCAAAACCGATGTGGAAGGCCATCTGGCGCAAGCCCATGTCGTGCTGAACGGCGTGATTCACGAGCAGCCCGATGCGTCCGCCGTGCGGCGTGCGCGCCAGTTGATCGAGTCGCCCGCACTGTTCGAGCAAACCGCTTTTGCCATGACGCGCATGACGCCGGATGTTCCCCGAATGTATGTGGGAAGCGCGCGCGGAGCGTTCCTGAGCGTTGAAACCTTTGCTCAGGACGCCAGCACCTGGGTGCGCGTGAGCGAGCGCAAGGAGGGCGGCGACGGCCGGGGCCTTTTCATGGCCGAATCTCCGGGCGACCGCCGCCATGGCCTGCCGGCGGAAAAGGGCGGCTATGACCCGCGCAGCCGGCCCTGGTACAGGACCGCGATGGACAACAAGGGCCGCGCTTTCACGCCGATATCGGTCCTGGCCGCCGACCGGCAACTGCGCCTCACGCTGGCGCAGCCCGTCTATGGCGCTGACGGCGGCGCCCTGGGCGTGTTTGCCGTTGACCTGCCCCTGAAAAGCCTGAACCAGATGCTGCAGAGCATGCGGATCAGCGCCCGTGGCACGGTTTTCCTGGTCGATGAGCAGGGTTTCATGGTCGCCAGCTCGACCGGCGATGAACTGTTTTCCGGCGGCGCCGGCAATCTGCAGCGTCACAAGCCGCTGCAAAGCCGCAACCCCATCATTCGCCAGGCCTACGGCGAAGCCGCACCCAGCCTGGGGCGCACGCTGGAGTCCAGCGTGCAGCGCGTGTCGTTCCTGCGCCGCATTCCCATGGCGGACGACAGCCTGATGGTGGCCCTGCAACCCTTCGGTGAAAGCATGGGCGTGCGCTGGAGCCTGGTGGTGGCCGCGCCCGAGAGCGATTTCACCGCCGTGGCGCAGGAGGCGCTGAAAAAAACGCTGGCGGTGACGGCCATGATCCTGCTGCTGGGCGCCTTGCTGGCCATCGCGCTGGCCTGGCGGCTGAGCCAGCATTTCAGGCGCCTGGGCGAAGCCGCCGCGCTGCTGGCGCTGCATGAAGTGCCGCCGCTGCAGCAGGCCAGCCGCATTGCCGAAGTGCGCCAGCTGTCCCAGACCCTGCACGACAGCGCCGGGGAACTGCAGCGCCACCGGGCCGCCATCCAGGCGCAGACCCTGGCCCTGCACGAGGCCAACGAAACGCTGGAAGACCGGGTGGCGAGCCGCACCGCCGAGCTGAACGCCTCGCGTGACGAAGCCCTGGGCGCGGCGCGTGCGAAGGCGGCGTTCCTGGCCGCCATGAGCCATGAAATCCGCACCCCGCTCAACGGCGTGGTGGGCATGACCACCCTGCTGGCCGACACCTCGCTGGACCTGGAGCAGCGCGACTATGTCCACACCATGCGCATTTCCAGCGACCAGCTGCTGGGCGTGATCAACGACATTCTTGATTTTTCCAAAATCGAATCCGGCAAGCTGGAACTGGAAAACGAGCCGCTGAACCTGCTCGCAACGATTGAGGAGGCCTGCGACATTGGTGCGCCGCGCGCCCGCGAAAAAGGCCTGGAGCTGCTGGTGGACATGGGCGACGAGCTGCCCGGCTGGGTGCGCGGCGACGTGACCCGGCTGCGCCAGATACTGCTCAACCTGGTCAACAACGCCGTCAAGTTCACCGAAAAGGGCCAGGTGGTGGTCTCGGCCCATGTGCTCGAAGACTTCAGCCCGGGCCAGGGCGGGCTGGTCGAGTTCCGCATCAAGGACAGCGGCATCGGCATTGCGCCGGATCGCCAGGCCGCGCTGTTCCAGTCCTTTGTCCAGGTCGATGCCAGCACCACCCGCAAATACGGCGGCACCGGGCTGGGCCTGGCGATCTGCCAGCGGCTGGTCAAGCTGATGGGCGGCCAGATCGGGATGGATTCGGCGCCCGGCGACGGCTCGACCTTCTGGTTCACTGCCCGGCTGGGGCATGCGGATGCGCCCGAAGTCGCCATGCTGTCCGCGCTGCACCTGGTCAGCCTGGCCGGCAAGCGGGTGGCGGTGCTGGACGACACCCAGCTCAACCTGCGCATCCTGGACAAGCAGCTCAGGCGCTGGGGCATGGAGCCTGTGTTGTTCGAGCGCGCCGCCGAGGCCCTGGCCTGGCTGGCCGGGCATCCGGTCGATGTGGTGATCAGCGACATGCACATGCCCGAGATGGACGGCTTGAGCTTTGCCCGGCTGCTGCGCGAGCGCACGCCCGCCACGCCCATCGTGCTGCTGACCTCGGGCACCATGCCCAGTGGCGAGCAGGCGCGGGTGTTTGATGCCCGGCTGCTCAAGCCATACCGCCAGTCACAGCTGTTTGAGGCTCTTGCGCGCGTCACGTCTGCCCCGGTAGCTATACAAAAAGTAGCAAGGTCCGAGCCGGCCGCCGCCCGCAACCAGTTCATCCTGGTGGCTGACGACAACGCCATCAACCTCAAGGTCGCGCTGGCCATGCTCGCCAAGCTGGGCTACGAGGCCGCCACGGCCGTCAACGGCAGCGAAGCCGTGGACCGGGTTGCCGCCTCGCTGCGCACCGGCCTTGGCGAGACGCCGCGCCAGTACGCCGCCATCCTGATGGATGCCAACATGCCGGTGATGGACGGCTTTGTCGCTTCGCGCCTGATCATCAGTACCTACGGCAGGCAAGCGCCGCCTATCATCGCGCTGACCGCCTCGGTGCTGGAAGAAGACCGCCAGCGCTGTCTGCAGGCCGGTATGGTGGGCTTTTTGCCCAAGCCGCTGCGGATTGACGAATTGTCCGAGTCGCTGGCGCGTTATGCCCGGCAGGCCGAACCCGAAAATGCTACGAAAATAATAGCTGCAGGCGCCGTGCCTGGTGCGCAAGAGGGCCAATCTGGCATTAAACCGGCGCAGGTGCTGATCGACTGGAACCGGCTGGAGCAGTTCCGGGAGTTTGACGACGACGAACTCAGCATGACGCGCGAGGTGGTGCTGCTCTTCATCACGGAAATGCCCCAGCGCATCGACGACATCCGGGGCGCCTTGTCGGCTTGCGACAGCGCCGCCTTGTCGCGCGCTGCCCATGCGCTCAAGGGCGCGGCGTCCAATGTGGGCGCGCAAGCCTTGAGCGGTGCCTGCGCTGCCCTGGAGCAGTCGTGCCTGCAGGGCCAATGGCCTGCGGACGCGGCCCTGCAGGTCGCGGCGCTGACGGCTTTTGCCGGCCAGACCTGCCAGGCGCTCAAAGGCTGGACGGCTGCGCAGGCGGCCTAGCCGGACGCCGGGCGCTTGATCGGGGAAAAAGGAAGGCTTGTTTCGTGGCTGGCATCAAGCGCATCACGCTCAAAATGGCGTTGCTGCACTGCAACATTTTTTGAGCATATCGTGGGCCAGTTTGCTATTATTTACATAGCACATTGTGCAGACAGGTAGTGCGAAATAGGCATTTTTCATGCTTTTTTTCGCTGCTTTGCTGTTGTAGGAGTTTTCCGCGACAAAGCAATCGATCTAGGGGAAACCCTTATATTTGGGGCATGGTTCATCCCAGCACACTTTTAAAGGCATCCTTCCAGGCGAGCAAGGCGTTTTTCCGCCCGCCCGTGCAGGACGGCGCATCTCGCCCTGGCGCCCCGTCGGTCATGGTGCCGATCCGCTCCATCGGCCCCAGCCACCGCGGGCGCATCGCCGCGCATTTGCTGTCGCTTGAGCCCCAGGACCGTTACCTGCGCTTTGGCTACTCGGCCAATGACGAGCAGATCCGGCGTTACGTGGACGGACTCAATTTTGAGCGTGACGAAATTTTTGGCATTTACAACCGCAGGCTTGAGCTGATTGCCATGGCGCATCTGGCCTTTACCACCGATCCCGAACTCAAGAGCTGTGCCGAGTTTGGCGTTTCGGTGCTGGCGCATGCGCGCGGCCGGGGTTATGGCGCCCGCCTGTTTGACCGGGCCGTGATGCATTCGCGCAATGAGGGCATCGAGATGATGTTCATCCATGCGCTGAGCGAAAACACCGCCATGTTGAGCATCGCCTGCAAGGCTGGCGCCACGGTGGAGCGCGACGGCTCCGAAACCGAAGCCTACCTCAAGCTGCGGCCGGCGAACCTGGATTCGCGCATGAGCGAGCTGTTCGATGAGCAGATCGCGCAGACCGACTACCGGCTCAAGGTGCAGGCCCGGCAGTTCTGGAGTTTTCTGGCGCTGCTGCAGGAAGTCAGGCGCGGTGTGCGGGACAGCCGCGACCGCATGAAAAAGTAGCCCCCACGCTTTTCACTGCGTGTAATGCGCTGCCCCCCGAGGGGGCTGGCCTTGCTTGGGGCGGCCCGGCGCTGAGTCCTGAAGCCCCCACGCTTGTCGCTTCGCGTACTGCGCTGCCCGAGGGGGCTTGGCCTTGCTTGGGACGGCCCGGCGCTGCGGCCGCTGGTGGCCGCGCTCTACGTTTTGCTGGATGTTCTTCGTGGCGCCAGGTTACCCAAACCGGCACGCTGTCAAAAATTTCGGCTATCCTAGACCGCTTCTCCACTACCGACCGCCCTCACGTGTCCGATGTTCCTCCCAGTCGGTCTTCCAAGCCGGAAGACAAGCGCGGCTTTTTGCAAAAGCTCGCTGAAATGCTCCACCCCGGTCCGGACTCCAAGGACGAATTGATCGAAACCCTGGTGGAAGCCCAGGACAACGAAGTCATCGGCCAGCAAAGCCGCGAAATGCTCGAAGGCGTGATCCGCATGGCCGACATGACGGCTGGCGATGTCATGGTGGCCGCGCCGCGCATGGACCTGGTCAACATCAATGCGCCCTTCGATGAGCTGCTGCACCTGATCATCGACACCGCCCATTCGCGCTTTCCGGTGTTCGAGGATGAAAAGGAAAACATCATCGGCATCCTGATGGCCAAGGACTTGCTCAAGCTCCAGCGCGCGCCCGAACTCAACATCCGGGCGCTGCTGCGTCCGGCGGTGTTCGTTCCCGAAAGCAAGGGACTGAACGAGCTGCTGCGCGAATTCCGGGGCAACCATAACCACCTGGCCGTTGTGATCGACGAGTTCGGCCGTGTCGCCGGCCTGATCACGATTGAAGACGTGCTGGAGCAGATCGTCGGCGAGATCGAGGACGAATTCGACATTGCCGAAGACGCGGGCGATATTTTTGCCCTGACCGACCATACCTACCGCGTGAGCGGCGACACCTCGGTCGAGCGGGTCAACGAGTCGTTCGAGGTGCTGCTCCCGGACACCGACTTCGAAACCATTGGCGGCCTGGTCGCGCATGAAATGGGCCACGTTCCCAAGCGCGGCGAGCATTACGCATTGGCCGGCCTGCAGTTCACCGTGCTGCACACCAAGGGCGGCGCCGTGCGCTGGTTCAAGGTGTCGCCTGCGGCTGTCATTCAAACGTCCGACGCCCTGTGAAGCCGGTGATTTGCCGCCAGCCCGGGCCATCGGGCGCATGAGGTCTTCATCGCCCGTCCGCTTCGGATCAGCAGGCTTGAAACGCCCCACCCAGCCGCCGCGCAACCGGCTGGCATGGCTCCAGTTTGCTATTTTTTTAATAGCTGGTTGTGCGCATGCAGCAAGCATGGCGTGGCCCTTTCCCTTGGGCTCCATGCTGGGGCTGGTCCAGGGCCAGCCGGTGGGCTGGCTGCAGTTGCTGGCGCTGGCCTTGCTGGCCGGGCAGCTCGATGGCGCCAGCTCCTGGCGGCGCGGCGCCTGGCTGGGCGGCCTGTTTGCCGTCGCCATGCAGTGCGCCACCTTCTGGTGGCTGTTCATTTCACTGCATGTGTACGGCGGACTGGCTGCGCCGCTGGCGGTGCTGTCCATCGTGCTGCTGGCCGCATTCCTGGGGCTGTACTACGCTGCCGCTTGCGGGTTGTTTGTGGCCTTTGCGCCCGTCCAGGCTGCATGGCGTGCTCTGTTTTTTGCAGCGGCATGGCTGCTGGCCGAACTGGCGCGCGTCAAATTTTTCACCGGGTTTCCGTGGGGCGAGGGTGGTTATGCGCATGTGGACGGCTGGGCCAGGCCGCTGGCCGCCTGGGTCGGCGTGCATGGATTGACCTTTGTGGCCGCGCTGGTCGCTGCCTGGCTGGCTTTTTGTTTGCTCGCGCCCAAAACGCGCTGGCGGGCCGCGCTGGCGGGTGTGGCCCTGAGCGTCACCGTCGCCTGGCTGCCGGTTTATAACGTCGGCGATGTCGAGCCTGATCCGCAACTGGCCAAGCCGATGTCGGTCACTCTGCTGCAGGGCAATATTCCCCAGGACGAGAAATTCGTGGGCGGCACCGGCGTTGTCACCGCGCTGCGCTGGTATGGCGAACAGCTGCAGGGTGCCAAAGGCGCGCTGGTGGTGGCGCCTGAAACCGCGCTGCCGCTGCTGCCGCAGCAATTGCCCGAGGGCTACTGGCAGGCGCTGCAGACGCGCTTTGCCACCGGCGACCAGGCCGCGCTGATCGGCCTGCCGCTGGGCGACTACGACACCGGCTATTCGAATTCAGTGATTGGTTTGAAGCCGGTGCAGCCCGGCCAGGCTGCGTCGCTGGCGCCGCCTGAACCTTACCGCTACGACAAGCATCACCTGGTGCCTTTTGGCGAGGTGATTCCGCCCGGCTTTCACTGGTTCATCAAGCTGATGAACATCCCGCTGGGCGACTTCAACCGCGGCGCGGTGGGCCAGCCCTCGTTTGCCTGGCAGGGCCAGCGGCTGGCGCCCAACATCTGCTACGAGGATTTGTTCGGCGAGGAACTGGGCGCGCGCTTTGTCGATGGGCGCCAGGCGCCGACGATGTTCGTCAACCTCAGCAATATCGGCTGGTTCGGCAACACCGTGGCGATTGACCAGCATTTGCAGATCTCGCGCATGCGCTCGCTGGAGTTTGGCCGGCCGATGATTCGCGCCACCAACACCGGCGCCACCGTCATCATCAACCGCCTAGGCGAGGTCACGCATTCGCTGCCGCGCCACACCCGGGGCGCGCTGACGGGCGAGGTGCAGGGCCGCAGCGGCATCACGCCCTACGCCTGGTGGGTCGGGCGATTCGGGCTCTGGCCGCTGTGGGCGCTGGGCCTGGCGGTGACGGGGCTGGCCTTCCTGGGCCGGCGCCGCTGAGTTCATTCCCGGCGGGGCGGCGGGCTGTTGTGTTCCATCATCTGGTGCAGCAAGCCGGGCAGCATGCCCACCATGCGCAGGGCGTCCTGGCTGGGCGGCGTGCTGGTGGCCACATACATCTGCAGCGAAATCGACGCAAAGTCATGCAGCGGCACGGCCGTGAGCGACGCATCGAGATTGCGCGCGGTCAGGAAGTCCACCACCGTCCAGCCCATGCCCCGTCTGACCAATTCCAGCGCCAGCCGCGAGGTATGCACCTGCACGCCTGCCGGGGCCGAGTGGCCCAGGTGGCGGGCCAGCGCGTCAATCGACTGGCACATCGGGTCTTCGCCCACCAGCCGGACCAGCGGCATGCTGGTCAGGAAAGTCATCGGGTTCTGGCGCCGCGCCCGCACCGCGCGCTCCCAGATGTCGGCCTTGACGACCAGGTGCAGCAGGCCGCTCACCAGCACGGTATTGGTCAGCAGCGGGTGCGGATGCGTGTAAAAACCCAGGGCAAAGTCCACGCGCCGGGTCAGCAGCGCCTCCACCATCTGGTCCTGGTGCAGCGTGCGCACCTCCACATTGACGCGCGGATAGCGCGTCAAATGCTGCTCCAGCACCAGCGGCAAGAACTCATGGCTGATGGACGGAAGGGCCGCCAGCCGCACCTGTCCGCCATCCACCTGGCGCAGGTTGATGGCCATGCGCTTGAGTTCGTCGAGCTTGCGGTGGATCAGGGTGGACTCTTCAAACAGCACGCGCGCCTCGGGCGTGGGCGCCAGCGTGCCCTTGGCCCTGACGAACAGCTTGTAGCCCAGTTGCAGCTCGGTGTGCCCGATGGTTTTGCTGACCGCCGAGGGCGTGATGCAGATCAGCCGCGCGGCCGCGCTCATGTTGCCGGTTTGCATGACGGCCTGAAAGACTTCGAGTTGCCTGAGGTTCATGGCGGCCGTGCAGGTGGTAGGCAGGACTGAGGGGGTATGAGTTTTAGTCACACCCGGCGCCGCATTATGCATCGCCATGCGCTGCCGGCCTCATTACGATGGGCCAGCCTTGGCGCCTGGTGTCAAGACCGCGTAAGGTCTTGATGGCATGGCCCTTGCATCAGCTCGTCTGGCAATCCTGAAATCCCTATCAACCTTTGAGAAACACTTCATGCAAACGCAACTGCAACTGAAAATCGCAAAACTCGTGACCGGCCTGGGGCTGGCCGCCATGGCTTCCCTGGCCATGGCGCAGGCCGCCAAGCCCAATGTGGTGATTCTGGCCACCGGCGGCACGATTGCCGGCGCTGGCGCCTCGGCCCTGAACAGCGCGACCTACGCCGCCGCCAAAGTGGGTGTGGACAAGCTGATTGCCGGTCTGCCCGAATTGGCCACCGTAGCCAATGTGCGCGGCGAGCAGGTGTTTCAGGTCGCTTCTGAAAGCCTGACCAATGAAAACCTGCTGACCCTGGCCAAGCGCGTCTCGGCCCTGGCCAAGCAGGCCGATGTGGACGGCATCGTCATCACCCACGGCACCGACACAGTGGAAGAAACCGCCTACTTCCTGACCCTGGTGGAGCGCACCAACAAGCCCATCGTGATGGTCGCCTCGATGCGCCCCGGCACCGCCCTGTCAGCCGACGGCGCGCTGAATCTGTTTGGTGCCGTCTCGGTGGCCGGCAGCAAGGACGCCATGGGCAAGGGCGTGCTGCTGACCATGAACGACACCATCGACAGCGGCCGCGATGTGAGCAAGAACGTCAACATCAAGACCAACGCCTTTTCGAGCCAGTGGGGCCCGCTGGGCCTGATCGTTGAAGGCAAGAACTACTGGTTCCGCGCCCCGGTCAAACGCCACACCATGAACTCCGAGTTCGACATCGACACCATCGACTCGTTGCCGAATGTGGAAATCGCCATGGGTTATGAGGGCGTTGCCCCCACCGCCATCGAAGCGCTGGGCAAAAGCGGCATCAAGGCGCTGATCCATGGCGGCCCCGGCAATGGCTCGGTCGCCAATCGCATCGTGCCTTACCTGCAAAAAGCGCGTGCCGATGGCGCCATCGTGATTCGCAGCTCGCGCGTGCCTGACGGCTTTGTGCTGCGCAATGCCGAGCAGCCTGACGACAAGTACGACTGGGTGGTTGCGCACGATCTGCGCCCACAAAAGGCCCGCATCCTGGCCATGGTGGCTTTGACCAAGACCAGCGACACCAAGGAACTGCAACGCATTTTCTGGGAATATTGAGAGTAGCAGCGCCATCGCCTGACAGGATTTGACCCGCAGCGGGCCATCGCTTGAATAGCAAAAGCCCCCGGTGCCCAGCGCGCCGGGGGCTTTTTGCCTGAGCGGTGACGATAATAGGCGGCTATACGTTTTTTGCCACGGCCCCTTTTTATGCTCACTTTCCAGCAAATCATCCTGAAACTGCAGTCCTACTGGGCCGACCAGGGCTGCGCGCTTTTGCAGCCCTATGACATGGAAGTCGGCGCCGGGACTTCGCATACCGCTACATTTTTAAGAGCGCTTGGCCCCGAGCCGTGGAAAGCGGCCTATGTGCAGCCGAGCCGCCGCCCGAAAGACGGCCGCTATGGCGAAAACCCGAACCGCCTGCAGCACTACTACCAGTACCAGGTCGTGCTCAAGCCGGCGCCCGCCAACATCCTGGAGCTGTACCTGGGAAGCCTCGAAGCGCTGGGCTTCGATCTGAAGAAAAACGACATCCGTTTCGTCGAGGACGACTGGGAAAACCCGACGCTGGGCGCCTGGGGCCTGGGCTGGGAAGTCTGGCTCAATGGCATGGAGGTGACGCAGTTCACCTACTTCCAGCAGGTCGGCGGCATCGACTGCAAGCCGGCCACCGGCGAAATCACCTACGGCCTGGAGCGCCTGGCGATGTATTTGCAGGGCGTGGACAACGTCTATAACCTGACGTGGACCGACGGCTTGACCTATGGCGACGTGTACAAGCAGAACGAGGTCGAGCAATCGACCTACAACTTCGAGCATTCCGATACCGACTTCCTGTTCACCGCCTTCAGCGCGCATGAAAAGCAGGCCAAGCACCTGGTCGAGCAGCAACTGGCCTTGCCGGCCTACGAGCAGGTGCTCAAGGCGGGACACAGCTTCAATCTGCTCGACGCGCGCGGCGCCATCAGCGTGACCGAGCGCGCCGCCTACATCGGCCGCATCCGCAACCTGGCGCGTGCCGTTGCGCAAAGCTATTACGAGAGCCGCGAGCGCCTGGGTTTCCCCCTCGCGCCGCGCGAATGGGTGGAACAGATGACAAAAACAAGCAAGACGACGACGAAGAAGGGCGCCTGAACCATGACCACCAAAAACCTTCTGGTCGAGTTGTTCGTGGAAGAGCTGCCGCCCAAGGCGCTCAAGAAGCTCGGCGATGCCTTTGCCGGCGTGCTGGCCGAGCAGCTCAAGGCGCTGGGCCTGGCCACGGCTGAATCGGTGGTCACGGCGTATGCCTCGCCGCGCCGCCTGGCCGCGCACATCAGCCACGTCTGGCTCAAGGCCTCCGACAAGGCCGTGCAGCAAAAACTCATGCCGGTGTCGGTCGGGCTCGATAGCGCCGGCCACGCCACGCCCGCGCTGCTGAAAAGGCTGCAGGCGCTGGGCGCCGACCTGTCCGATCCGGTGGCCGCTGTCGCCGCCTTGATACGCGCACCCGATGGCAAGGCCGAAGCGCTGTTCTACAACAGCCTGGTGACCGGCGCCACGTTAGATACCGGCCTGCAAAAAGCGCTGGAAGAAGCGATTGCCAAGCTGCCGATTCCGAAGGTCATGAGCTACCAGCTGCAAACCGACTGCGAGCTGCCCGGCTGGACCAGCGTGAATTTCGTGCGTCCGGCGCACGGCCTGGTCGCGCTGCATGGCAGCACCGTGGTGCCCGTCAAGGTGCTGGGCCTGACGGCCGGCAACACCACGCATGGCCACCGTTTTGAAGCCGCCGTTGATCCGGTGCTGCTGGTGGACGCCGACAGCTACGCCGTCACGCTGGAAATCGACGGCGCGGTGATCGCCAGCTTTGCCCAGCGCAAGGCCGAGATCGCGCGCCAGCTGGCCGAGGCGGCCGCCGAACTGGGCGGCGGCGTCCAGCCGATTGAAGACGACGCCCTGCTTGACGAAGTGACCGCGCTGGTCGAGCGGCCCAACGTGCTGGTCTGCGAGTTTGAAAAAGAGTTCCTCGATGTGCCGCAGGAATGCCTGATCCTGACGATGAAGGCGAACCAGAAATACTTTCCGCTGCTGGATGCCTCGGGGAAACTGACGAACAAGTTCCTCGTCGTCAGCAACATCAGCCCCGAAGACGCCAGCTTTGTCATCGGCGGCAACGAACGCGTGGTGCGCCCGCGCCTGGCCGATGCGAAGTTCTTTTTTGACCAGGACCGCAAGAAGACGCTGGCTTCGCGCGTTGAAGGCCTGGGCAAAGTTGTTTATCACAACAAGCTGGGCACCTTAGGCGATCGCATGAGACGCGTTGGTGATATCGCCTATCAAATTGGCATGAAGCTGGCTGCGGTCGAAGGGGATTCAGCGTTGGCGATTCACGCTCAGCGTGCAGCCCAGCTTGCAAAGGCTGATCTTGTCACTGACATGGTGGGCGAATTCCCTGAGTTGCAAGGCACGATGGGACGTTACTACGCGCTCAATGATGCGGTTCGGCAAGATATCGCCGATGCGATTGAAGATCATTACAAGCCGCGCTTTGCCGGTGACGAGTTGCCGCGTGGTGAAGTGGGCGTGGTCGTGGCGCTGGCCGACAAGCTGGAAACGCTGGTCGGCATGTTCGGCATTGGCAACCTGCCCACGGGTGACAAAGACCCGTTCGCGCTGCGCCGCCATGCGCTGGGCGTGATCCGGATGCTGGTTGAAAAAGACTTGTCGCTGGGCCTAGCCGAGTTAATTGAATCTGCGAAAATCGTATTTGGCGATATATGGATAAAGCTGCCTGACGGTAATGTCGGATTGATGAAGTCCAGTGAATGGAATCTGGCTCCCTTGCTCGACTTCATCTACGACCGCCTATCCGGCTCCCTGCGCGAACAAGGCTTCAGCGCCCAGGAAGTCGATTCAGTCGTCTCCCAAAAACCGCAGCGCCTCGGCGATGTGCCCAAGCGCCTAGCCGCCGTTCGCGCCTTCGCCGCGCTGCCTGAAGCCCCTGCGCTGGCCGCAGCCAACAAGCGCATCGGCAACATCCTCAAGAAAACGCTGGAAGTGGACCCGCATGTCAGCGAACTGCTGCTCAGGGAACCGGCTGAAATCGCCCTGTACGCCGCGATGAAAGACATCGTTCCCCAGGCCAACGCGCAGTTTGCCGCCAGCGACTACACCGCTTCGCTGCAAACCCTGGCGGCCCTGCGCGCGCCGGTCGATGCTTTCTTCGACGGCGTGATGGTGAACGCCGAAGAACTCGACCTGCGCCTGAACCGCCAGGGGCTGCTCAAAAGCCTGCATGACGCGATGAACCGGGTGGCCGACCTGTCGCGTCTGGTCGCCTGAACTGGCCGTGCATTCAGCCGAATCCATGACGCGCCCGGACACCGGACTTTCCCCTGCGGCGACGGCGCTTTCCGGCTGGACCTCGCAGCGCACCGCCTGGCTGCTGTTCGGGCCGCCCGCCTTCATGGTCGCGGTGCGCTGGCTGCTGCAACTGGCTGACGACCGCCAGAACGCGACGCCGGCCCTTTCGCTGGCGCCGGTTTCGACCACGACAGGCATGCTGGACCTGCTCTGGCCGGTGGCGCTGGCGCTGGCCGTGCTGGTCGCCGCGGGGCTGGTGATTCGCCGGCTGGGCTGGCGCCGCGTCATGCCGGTGATCGGCGGCGCTTGGCTGCTGCTCTGGCTGTTTGGCAGCGGCGCGATGCTTGAGCGGCACCTGAACCGGCAGGGGCTTTTCTTGCAGGGCATGAACGCAGCGGCCACCGCACCTTCAGCGCCCGTGACGGCCCGGATCGTGACCACCAAGTTCAAGCCGCCCAGCCTGCGCAGCCTGGGCGGCACCGAACTGGTGCTGCAGGTCGCAGGCCTTGAAATTCCGCAGCGCCTGCTGATCGACGATGCCAGGGCCGCGCCTCTCAAGCTCGGCGACACCGTGGCGCTGCAAATCGCCCCCGGCCGCTTCAGTGGCCTGTTCGTCACCGGCTGGCAAGCGTCGCCAGCCACCGATTCCCATTGATGGGCCTCCCCATGAAACTAGTCATCCTCGACCGCGACGGCACGATCAACAGCGACAGCGACGACTTCGTCAAGACGCCCGAGGAGTGGCTGCCGCTGCCCGGTGCGCTCGAAGCGATTGCGCGGCTCAACCATGCCGGCTGGCATGTGGTGATTGCCTCCAACCAGTCGGGACTGGGGCGCGGCCTGTTCGACGTGGTCTCGCTCAATGCCATGCACGCCAAGATGAACAAGCTGCTGGCGCTGCAGGGCGGACGGATTGACGCGGTGTTTTACTGCCCGCACACCGCCGATGAAAACTGCCACTGCCGCAAGCCCAAGCCCGGGCTGCTTGAGCAGATCGGCATGCGTTTTGGCGTGCCGCTCAAAGGCGTTCCCATGGTGGGCGACTCGCTGCGTGATGTCGTCGCGGGCGCGGCCGCCGGGTGCGAGCCGCACCTGGTGCTCACCGGCAAATCGCAAAAATACCGGGGCATGGCGCCGCCCGAAGGTTTACCGGATGGAACGCGGGTGCACCAGGACCTGGCGGCATTTGCCGACTTCGTCCTGGCGCGCGCGGCCCAGTCTGAAGCCGCCAGCCGCTGATGCTATAAAAATAATAGCTACCTGCGCCCGTATCATCTGCGCAAAAGGCCTGAAACATCATATATTCAGACTTAGGTGCACCGCCTTGGCGCCTGAATCCCGAAAAATAACCCAACCAACCCTGCCGGAACCCTTTGCCATGCCCCTGATTCGCTCCGTCCTGCACATGCTGTGGCTGACCCTTACCGTGATTCCGTGGGCGCTGTTCGTGGTCATCGCCTCGCTGTTCGTCAACAGCACCACCATGTACTGGATGTGCGCCCGCTGGCTCAAGCTGGCGGTTGACAGCGGCACCCTGATCCTGGGCATCAAGAACCGCGTGAGCGGCCTGGAAAACCTGCCCAGCGGCGAAAAAAGCGCAGCCGTCCTGCTGGTCAAGCACCAGTCCACCTGGGAGACGCTGACCATGCCGGCGATCATGCCGCACCCGCTGGCCTATGTGTTCAAGAAGGAACTGCTCTATATTCCATTTTTTGGCTGGGCGATGGCACGCATGGACATGATTCACATTGACCGCAGCCAGCGCACGCAGGCCTTCAGCAAGGTCGTCGCGCAGGGAAAGCGCCTGATGGCGCAAGGCACCTGGGTCATCATGTTTCCCGAGGGGACGCGCATCAACCGGGGCCAGAAAGGCGTCTATAAGTCGGGCGGCACCCGGCTGGCCATCGAAACCGGCGCGCCGGTGATCCCGATTGCCGTGACATCGGCCAGGTGCTGGCCGCGCAAGGCCTTCATCAAGAAGCCGGGCATTGTCGATATCTCGATCGGCAAGCCGATTCCCAGCGCGGGCCGCAAGCCCGACGAGTTGATGCGCGAAGTCGAAGCCTGGATCGAGGCCGAAATGCGCCGCCTTGACCCCGAAGCCTATGCCGGCCGTGACGCCACGCCCGCCAGGGTTCGCTCCTGAGGGGATGAAGGTGACGCGCCAGGCACGGCAACCGGCGGCGATGGCGCGCAGGCTTGTCCAGCTGACGCTTGATCTTTTCGGGCCTGACCGTGCCGCGCCCGCCGGCAGCCTTGCCAGCGCTGCCCAAGCTTCGGATTCGGTACAAAATAGGCCTTCTGCGCAGGTGGAGCAAGCACAGGCAGCTATCGAAACAGTAGCAAATCCCGTGCTTCCAGCGCTGGCCGCCTTTCGCCACCCGCGCGCCACGCGCGAAATCGTGCTTGATGGCCGGCTGGTGGCCTATGAGGTCAAACGCCGCAAGCGCCGGACCATCGGCTTTTCCGTCGGTGCCGAGGGGCTGGCCGTGAGTGCGCCGAAATGGGTGCCGCTGTATGAAATCGACCAGGCCGTGCAAGGCAAGTCGGGCTGGATTCTCAAGAAACTGCATGAGACGCACGAGCGGCACCGCCAGCTGGAATCGGCACGGATTGACTGGCAGGAGGGCGCCACCTTTCCTTTTCTGGGCGAGTCCGTCCGGGTGGTTCTGGATTCATGCCAGCTTCATACCGCCCTGGAAGCCGGGTCCGCAAGCGCCGAAGCCGCGCGAATCCTGCGCATCAAGCTGCCGCCCGATGCCACGCCGGGCCAGATTCAACTCGCTGTGCAGGCCTGGCTCCTGCAGCAGGCCCGGCAGCTTTTTAGCGCCCGGCTTGATTTTTTCGCGGCGCAACTCGGTGTCGAGTGGCGCAAGCTCAGCCTTTCCAGCGCCGCCACGCGCTGGGGCAGCGCCAGTACCAGCGGCGCCATCCGGCTCAACTGGCGACTGGTGCATTTCAGTCCGGCCGTGGTGGACTATGTGGTGGTTCACGAACTCAGCCACCTTCGCTTCATGGACCACAGCCCGCATTTCTGGGCCACCGTGCATGGCGTCATGCCCAACCATGCCGCATTGCGACGCCAGCTCAAGGATGAAGTCATCCCGCGCTGGTAATTCAAAACGGTGAATGGTGATATTTTTGTAAGAAACAGAAAGTTCCGAGACATCAATCAAATTCTGCGAATAGTTGAAAGTGACTACAATTTGTGGCTAACTTTGGAAAAATACGCATGTCGGATAAGCTGATACTTGTTGTTGAAGACAACCCGGACCATCTGGAACTGACAGTATTAACACTGGAGGAGTTGGGCTTGAGCGCCGAGATTGCCGTGGCCCGCGATGGCGCCGCAGCACTTGACTACCTGTTTGGCCAGGGCCAGCACGCGGGCCGCGATGTGCGCCGGCAACCGGCCTTTATCCTGCTCGACATGAAGCTGCCCAAGCTCTCCGGGCTTGACGTCTTGCGCAGCGTTCGCAGCAATCCCCTGACGGCGCTGGTGCCCGTGATCATGCTGACTTCTTCCAGTGAACATTCGGACATGGTCGCCTGCTACCAGAGCGGGGCCAACAGTTTTGTTCGCAAGCCCGTCGATTTTGTCGATTTCACCGAAAAACTCAATCGTTTGCAGGCGTACTGGCTGGGTGTGAATGAGTCGCTGGCGGCGGCTTGACGGTTGGCGATACCTTTATTAGCCAAAACCCGTGGGTTGAAGTGCTGCGCCTGCAAGCCTCCCCACCATGAAATTGCAGCTGACCCTGCGCCAGCGCCTTGTTTTGCTGTTGATGGCCGCCATGGCGCCGTTGTTTGGCCTGGCCATTTTCAACGCCCAGCTGAACGCGGATGCCGCCGTCAGCCGGGCCACTGACAACCTGAAGTTCGCGGTCTCGCTGGCCGCCTCAAACCAGCAGCGGATGACCGAGACGGTGCATCAGCTGTTGATCGCCATCAGCCAGGTTCCCGACATCCAGCAGGGCCAGCCGGCGCCCTGCAACCGTTACCTTGGTGAGATCAAGCGGCGCTTGCCCGACTACATCAACCTCGGTGTTGTCGGCATGGATGGCTATGCGCGCTGCCACGCACTCGCGGAAGGTTCCCAGGGAGCTGCGCGGGCGTTTTTTGGTGATCGCCTGTATTTTCGTGAAGCCGTCGCCCGGCGCAATTTTTTTGCCGGCGAGTACATCGTGGGGCGTATTACGGGCAAGCCTTCCGTGACGTTTGCCTTGCCGGTGCTCGACGTGCAAGGCCGTGTTTCCTTTGTGGCCTATGCCTCACTCGACCTGTCGAGCATGGCCAGGTCAATCGCCGCCATCGAGTTGCCAGCCGGTGCCAAGCTGGGAATCCATGACCGATATGGCACCTTGCTGGCCGGGACCAGCGGCATTCCCATCGCCATTGGACAAAAGACCGGCAGCCCGGTTCTGCAGGAAGCGGTCAGAACGCTGGAAACGGGGGTGCGCGACGGCCTGGATGCTGCGGGCCAGCATCAGCTCTGGGCCTTCATGCCCAGCAGTTCCCAGGCCGACACCGCCTTTTTCGTGGCGGTCGGCATGGACCGCAGCACGATCCTGGAGCCCAGCCGGCGCCAGATGTGGCTGGAACTGGGTGCGCTGGCGCTGGTGGCTTTCTTGGGTGGATGGATGGCCTGGGTACTGGGCAGCCGCACCATTGTGAAGCCCGCCGCTGACATTCTTGAGGCGACCCGGCAGCTCCAGCAAGGCCGGCTTGATGTGCGCATCCCGACTCAATCGGTGCATGCCAGCCAGGAGCTGATGCAGATCGCCGTCGGATTCAACCGCATGGCCGAGTCCGTGCAGGCGCATCAGGCGGCGCTTGAGGCTGAACTGGCCAGCAGCCAGGCTGCCCGGGAAAGGTTGAAGGACGCGCAAAGCCTTGCGCGCATCGGCTACTGGCAGATTGATCTTGCAACCCAGCAGATTTCCTGGTCCGACGAGGTTTACGAGTTGTTCGGCATCGACCGTACCCAGCTTGACGGCACTTATCAGAGCTTTCTCAACTGGATTCATCCGTCTGACCGTGAGGCTTTCACGGTGGTCCGCGATGCTGCGGTTCGGGCCGGAACCGCGCTGGATTGCGAGTTCCGCGTCATCGCGCCAGGGGGACGGATTTGCTGGATTCATCAGTTTGGCCGGGTTCATTTCAACCCCGATGGGCATGCATCAACGCAGCGCACCGGGGTGATTCAGGACATCACGCAGCGCAAGCTTGCCGAACAGGCGCTCATCGACAGTGAGCAGCGCTATGCGGAACTGCTGGAAATGGTGCCCCTTCCGATGTGGGTGTACGACAGCGCCACGACACGCTTCCTGGCCGTGAACCAGGCGGCGGTCCAGGCCTATGGCTATTCGGCTGCGGAATTCCTGTCGATGACGATTTTTGACATTCGGCCCGAGGCTGAACATGCGTACCTGCGCCAGTGGCTGGACAATCCGTTACGAAAAAAGGCCTTGTGGCACGATCTGCGCAGGGATGCTTCCCTGTTTTCGGTCGAGACCGTGTCGCAGCCGATTCAGTATGCCGGCCGGGCGGCGCGCCTTGTCGTCGCGATGGACAAAACCGCCCAGGACAAGGCCGAAAAGGAAACCCAGGACTACCTGTTCACATTGCAGCGCGCGGCAGACGCAGCCCAGGCCATCACCTGGCACCAGACGCTGGAAGGCACGATGCAGGAAATTGCCGACCAGGCGCGCGGCGTGATTGGCACGCATCAGGCGGTGGTGAGCCTGAGCGTGGACGGCAATCCCTTGCAAATGACGCATGCGCTGTCACTGTCTGAAAAATATGAACCCTACCGCAGCCTGATAAAACCGGCTGACGGCAGCGACATCCAGGCCGTGGTGGGTGAGAGCAACCGTTTGATGCGCATGACCCAGGCCGAGCTTGAGGCACATCCTCGCTGGCCTGGCTTTGGCGGCCATGCGGGCAAACATCCGCCCATGCGTGGCTGGCTGGCGGTGCCCCTGATTGGAAAAAATGGAAAAAACATCGGCCTGCTCCAACTGTCCGACAAGTACGAGGGCGAGTTCACCAAGCAGGATGAATATGTGGCGCTGGAACTGAGCCACCTGGCCTCCGCCGGCCTGGAAAACTCAAGACTCCTGGAAGAGATTAGCCAGCTGAATGCCGGCCTGGAGCAAAAAGTGGCCGAGCGTACCGTTGCGCTGGCGCGTCAGGAAGCCCTGTTCCGGGCATTGGCCGAGCAGGCGCCGCAGTTGGTGTGGACCGCCAGCCCCGATGGGGAAGCCACCTATTTCAACCGCGCATGGTTCGACCTCATGGGCGGAAAACTTGAGGACTGGACCGGCTTGCAGTGGCTTGCCGTCATTCATCCTGACGATGTGTCCGACATCCAGTCCAGCTGGAAAATCGCCAGGGCCAGCCAGTCCTCTTACGCAGGCGTGCGGCGCCTGCTGGCCGAAGACGGCAGCTGTCACACCATGGCCTACCGAGGCTCGCCGGTGCTTGACGAGCAGGGCAAGGTCGCCTTCTGGGTGGGCATTGATGCCGACATCACGGAAATCAAGGCCATCGAGGCGGCCTTGCGACTGTCAAACCAGGAACTCGAAGCTTTTTCTTATTCCGTCTCGCATGACCTTCGCTCGCCGCTCAACACCGTTGACGGCTTCAGCCGCTTGCTGGCCAAGCAACTGGCGCAGCAACTGGAGGGTGAGGCGGACGCGAAGGTCAGGCACTATCTGGCGCGCATCCAGGCGGGCGTGGCCCAGATGGGGCAATTGATCGAGGATTTGCTGTCCTTGTCGCAGGTAACGCGCGCCAGGTTGCATACTGAACGGGTCGATCTGTCGTTCATGGCCCGCAGCCTTCTGGATGAATGGCAAATCCGCCAGCCCGAGCGCCAGGTCACGGTGACCGTGGAAAGCGGCTTGCAGGCGCAGGGTGACAGGCCGCTTGTCAGGATAGTGATGGAAAACCTGCTGGCCAACGCCTGGAAATTCACCTCGCAAACAGCACAGGCCAACATCAGCGTGGGTCAAACATTCGATGCGGCCGGGTTGCCGGTATTTTTTGTCAGGGATAACGGCGCGGGCTTTGACATGGCTTATTCAGACAAGCTGTTTGACCCTTTCCAGCGCTTGCATGCGGCTTCCGAGTTCTCGGGAACCGGCATCGGGCTGGCAACCGTCAGCCGCGTCATCAAGCGGCATGGCGGGCGCATATGGGCTGAGTCAGCGCCTGCCTGTGGCGCCACTTTCTTTTTTACGCTGCCCCAAGGCAAGGCATACGACGCAAGTTGATGGTTTGCCAGTTTGTGCATTTGGAATAGGAATTTTCTTTCTTTACAGATAAAAATCTGTAAATTGATTAAGATTACATCTGTGACAAATTTAAACTTCTTAAAGTGCCGTGATGCTGCGTGAACCAAAAACCTTCGAGGCGGCCATAACCGCGACTGATTTTTCAAGCGAGGATTACTGCGGCACGAGTTATGCGGCCAAGGTGCTCGGGTTGTCTGTCGCCACGGTCCAGTCGCTGGTTGAAAAAGGTGAAATCGAAGCCTGGAAGACGCTGGGCGGCCACCGGCGGATTTCCCTGCATTCCCTCAATGCCTACCTGACCAAATACAGCCCGCAGCTCTCGCGGGCCGATCTTCATCCCAAGCACCGTTTGCGCGTGCTGGTGGTGGAAGACGACGAGGCCGCGCGGGATTTGTACCGCTGCCATTTTGACGAGTGGGATCTGCCGGTTGACTGCACCTGGATGTCATCGGCGCTGGATGCGCTGATGGATATCGCCAGCATGCGGCCGGATTTGCTCATTGCTGACTTGTCGATGCCGGGCGTCGATGGCATCGAGATGCTCAGAACCATCAAACGCAACCAGCATCTTGCAGACATGCAGATTGTGGTGATCAGCGGCATGGCGGTCGAGGCCATTGCCGCCCGTGGCGGCCTTCCGCCACAAGCGCGCCTGGTTCAAAAACCGGTCAATTTTGACTGGCTGCAAGGCTACGTCACCGCACTGGTCATGGCCAATGCCAAATGGCGCTGATTGCTTTCCCCCTTTCTCCAGCCCTTGATTGCATGCCACCAGACTGCCATCCATGAGCCGATTTCTGGACAAGTTCCGGTTGACCCCCGCAGGTAACTTGCCCGACGTGAGCTTGCAGAGTGCCAATTCCATCCTGCCGGCAGCGCAGCCAGAATGGGGATCCCTGGACCTGACCCTCGATGGCATCGTGCTTCTTGACGACAAAGCCGTCATCCTTGACGCCAATGCTCCGGCGCTTGAGTTCCTGCACACCTCGCTGTCCGCCATCAGCGGCTACAGCTTGTGGGACGTGGTGCCCGAGGAAGTTGCCAAGCAGAACGAAGAGGCCACCGAGCTGGCTCTGGATTCTGCGGACCGGCATAGCTTTATTGCCCATGAGAGTTTTGAAAACAGCTGGGTCGAATACACCTTCAGGCGATGCCCGGCAGGTTACGTCGTCAACCTGCGCGAAGCGGGCCCCGCCCAAAAATACCAGCGCCTGCTGGAAGACAGCAAACGCTACAACCAGCTGATTTTTGAAGCCAATCCGAATGTCATGTGGGTCTTTGACCGAACCACGCTTCGAATCTTTGCCGTCAACCAGGCGGCCGTCAAGTTCTACGGCATTGCCCGCAAGGTTTTCATGACGCTTGGCATGGAAGCGCTCTTTCCCCAGGGAGAAGGTGCCGAACTGCTGCGCTCCCTGCAGACCGGCAAGGAAGAGCAGTCTGAAATGCGGCTGTGCAAGCAGAAAAAAATGGACGGCAAGGAAGTGCTGGTTGAACTGGCCTGGAGCCAGGTCAAGTGGGATGGCCATCAGGCAGTGCTGGTGAGCCTGGCCGACATCAGCGACCGGCATCTCGCTGACGGCGTCCTGAAAAGAGCCAATGCGGAACTGCAAAAGACACTCGTCGCCCAGCAGGTCGAACTGAAAAATGTCCGGCATGACCTGCTCACCTTTACCCAGGCCGTGTCCAGTGACTTGCAGGACTCCCTGCATGTGGCCCATGGCTTTGCCGCCAGGCTGGCTGAAAAGTATTCGCTGGTGCTGGACGACCAGGGCCGCCACTATGTCAGGCGCATTCAGGCCAGCATCAGCCAGCTGGCCAAGCTGGTCGATGACCTGCGAACACTCGCCCAGCTGCCGCTGCGCTCCGGAGTTCCTGCAATGGTCAATCTGGCACCGGTCTGCCTTTCATTGATCGCTGATTTGCGCAAGCGCGACCCGGACCGGGACGTGACCATCGAGATGGACAGCCGCCTGATGCTGGTCGGGAACAAGGGGCTTTTGACGACCGCCATGACCTGCCTGCTGGAAAATGCCTGGAAATTCACCTCCAAAAAGACCGAGGCATGGATCAAGGTCGGGCTGCTGCCCGGCAAGGCGCCGGGTGAACTGGTGTTGCTGGTGGCCGATAACGGCGCAGGATTTGATCCGGTTTACAGCGGCAATCTTTTCACCGCGTTTCAGCGCCTGCACTCTTCAGCCGACTTTCCGGGCAACGGGCTGGGGCTGGCCATCATCAAGCGGGTTGCGCAGGTGCATGGCGGCACGGTATGGGCTGAAAGTCCTGGCCAGGGGGGCGCCAGTTTTTTCATGTCGCTTCCGCAAGGGGAAGCCAGCGCTTCCTGATTCAGGGTTTCCGGAGCGTCAACGCCCGGCCCAGGCTTCATCCCATGCATGCCGGCTTCGGGGCCAAGGGCTATTGCCAAAGCAATGACCGGGTGGCTTTCCGGCAAAAAACAAACCTTTCCCCATTCACGTTATATTTGACGTTTACGTAAACGTAAGACAACATCGGTTCAAGATGCGCACTTGCGTGACTGTTGCTGTTGCTGCTATTTTTTTCTCATCATGGCCACTACCTACACCATCAGCGACCTCGCCAAAGAGTTTGACCTGACCACCCGCGCCATGCGCTTTTACGAGGACATGGGTTTGCTGCAGCCCGAGCGCGAAGGGCCGGGCGGTCGCAACCGCGTGTATTCGGCGCGCGACCGCACGCGCCTCAAGCTCACGCTGCGCGCCAAGCGCCTGGGGCTGTCGCTCACCGAGGCCAAGGAAATCATCGATTCCTATGACAGTCCGCGCGACACGGCTCCGCAACTGAAGAAATTCCTGGCCATTTTGGCCGACCACCGCAAGAAGCTCGAAGACCAGCTGGTGGACTTGCAGGCCAATCTGGATGAAATTCGCACCCACGAAAAAGAAGCCCGGGTGCTGCTGCTCAAGGCTGAAAAATTAAAATAGGCCATAATTGACGTTTACGTAAACGTCAAGCAAAATGCCAGCCTGCAAGACGCCATCAACCTCTTCTTCACGGGCCTTTTTATGAATGCAGCCACCGCGCCGTCAGAGCTGTTCCAGCGCATCGAAGCGAGTTTTTTACGCCAGGGGCTGATGCGGCACCTGGGCGCGCGGCTGGTGCGGGTCGAGCCCGGCCTGTGCGAGGTGGCGCTGCCGTATTCGGAACGCATCAACCAGCAGCAGGGCGGCTTTCATGGCGGCGCCATGGGCGCGCTGGCCGACATTGCCGGCGGTTATGCGGCCATGACGCAGGTGCCTGAAGGTGCCGAAGTCACCACGGTCGAGTACAAAATCAATTTCCTGGCCGGCTTCAAGGGCGGCGAGCTGCGCGCCGTGGGCCGCGTCACCCGGGCCGGAAAGCGCATCATCGTGACCACGGCCGAGGTCACGCACCTGGATGCCAGCGGCAAGGAAAGCGCCTGCGCGCTGATGCAGCAAACCATCGCGCCCGTGACCAAAACCTATTGATTCCCGCGCGACCTTCATCATTTTTTTAAAGAGACATCAATCATGACCAACATGCCCGGACTCAACTTTCAACTCGGCGAAGACATCGACGCCCTGCGCGACGCGGTGCGCGATTTTGCGCAAGCTGAAATCGCGCCGCGCGCCACCGAGATTGACAAGAGCGACCAGTTCCCGATGGACCTGTGGGAAAAGATGGGCGCGCTCGGCGTGCTGGGCATCACGGTGGGCGAAGAATATGGCGGCGCCGGCATGGGCTACCTGGCGCACATGATCGCGATGGAAGAAATCAGCCGCGCCAGCGCCTCGGTCGGCCTGTCGTATGGCGCGCACAGCAACCTGTGCGTCAACCAGATCAAGCGCAACGGCAGCGAGGCGCAGCGCCAGAAATACCTGCCCAAGCTGATTTCCGGCGAGCATGTCGGCGCGCTGGCCATGAGTGAGCCGGGCGCGGGCAGCGACGTGATCTCGATGAAGCTCAAGGCCGAGGACAAGGGCGGTTATTACCTGCTCAACGGCAGCAAGATGTGGATCACCAACGGCCCCGACGCCGACACGCTGGTGGTGTATGCCAAGACCGAGCCCGAACTGGGCGCGCGCGGCGTCACCGCCTTTTTGATCGAAAAAGGCATGCCCGGATTTTCCGTCGCGCAAAAGCTCGACAAGCTCGGCATGCGCGGCAGCCACACCGGCGAGCTGGTGTTCCAGAACGTCGAAGTGCCCGAGCAGAACATCCTGGGCAACCTGAACGGCGGCGCGAAGGTTCTCATGAGCGGCCTGGACTACGAGCGCGCCGTGCTGACGGGCGGGCCGCTCGGCATCATGCAGTCGGTCATGGACAACGTGCTGCCCTACATCCACGACCGCAAGCAGTTCGGCCAGAGCATCGGCGAGTTCCAGCTGATTCAGGGCAAGGTCGCCGACATGTACACCGTGCTGCAGGCCGGGCGCTCGTTTGCCTACACCGTGGCCAAGAACCTGGACATGCTGGGCACGGACCATGTGCGCCAGGTGCGCAAGGACTGCGCTTCAGTCATCCTCTGGTGCGCCGAGCAGGCGACCAAGATGGCTGGCGACGGCATCCAGATTTACGGCGGCAACGGCTACATCAATGAATATCCGCTGGGCCGCCTGTGGCGCGATGCCAAGCTCTACGAAATCGGCGCCGGCACCAGCGAAATCCGCCGCATGCTGATTGGCCGCGAACTGTTCGCCGAAACCTGCTGACTTTTTAAGCCTCGCGGGGCGGTGCAGCACTGTGCTGCTGGCAACTGTTTAAGATGATCTTCATGACTACATCGCTTCAACACTTACTTGACAACAACTGCTGCTGGGCCGCTCGCATGGAGCAGCAGCGCCCTGATTTTTTCAGCCGGCTGGTGGATCAGCAGACGCCCAAATACCTGTGGATAGGTTGCTCGGACAGCCGGGTGCCGGCCAATGAAATCATCGCGCTTGATCCGGGAGAAGTGTTTGTACACCGCAATATTGCAAACGTGGTGGTGCATTCGGACCTCAATGCCCTGTCGGTGATCCAGTACGCCGTGGATCATCTCAAGGTGGAGCACATCATGGTGGTGGGGCATTACGGTTGCGGCGGCGTGCTGGCCGCGCTGCGCGGCACCCGCGTCGGTCTGGCTGACAACTGGCTGCGCCATGTCTATGACGTCAAGCTGCGCCACCGGCAACGCCTGGACCATTTGCCGGTGGCCGAGCAGGAGGACGTGCTGTGCGAGATGAACGTGATCGAGCAGGTGGGCAACGTGGCCATGTCCAACGTGATGCAGGACGCCTGGAGCCGGGGGCAGAAAGTGGAAGTCCACGGCTGGTGCTATGGCCTCAAGGATGGCCTGGTAAAAGACATGGGGGTCAGCATGCGGGGCGCTGATGAAGTGGTGGACGTTTTTCGCGATGCGCTCAAACGCTACCCTCGCGGCTGAGATGCCATTTTGCCGGGCAGATTGCAGCGCCTCAGAGCGGGCAAGCGCCGTCCTCAACTGCATCCACAAGGGTTTTCATGTTCCCGCAACGCCTTGACTCCACCGTGGCCTACGCCATCGCCAAGGCGATGATCGACGGCTTCAACCGCCACTACCGGCTGTTCCGCACAGAGTCGGCGCGCGCCAAGCACCGTTTTGAAACCGCCGACTGGCACGGCCAGCAGCGCGCCCAGCGCGAGCGCATCGAGTTCTACGACCTGCGCGTGCGCGAGGCATCGATCCGGCTGGAGCGCGAGTTCAAGGCCGGCGAGCAGTCCATGGATGTCTGGCACCAGGTCAAGCTGCATTACATCGGCCTCCTGGTCAACCACCACCAGCCCGAACTGGCCGAAACCTTTTTCAACTCGGTCACCACCAAGATCCTGCACCGCAGCTATTTCCAGAACGATTTCATCTTTGTGCGGCCCGCCGTCAGCACCGAGTACATCGAAAACGAGGAACCGACCGCGCAGCCGACCTACCGGGCCTACTACCCGACGCAGGGCAACATGCATGAGACGCTCGTCAAGCTGGTCGAAGACTTTGGCCTGTGCCGCGAGTTTGAAGACCTGCGGCGCGATGCCGGCTATGTCGCCGAGGCCATGACCGCGCGCCTGGGCGACGTGAAGCTGCGCGCCAATTTCCAGATCCAGGTGCTGTCCGGGCTGTTCTTTCGCAACAAGGGCGCCTACGTCGTCGGCAAGATCATCAACGGCTTTGGCGAGATTCCCTTTGCCCTGCCGATCCTGCACCGCCAGCCGCCGCCGGGGCAGGTGCTGCCCGCCGACGGCAAGGGCATCTCCAGCCAGTCGGATGCCGGCAAGCTGGTGATTGACGCGGCCCTGTTCGGCGAGGACGACCTCCTGATCCTGTTCAGCTTTGCGCGCGCCTATTTCATGGTCGATATGGGCATTCCGTCGGCGTTCGTGCAGTTCCTGCGCAGCATGATGCCGCGCATGCCGCGCGCCGAAATCTACAACGCGCTGGGCCTGGCCAAGCAGGGCAAGACGCTGTTCTACCGCGACTTCCTGCACCACCTGCGCCACTCGACCGACAAGTTCCGCATCGCGCCCGGCATCAAGGGCATGGTCATGCTGGTGTTCGATTTGCCCTCGTTCCCGTATGTGTTCAAGGTCATCAAGGACTACTACCCGCCGCAAAAAGACACCACCCGCGAGCAGATCAAGGGCAAGTATTTGCTGGTCAAGCAGCACGACCGCGTGGGCCGCATGGCCGACACGCAGGAATACAGCGAGGTCGCCTTTCCGCGCGAGCGCTTCAGCGACGAGCTGATCGCCGAGATCGAGAAATTCGCCCCCAGCCAGCTGGAGATCAGCGACCGCGACGGCGACGGCCAAATGGAAGTCATCATCAAGCATGTGTACATCGAGCGGCGCATGATTCCGCTCAATATCTACCTGCAGGAGGCGTTCGACTTCGGCGTTGCCGAGCCCGCCGCCAGGGACCAGATCGAGCGCGCCGTGGTCGAATACGGCAACGCCATCAAGGACATGGTCGCGGCCAATATCTTTCCGGGCGACATGCTCTGGAAGAATTTCGGCATCACGCGCCACGGCAAGGTCGTTTTCTACGACTACGACGAGATCGAATACATCACCGACTGCAAGTTCCGCAAGGTGCCGGTTGCGCGCAACGAGGAAGACGAAATGAGCGGTGAAATCTGGTATTCGGTCGGCCCCAAGGACGTGTTCCCCGAGACCTTCGGCCCATTTTTGCTCGGCAACGACGCAGTGCGCGAAGTCTTCATGAAGCACCATGCCGACCTGCTCGATGCCGCCTTCTGGCAACGCCACCAGGCGCGCATCCAGGCCGGCCATGTGTACGACGTGTTTCCGTATGACCAGCAAAAGCGCTTCGCGGTCATGCACGGCCCGGTGCCCGCCGGTTGAAGCCCGTGCAGTCCATTTCCTCTATTTCCAACCTCATTCAAGGAGAAAACATGTCTGAATCCATCGTCATCCTCGGCGCCGCCCGCACCCCCATGGGCGCTTTCCAGGGCGATTTCGCCAGCCTGTCGGCCAACGACCTGGGCGGCGCCGCCATCCGGGCTGCCGTCGAGCGCTCGGGCGTTGCGCCCGCGCAGGTCGATGAAGTGCTGTTCGGCAACTGCCTGATGGCCGGCCAGGGCCAGGCGCCTGCGCGCCAGGCCGGTTTCAAGGGCGGCCTGCCCGCCAGCACCGGCGCGGTCACGCTGTCCAAGATGTGCGGCTCCGGCATGGAAGCCACCATGCTGGCGCACGACCAGCTATTGGCTGGCAGCCGCGACGTGGTGGTCGCCGGCGGCATGGAAAGCATGACCAACGCGCCGTATCTGCTGCCCAAGGCGCGCGGCGGCATGCGCATCGGCCACGACCGCGTGATGGACCACATGATGCTCGACGGCCTCGAAGACGCCTACGAGGCCGGCCGCTCGATGGGCACCTTCGGCGAAGACTGCGCCGCCAAATACGGCTTCACCCGCGAGGCGCAGGACGCCTTTGCCACGGCCAGCGTGCAGCGCGCCAAGCAGGCGACCGAGTCCGGCGCGTTCAAGGATGAAATCACCCCCGTCACGGTCAAGGGCCGCGCGGGCGACACCGTGATTTCGATCGACGAAGGCCCGGGCAAGGTCAAGCTCGAAAAAATCCCGGCGCTCAAGCCCGCCTTCAAGAAAGACGGCACCATCACCGCCGCCTCCAGCTCGTCCATCAACGACGGCGCCGCCGCGCTGGTGCTGGCCCGCGAATCCACCGCCAAAGCGCTGGGCCTCGCGCCGCTGGCGCGCATCGTCGGTCATGCCACCTTTGCGCAGGCGCCCGAATGGTTCTCGACCGCCCCGGTCGGTGCCGTCAACAAGCTCTTGAAAAAAATCGGCTGGGAGGTCAAGGACGTGGATCTGTGGGAAATCAACGAAGCCTTTGCCGTGGTGCCGATGGCCGCGATGGCCGATTTGGGGCTGAGCCACGACATCGTCAACGTCAACGGCGGCGCCTGCGCGCTGGGCCACCCGATTGGCTGCAGCGGCGCCCGCATCATCGTCACGCTGATCCATGCGCTGAAGGCGCGCGGCCTTAAAAAAGGCGTTGCCACGCTGTGCATCGGTGGCGGCGAAGGCACGGCGCTGGCCATTGAAGTGATTTGAAAATGATAGCTAACTACACAGACGCACCAAGCGCAGGAGGCCAATTTGATACTCAATGACGACCAGGAACAGGTGCGCGACGCGGTTCGAGCCTTTGCCCAGGCTGAACTCTGGCCCCACGCCGCGCGCTGGGACAAGGAACACCATTTCCCCAAGGAAGCGCACCGGGGGCTGGCCGCGCTGGGCGCCTACGGCATCTGCGTGCCCGAGGAATTCGGCGGCGCCAACCTCGACTACGTGACGCTGGCGCTGGTACTCGAAGAAATCGCCGCTGGCGACGGCGGCACCAGCACCGCCATCAGCGTGACCAACTGCCCGGTCAACGCGATTTTGATGCGCTACGGCAACCCGGCGCAGAAAAAACAGTGGCTGGTGCCGCTCGCGCAGGGCGACCTGCTGGGCGCGTTCTGCCTGACCGAGCCGCACACCGGCAGCGATGCCTCGTCACTGCGCACCACGGCGGTGAAAGACGGCGACGGCTATGTGCTCAACGGCGTCAAGCAGTTCATCACCAGCGGCCAGAACGGCCAGGTCGCCATCGTCATCGCCGTGACCGACAAGGGCGCCGGCAAGAAGGGCATGAGCGCCTTCATCGTGCCGACCGACGCGCCCGGCTATTCGGCCACACGGCTCGAAGACAAGCTGGGCCAGCATTCGAGCGACACCGCGCAGGTCAACTTCGACAACTGCCGCGTGCCCGCAGAGAACCTGATCGGCGCCGAGGGCGAAGGCTACAAGATCGCGCTGGGCGGACTCGAAGGCGGGCGCATCGGCATTGCCGCGCAAAGCGTCGGCATGGCGCGCAGCGCGTTCGAGGTGGCCGTGGCCTATGCCAAGGAGCGCCAGAGCTTTGGCAGCGCCATCTTCAACCACCAGGCGGTCGGTTTCCGGCTGGCCGACTGCGCGACCCAGCTGGAGGCGGCCCGCCAGCTGATCTGGCACGCCGCCAGCCTGCGCGATGCCGGTCGGCCGTGTTTGAAAGAAGCGGCGATGGCCAAGCTGTTCGCCAGCGAAATGGCCGAGAAAGTCTGCAGCGCCGCCATCCAGACGCTGGGCGGCTACGGCTACGTGAGCGACTTCCCGGTCGAGCGCATCTACCGCGACGTGCGCGTCTGCCAGATCTACGAAGGCACGAGCGACGTGCAGAAGATCATCATCCAGCGCGCGCTGGCTTGAGGCCAAACGCATTCAAGGAGACAAAAAATGCCCATTACCAAAGGTTTCCAGGCGCTCGTCGATGAGGCGATGGAAGAGATCAAGACCTATCCGGTCGAATCGGTCAAGGCCCGATTGAACGACCCGGCCGTGCAGCTCGTCGATATCCGCGACCTGCGCGAGCTGGAGCGCGAAGGCACCGTGCCCGGCGCCTTCCACGCGCCGCGCGGCATGCTCGAATTCTGGGTCGATCCGGCTTCGCCTTATTTCAAGCCGGTCTTCGGCGACGAGGGCAAGGAGTTCATCCTGTTCTGCGGCGCCGGCTGGCGTAGCGCACTGGCCACCAAGACGCTGCAGGACATGGGAATGCGCAACGTCGCCCACATCGACGGCGGCTATGCCGAATGGCTCAAGCTGGGCGCGCCGACCGAAACGCTGGAAGCGCGCAAGGCCAACAAGGCCTGACGATTTGGCTATAAATGACTTTCCGTCCGTCATTCCCGCGAAGGCGGGAATCCAGCGACACGGGCTGAAGCGCTCAAACGAGTCTGGATACCCGCCTGCGCGGGTATGACGACGCAGGGAAGTTATTGCTGACAACATCCTGCGCGGGGTCGCCGCGTCCCTGCCAGTTTTTAGATGAAATCGGCCTCTTGCGCACATCCAGCATGTGCAAGCAGCTATGAATAAGTGAGTGATCCTGAAAAAAAGCGCAGCGTGCTAAGCTGCCAGGACAACTCATTTTTCAACGATTGCGAGACAACACCATGCCCGGACTATTGCCCAACATCGACCCTGACGGCCTGCTTGAATTCTCGGTGGTGTACACCGACCGCGCGCTCAACCACATGTCGCGCAGCTTCCAGGGCGTGATGAACGACATCTCCAGCATCCTCAAGGATGTGTATAAAGCGCATTCCGTGGCGCTGGTGCCCGGCAGCGGCACCTACGGCATGGAAGCCGTGGCGCGCCAGTTCGCCACGGCCAGGCATGTGCTGGTCATCCGCAACGGCTGGTTCAGCTACCGCTGGACGCAGATTTTCGACATGGGGCAGATTCCCGCCTCGTCCACCGTGCTCAAGGCCCGCCAGCTGGGTGCCGGCGCGCAGGCCCCGTGGGCGCCCGCGCCGATTGCCGACGTGCAGGCCGCCATCGCCCGCGAAAAGCCCGCAGTCGTTTTTGCCCCGCATGTCGAAACCGCCTCCGGCATGATCCTGCCCGACGACTATTTGCGCGCCGTGGCCGACGCCGTGCATGAAGCGGGCGGCCTGTTCGTGCTCGACTGCATCGCCTCGGGCGCGATGTGGGTCGATATGCAGGCCACGGGCGTGGACGTCTTGATTTCCGCGCCGCAAAAAGGCTGGAGCAGCTCGCCGTGCTGCGCCATGGTCATGCTCAGCGAGCGCGCCCGGGCCGCCATCGACGGCACCACCAGCTCCAGCTTTTCCTGCGACCTGAAGAAGTGGCTGCAGATCATGGAAACCTATGAAAAAGGCGGCCACGCCTACCACGCCACCTTGCCCACCGACGCCCTGACGCGCCTGCGCGCCGCCATGCAGGAAACCCAGGCCTACGGTTTCGCCAAGGTGAAGGCCGAGCAGGAAGCGCTGGGCAGCAAGGTGCGCGCGCTGTTCGAAAGCCGTGGCCTGCCCAGCGTCGCCGCCGACGGCTTCAAGGCGCCCGGCGTGGTCGTCAGCTACACCACCGACCCCGAAATTCAGTCAGGCCGCAAGTTCCTCGACCAGGGTTTGCAGACGGCCGCTGGCGTGCCGCTGCAATGCGACGAAGGGGCGGACTTCATGACCTTTCGCGTCGGGCTGTTCGGGCTGGAGAAATGGCACCAGGTGGAGCGGACCGTGGGGCAGTTGGCGGCGGCGCTGGACCGGATCGGCCTGGTGGCGCCCGTGGGCGAGGCGGTCGCTGGCTGAGAGGGGGGGGCCTGCACGCGATTCACGGTGTTGCCTTGGCTTCGCTTGCCGGGAGCAAGGAGCGCAGTCCTTTGGCGCCCACAAGGGGCGGCCTTTCGGGCATCTCGTTCCAGTCCAGCACTTTCTCGATGATGGCCTTCTTGATCTCATCGGATTTCTCCAGGGTCTGGATGGTCGTAGCCATTCTGAAGCACAGGATGGAGGTATGGCTATGCATCTGGCGTTTGTAGTAATAGGTCAGTTGGGCGGTCGTGCTGCGGTAAACCCAGAGAAACAGCGCGGATACAAATTCGATGATGGCCGCTCCGCTCAGTATGAGTATCTGGAAATCCTGCTCCGGTCTTGTCAGGCCCAGCTTCTCCACCGGACCCACATACAGGGCGATGCCGATCAGCAAAAGGATGAACCCGAGCCACATCGCCAGTACGGCGTTAAAGAAACTTTTCCGGGTCTGGTTCAGGCCAATCGCGTAATAGGCGTCTAATTGAGCGCGGCTGTATTTCAGCAGCGGAAGGAGGCCCGCTCCATCGCCATGCTCAAGCCGGCTGATCGCATCCTCCTCGGTTTCGCGAACCACGCGCTGGGCATCCTGAATCGTTGCGTTCTCAATCGTCAGTGAGATGTCCGCAAGGAAACCGGCCAGGGCAAGAGTCCCCATGGTCGCAAAGATGGGGATGAAGAAGAGGGCGATGAAGCCCAAGGATGCCTGAATCCAATGCCACCATTGTTGATTCGCGAACACCCATAAGCGACCAGGCAATTCGTACCAGGCAACGTAGGCGAGTGGCACCAGCAGCAGGAATGCCAGGGCGACAACGGCCCACCCGAGGATCACGATTTTTGGACGCCTGAGGAGAAGCTGACGCAATCTCTCCGGGCGCGCGGCTGGTTTCGTGGCTTCGGTCGGCGTACCGGTCTTGTGTTCAGGTCGCTGTCCTGGTGCGGGCGGTTCTTGCTCCGCTTCCTTGGCAAAGACGGTCTCATCCTTCATTTTTATTTCCTCCCAGGCCAGGAGCGTGATGCAGCCCGCACGCCGCCGGGGTAAATACCGGCAGCACCAGCGTCAAAAAATATCCGTAAACGCACGCTAAATGTGCGCTCCTCGATGACCGATGCGTTGAGAAACATCAACTGATTCGCACATGGCTGGAGTCTGCAAAAACCAGGTGGAGCGCACCGTGGGGCAGCAGGCGGAGGCGCTGGACCGGATTGGCTTGGTGGCGACTGTGGGTGAGGCGGTTGCTGGCTGAGGGTTGAATGCCTGCTTTACCAGCGGCCTGATGAAAAACTGATGGGAGTATTCCAAGCGATTCACGGCGCTGTGGGGGCCATTAAAGCGTGTGACAGATTGAACTGTCTACAAAAGTTGGGCAAGGTCCATGAATCACTTTGGCTCATAAACTTTTAATAAAGCCCAATCGTTCAACTGAGCAGCTTCAACTAGCTCATCGAAATCGAGTCCGTCAACATCAAGTTCGTTGGGAAACTCGTCCTCCACTTTGCAGACGAAGATGGTGTTTTGAATTTCCCACCGCACATTGACAACCCTGTGCGGACGCTCGAGACCCCAGAATAGTTCCAGCCCTGGGTATGGCGCGAATGGAAGTTCTTGGCGTCGCTCAAGTGCAGCGAAACGGGCTGAGTCAACTGGTGACTGTGAATCCCAGATGTTCTTGATGATGGTGACTTTAAACATGATGTAAGCCGTAGCTTGACGTTGGTGAAATGTGCGGTCTAAGGTGATGCAGATCGGCGGATATTTTGAGAGCCTAGTAGTTAGTTCCATCAAAGTTATTACGCATTAAACGACGCCAAGATCGAACTTGTTCCATCGAAAAATGACAGGCGATGCGTTGATTTCAGCAATCCCCTGGAGGATGCGGGTTTTCAGCTCCTCTTTGGACTGGACGCGGATGTGGCGCAAAAAGGTTCTGGCCATTTTCGAGAACACGCATTCAATCAAATTAAGCCAGGAGCCATGCTTGGGCGTATGTACGTACTCGAAGCGTGCGGGTCGAGTTCCCAGATAAGCCAAGGTTTCCTTGGAAATATGGGCCGAGTGGTTGTCCAGCACCACCCGGATCAGCGCATCGGGTGGGTAATGCGCATCGATTTTTTTCAGCAGGCCAATGAACTCCACGCTGCGGTGGCGGTCCTCTACAGTGGCAAAGATATGCCCGGTGTGCAGATCGATCCCCGCCAGGATTGACACCGTGCCATGGCGCACATACTCGTAGTCGCGCGAGACGCTCGTTTGCTTGCCCAGCACGGGCGGCAAGTCCGGCGCCGTCAAGCCGGTGGCCTGAACGCCGGGCTTTTCATCGACGCTCACGCTGTAGATGGGCGTCGGGCGTGCGTCATGAACCGCGCCCTCCTGGTACATCGAGACGTCCCGGTACGTCATCAATACTTCGTGCATTTTGCGATCAAACTCGGGGTCGCGCTTTTGCAGGTAGTAGCGTATCTTGTGCGGCTTGATGTCGCACTCATCCAGAATGCGCCACACGGTGCTTTTGCCCGCTTTGGCCAGCCGGGCAAAGCCTGCGCCCGGGGCATGCTCACGCACAAACTTAGCCAGTCCGGCGATGGACCACAACTCGGCCGCCAAGCCGTGCTCCTTGGGCTTGGTGCATGCCAGGGCCACCACCCACGCCTTGGCCTCGTCGGTGATTTCTGGTGCGTGAGGGCGGTGGTATTTATCTTTCAAGCCCGTCTGCACACCTACGGCAAGCGCCTTGTCAATGCATTTGTAGATCATAGGGCGCCCCACGCCGAGTTGGCGGTGCAACTGCGTGATCGTCTGGCCAGCCGCGTAGCCCAGCATCACCCGGGCGCGCTCGACTTCGCGCACTGCGGCCGTTCTCGATCCTGCCAATTCCTTGAGCATCGCTTGCTGCGCCTGGGAAAGAACCAGGGCCGCGCGTGAAGACTTACTTGTCATGAATCCGTCTTTCAAGCCTTGCAAATGAATCATGCAATTATCCGTTATCACGTAACAGTATTGCCGGAACTAACTACTAGGATATTAAACTCGAATTCCATCCCCGAATACGAATAGCTCATCAGCCGGCGAGGCGCGTGCTGACTCGCTTTGCCCCTAAATACCAAGAATCCAGTCTGAATTCTGCAAAAATCAAAACAATGAACGATATCTTGATACGCCCGCAGGGCTCGAGTCTGGCCTTTGGCTTTGATTCCCTGAACGCATGACAACCCCTTGCCCCTGCGGCCGCACCTCGACGAATGCGACCCATCAAACCAAGCCAGCCAAAACCCAGCCCCTGCCTTTTTCCGCCTGCTGCGGGCCGTACTTGAACGAGAACATCCCCGCCCCCGACGCCGAAGCGCTGATGCGCTCGCGCTACAGCGCTTTCGTGCTGCAGCGGGCCGATTACTTGCTCGCCACCTGGCATGCTTCCACGCGCCCGGCCACGCTGGACTTTGCGCCGGGCGCGAAATGGCTGGGGCTGGACGTGCGTTCGCACCGGGTGCTGGACGCCGACCATGCCGAAGTCGAGTTTGTCGCCCGCTGCCGCGAAGCCGGCCGCGCGACGCGCCTGCACGAGCGCAGCCGCTTCGTGCGCGAGTCGGGGTGCTGGTTTTACGTCGATGGCGACCAGTTTTAGAACAAAAAATGCCTTTTGCGCACGTCCAGCATGCGCAGGCAGCTATTAAAAAGAGAGTAAAAATGAAATTCGAAGCAATCCTGTTTGACTGCGATGGCGTGCTGGTGGATAGCGAACCGATCACCAACGGCGTGCTGCGCGACATGCTCGAAGAAGGCGGCTGGTCGCTCACGCCCGCCGAATGCATGCGGGTGTTCGTCGGCAAGGCGGTGCGCGACGAGCGCGCCCTGATTGAAGCCAAAACCGGCCAGCCGCTGACCGAAGACTGGATGGCCGAGTTCTACGCGCGGCGCAACAGCGAGTTGCGGGCGCGGCTGCAGGCCATCGCGGGCGCGCACGAAGCCGTGGCGGCGGCGCATGCCCATGCGGCCGAGCGCATCGCTTGCGCGTCGGGCGCCGACCGCTTCAAGGTCGAGATGCAGCTGGCGCAGGTCGGGCTGATGGACTGGTTTGACGGCCGCATCTTCAGCGGCCACGAAATGCCGCGCTCCAAGCCCGCGCCCGATGTGTACCTGGCCGCTGCCGCGCACCTGGGCGCGGCGGGCGCGCGCTGCCTGGTGATCGAGGACACGACGACCGGCGTGACAGCCGGTGTTGCCGCCGGGGCCACGGTCTGGGCGTATTGCCCGCAGCCTGAACAGGGCGCGGTCTTGAGGCAGGCTGGCGCCAGCCAGCTGTTTGCGCATATGGCCGAATTGCCGGGGCTTTTGGCCGCCGTTTGACCGGGACTGGCAGCGCGAGTTACGCACAATGCCTGTTTGGCAGGCACGCTGTTGAAACCCGCACCAACTAAGGGCTCCAAGGGTTTTCCCTGGAGTGGTGCACAAACTTATCCACAGAATATGTGTATGGATTGGTAACAGGGTCTTGTGAAGTCCGCGTTGCCGCAAAGCAGCCCAACGTGGTGCGTCAGGACTCGCCATCCCCGCTGCCGCTGCCCCAGAAACGCTCCATTGCGATATAGGCATAAGAGGCTGACCAGCCGATCAGCAGCAGGCCGTTCAGCGCCTCGACGCCGGCCAGTAGCCGGATCGGGCCGTTCGGGATCAGGTCGCCGAAGCCGAGCGATGAATAGGTTTCGGCTGAAAAGTAAAGGCAGTTCTGCAGCGACGAGCCGCCCGCGCCCGTCAGGCTGCCGACGCCGTACTGCATCAGCCCGAACAGCGCAAAGCCGTACAGGGCGATTTCCAGCGCGTGGGCCATGAAGGCCGCGAAAATCACCACCAGCAGCTTGGCCCGGCTGGGCATGGCGAGCGCAGGCAGCCGCAGGTTGAGGCTGCTCAGCACCTCGTAATGCATCAGCGTGGTCAACGCGATCAGCAGCAAGCACGAAAAAATGACAAACACCATGGCGCTTCCCGGGCAGGATCAAGCGCTGGAGTCTAGCCCTTGCCCGCCGCGCCTGAATTCCGCCGGCGACTGGCCGGTCCAGGTCTTGAACGCCCGCATGAAGCTTTTCTCGTTCTGGAAACCGGCGGCCTCGGCGACCTGCTTGATCGGGCGGCGGGTGCGCAGCAGCAGCTCCAGCGCCCGCGCGCGCCGCACCTCGTCCTTCAGCGCCTGCAGCGACGCGCCTTCTTCCTTGAGCTGGCGGTGCAGCGTGCGCGGCGAGACGTGGACCAGCGCGGCCAGGGCTTGGGCGCTGTGGGTCTGCGCCGGATTCGCCGCCAGTGCCTGGCGCACGCGCTGCACCAGCAGCCGGTCGCGCCGGTAGGGCAGCACCGTCAGCGGCAGGGCGCGTTCCAGCATCTGCTGCAGCGCGCGCTCGTCGCGCCGCAGCGGCAGCGCCAGGTACCTGGCGTCAAAGCGCAGGCCGGCCGGCGCGGTGTCGAATGCGGTCGGGCCGGAAAACAGCACGGCGTAAACATCCCGGTGCGGCGGCGCGGAAAACGGAAACTGCGCGCCCAGCAGCGGAATGCGCGAATCAATCAGCCAGCAGGCCACGCCCAGGATGTTGCGCAGCACCGAGACCAGGCAGAACTCGCGCAGGGCGCCCAGGTCGCGTTGCTCGGTGATAGCCAGCAGGGCCGTGTCGCCAGATACCGAAAGCCTGAGCATGATGTCGTCGGCGATCAGCCCGTGGTGGCGGCACCAGCGTTTGAGTGCCACGCCCAGGCTGGGCGCGCTGAGCGAGGCGCGCGCCAGCATGCCGTAGCTGCCCCAGGGCAGGCGCCGGCTGAACCAGCCCAGCGCCTCGTCGTCGAGTTCCTGCATGGCGGCGCCCGAGATGCGCTCCATCTGCCAGGCAGTGATGCGGGCCGATGCATCGTGCAGCGATGACGGCGCGATTTGTGCCTGCGCCAGTGCGGCGGCCGGGCTCAGGCCACGGCGCTCGTAGGCCAGCGCAATCGCCTGCACGAAGGCCATCGGCGTGATGGCGGGCTCAAGCGCCGGACGCGGGCTGGCGGGAGTGGTGGAAGGTTCTGGAGGAAGGGGCCGGGCCGGGCGATGAGGCATGCATTGAAGTGTGCCCGCCAGTGGCACGATTTGCAACCATCCTGGCTATTCCCCATGGCGCACCGGGGGGTGAATCGGCCATACTGTGGCAGCCGCAAGGAGACAACACCATGAGCGAAGAACATTCCGTGCCCCGTCCGGAAACAGCCCTGCTGACGCGCAGCTTTGCGCGCGGCGCCACCGACGTGCCGCTGATCGAGCAGCCCATAGGCGCATTCTTTGACGCCATCGCGGCGCACCAGCCGAACCATGAAGCGCTGGTCAGTGTTCACCAGCGCCGCCGCTACACCTACCTTGAACTGCAGCGCGAGACGAATCGCCTGGCCAGCGCGCTGCTCGGCCTGGGCCTGCAGCCCGGCGAGCGCGTCGGCATCTGGTCGCACAACAACGCCGAATGGGTCTTGATGCAGCTGGCCACGGCCAAGGCCGGGCTGATCCTGGTCAACATCAACCCGGCCTACCGCACCGCCGAAGTCGAATACGCGCTGAACAAGGTCGATTGCAAGGCGCTGGTCACCATGGCGCGCTTCAAGACCAGCGACTACCTCGGCATGCTGCGCGAGCTGGCGCCCGAATGGGAGCACGGCCAGCCCGGCAAGCTCGAATCCGCGAAGCTGCCGCACCTGCGCAGCGTGGTCTGGATCGACGAAGCCGGGCAGGGCCGCGCAGAGGAAGACCAGCCCGGATTGACGCGCTTCTCAAGCCTGCTGGCCAGCGGCAACCCCGACGACCCGCGCCTGGCCGCTTTGGCCTTCACGCTCCAGGCGACCGACCCGATCAATATCCAGTTCACCAGCGGCACCACGGGCTTCCCCAAGGGCGCGACGCTGACGCACCGCAACATCCTGAACAACGGCTTTTTCATCGGCGAGGCGATGAAGCTCACGCCGGCCGACCGTCTGTGCATTCCGGTGCCGCTGTACCACTGCTTCGGCATGGTGCTGGGCAACCTGGCCTGCCTGACGCACGGCGCGACCATCGTCTATCCGAACGACGGCTTCGAGCCGCTGAGCGTGCTGCAGACCGTGCAGGACGAGCGCTGCACCGGCCTGCACGGCGTGCCGACGATGTTCATCGCCGAACTCGACCATCCGCGCTTTGCCGAGTTCGATTTGTCCACCTTGCGCACCGGCATCATGGCGGGCTCGCCGTGCCCGACCGAGGTCATGAAGCGCGTCGTGGGCAGCATGAACCTGGGCCAGATCACGATTGCCTACGGCATGACCGAAACCAGCCCCGTGAGCTGCCAGAGTTCGATTGACACGCCTTTGGCCAAGCGCGTCTCGACCGTCGGCCTGGTGCAGCCGCACCTGGAAATCAAGATCATCGACCCCGAGAGCGGCGAGATCGTCGCGCCCGGCGTGTCGGGCGAATTCTGCACGCGCGGCTATTCGGTCATGTACGGCTACTGGGACGACCCGGCGCGCACTGCGGAATCGATTGACGCCGACGGCTGGATGCACACCGGCGACCTGGCGACCATGGACGGCGAAGGCTACGTCAACATCGTCGGCCGCATCAAGGACATGGTGATTCGCGGCGGCGAGAACATCTACCCGCGCGAGATCGAGGAGTTCCTCTATCGCCACCCGAAAGTGCAGGACGTGCAGGTCGTCGGCCTGCCCGACAAGCGCTACGGCGAGGAACTCTGCGCCTGGATCGTGCCCCGGCCCGGCGAAACGCTGGACGAAGACGAGGTTCGCGCCTTCTGCAAGGGCCAGATTGCGCACTACAAGGTGCCGCGCTACATCCGCTTCGTGCCGGGCTTCCCGATGACGGTGACCGGCAAGATCCAGAAGTTCAAGATTCGCGATGAAATGAAAAACCAGCTCGGGCTGGAAGAAGACAAAACCGCCTGAAAAAAAACCTGGCTTTACCTCCAAATACCCATGACCACGCTAGACACCCAACTCAACGCCCGTTCCGCCGATTTCCAGGCCAATGCCGCCGCCATGCGTGCGCTGGTGGACGACCTTCATGTGCAGCTCGCCAAGTCCGCCGCCGGCGGTGGCGAAGTCGCGAGAAGCCGCCACACGGCGCGCGGCAAGCTGCTGCCGCGCGACCGCGTGCAGATGCTGCTCGACCCCGGCACGCCCTTCCTGGAAGTCGCGCCGCTGGCCGCGCTCGGCATGTACAAGGGCGATGCGCCGTGCGCCGGGCTGATCGTCGGCATCGGCCGCGTCAGCGGCGTGGACTGCATGATCGTCTGCAACGACGCCACCGTGAAGGGCGGCACCTATTACCCGCTGACCGTCAAGAAGCACCTGCGCGCGCAGGAAATCGCCCAGCAGAACCACCTGACCTGCATCTACCTGGTCGATTCGGGCGGCGCCAATCTGCCGAACCAGGACGAGGTGTTCCCGGACCGCGACCACTTCGGCCGCATCTTCTTCAACCAGGCAAACATGAGTGCGCTGGGCATCTCGCAGATCGCCGTGGTGATGGGCAGTTGCACCGCAGGCGGCGCCTACGTGCCGGCCATGAGCGACGAAAGCATCATCGTCAAGAACCAGGGAACGATTTTCCTGGGCGGCCCGCCGCTGGTCAAGGCCGCGACGGGCGAAGTCGTGACGGCAGAAGACCTGGGCGGCGGCGACGTGCACACCCGGCTGTCGGGCGTGGCCGACCACCTGGCGCAAAACGACCTGCATGCGCTGGCGCTGGCGCGGGCTTCGGTCAGGAATTTGAATAAAAACAAGGCTTCTGCGCATGCTGGGCCTGCACCACTAGCTCCTAAATTTGTAGCGCAAGAACTGTATGGCGTGATACCTAGCGATGTGCGCAAGCCCTTCGACGTGCGCGAAATCATCGCCCGCATCGTCGATGGCAGCGAGTTCGACGAGTTCAAGGCGCGCTACGGCACCACGCTGGTCTGCGGCTTTGCGCACATTGAAGGCATGCCGGTCGGCATCATCGCCAACAACGGCATTTTGTTCAGCGAGTCGGCCCTGAAGGCGACGCATTTCATCGAACTGTGCTGCCAGCGGAAGATTCCGCTGGTGTTTTTGCAGAACATCACCGGCTTCATGGTCGGGCGCAAGTACGAAAACGAAGGCATTGCCCGCAACGGCGCCAAGATGGTGACGGCCGTCGCCACGGCGGCGGTGCCGAAGTTCACCATCATCATCGGCGGCAGCTTCGGCGCTGGCAACTACGGCATGTGCGGCCGGGCGTTTTCGCCGCGTTTCCTGTGGATGTGGCCGAATGCGCGCATCAGCGTCATGGGCGGCGACCAGGCGGCCGGCGTTCTCGCCACCGTCAAGCGCGACGGCATCGAGGGCAAGGGCGGCGCCTGGAGCGCGGAAGAAGAAGAGCATTTCAAGGCGCCGATCCGCAGCCAGTACGAGCACCAGGGCCATCCGTATTACGCGACGGCGCGGCTGTGGGATGACGGCGTGATCGACCCGGCCGACACCCGCCGCGTGCTCGCGCTGGGCTTGAGCGCGTCGCAAAATGCGCCGATTCCCGAGACGAAATTCGGCTTGTTCAGGATGTGAGCCAAGCCATGAACCTCAATGTTTATTTCGCCACCCTGGCGCGCTACAACGTCTGGGCCACGGAACGGCTGCTGGAGGCGGTGGCCGATGTATCGGAGGGCGACTACCGGCGCGATGCGGGCCTGTTCTTTCGCAGCATCCACGGCACGCTGGCCCATCTGCTGGTGGGCGAGCACCAACTGTGGTTTCGCCGCTTTGCCGAAGGCGTCTCGCCCGTGGTGGCGCTCAATGCGGACCTGGTGCCTGAGCGGCAGGCGCTGGCCGCTCAGCTGCTGGCCGGGGCACGCCGCTGGGAGCCGCTGATTGCCAGCCTGTCGCCCGAGCGCTTCGACGGCCTGCTGAACTACACCACCATGCGTGGCCAGCCGGCTTCGCTGCCGTTTGCCGCCACGCTGGGGCATGTCTTCAACCACGGCACGCACCATCGCGGCCAGATCACGGCCGCACTCACCGCACTGGGCCGGCCTTGCCCGGAGCTGGACATGGTGTATTTTTTGCAAACCCAGCCACCCCAGGAGTCACCCGCATGAGCGCCAGCCTTGAAATTTCTTATGACGGCGCCGTGGCCCGCATCACGCTCAACCGCCCCGACGTGCGCAATGCGTTCAACGACGAGGTGATTGCCGAGATCACAGCAGCCTTTCAGGAAATGGCTGCGCGCGCCGAGGTGCGCGCCGTGGTGCTCGCCGCCATCGGCCCGGCCTTTTGCGCCGGCGCCGATTTGAACTGGATGCGCCGCATGGCCGACTACACCCGCGCCGAGAACCTCGCCGACGCTGCCGCGCTGGCCGAGATGCTGCGCGTGATGTACGAATGCCCCAAGCCGACCATCGCCCGCATCCAGGGCGATGTGTATGCCGGCGGCATGGGGCTGGTGGCGGCCTGCGACATGGCGGTCAGCGTCGATACGGCGAACTTCTGCCTGAGCGAGGTCAAGCTGGGGCTGATTCCGGCCACCATCAGCCCCTACGTGATTCGCGCTATGGGTGCGCGGGCGGCGCACCGCTACTTTTTGACCGCCGAGCGCTTCGATGCCAGGGAAGCGCACCGCATCGGCTTCGTGCATGAAGTGGTCGGCGCCGACGCGCTTGATGCCAAGGTGGCGGAATTGACGAATGCGCTGGTCAATGCCAGCCCGAATGCGGTGCGAAGCTGCAAGATGCTGGTGCAGGAAGTGGCCGGACAGGGCATCGAGGCGCCGCTGATCGGCCGCACCGTCGAAGGCATTGCCGACATCCGCACCAGCAGCGAAGGCAGGGAGGGCGTGCAGTCCTTCCTGCAAAAACGCAAGCCGTCCTGGCTGGCCTGACTTCCTGAAAGGGCTCCACCATGCAAGCACTCGACACCGCTCAACTGATCGCTTTGGCTGGCGCCCTGGGCTGGGCCAGCGGCGTGCGCCTGTATCTGGTGATGCTGCTGACCGGACTGGCGGGTTACATGGGCTGGATGGAACTGCCGCAGGGGCTGCACCTGCTGGCGAATCCGGTGGTGCTGGGCGCCAGCGGCTTCATGGTGTTTGTCGAGTTCTTCGCCGACAAGATTCCGGGGCTTGATTCGCTCTGGGACGTGGTGCATACCGTCATCCGCATCCCGGCCGGCGCTGCCTTGGCGGCCGGCGTCTTTGGCGCCGACAGCAGCGCGATGGGGCTGGCGGCGGCGCTGGTCGGCGGCACGCTCGCCGCGACCAGCCATGCCGCCAAGGCCACCAGCCGCGCAGCCATCAACACCTCGCCCGAGCCTTTCACCAACATCGGCACCTCGCTGGTCGAGGACAGCCTGGTTCCGGCGGGGCTGTGGCTGGCTGTTGCCCATCCCTTTGTCTTCATCCCCTTGCTGGCGCTGGTGCTGGTGCTCAGCATCTGGCTGATCCGCCTTTGCTGGCGCTTTTTGACCCAGCTGTTTGCCCGCGTGGCGCGTATTTTCAGCGGCAAGCCCGATGCCGGATTGCCGCCCGCTTTTACCCTGAAGTCCCCTTTTTCAAAGAACGACCCCCATGTTTAAAAAAATCCTCATTGCCAATCGCGGTGAAATCGCCTGCCGCGTTGCCGCCACCGCCCGCCGCATGGCCATCAAGACCGTGGCGGTGTATTCGGATGCCGACGCCAGCGCCAAGCATGTGGGCTATTGCGACGAAGCCGTGCACATCGGCGGCAGCGCGCCCAAGGACAGCTACCTGCGCTGGGAACGCATCATCGAAGCCGCCAAGGCGACGGGCGCCGAGGCGATTCACCCCGGCTATGGCTTCCTGAGCGAGAACGAGGAATTTGCAAAAGCCTGCGCCGAGGCCGGGCTGGTCTTCATCGGCCCCCCGGCGTCGGCCATCAAGGCCATGGGCCTGAAGGCTGAATCGAAACAGCTGATGGAGAAGGCCGGCGTTCCGCTGGTGCCCGGCTACCACGGCGCGGACCAGGACCCGGTGATGCTCAAGCACGAGGCGGACCGCATCGGCTACCCGGTGCTGATCAAGGCCAGCGCGGGCGGCGGCGGCAAGGGCATGCGCGCGGTTGAAAAATCAGAAGATTTCGCCGCCGCGCTGGCCTCCTGCAAGCGCGAAGCCATCAACAGCTTTGGCAACGACACCGTGCTGGTTGAAAAGTACGCCCAGCGCCCGCGCCACATCGAGATCCAGGTGTTCGGCGACATGCACGGCAACTACGTTTACCTGTTCGAGCGCGACTGCTCGGTGCAGCGCCGCCACCAGAAGGTGCTCGAAGAAGCGCCGGCGCCCGGCCTGTCGCCCGAGATGCGCCAGCAGATGGGGCTGGCCGCCGTTGCCGCCGCGCGTGCGGTGAACTACGTCGGTGCCGGCACGGTGGAATTCATCGTCGAGCAGCGCGCTGATGGCAGCATGAATTTCTTCTTCATGGAAATGAACACCCGGCTGCAGGTCGAGCATCCGGTGACCGAAGCCATCACCGGGCTGGACCTGGTCGAGTGGCAGTTGCGCGTCGCGTCGGGCGAGCCGCTGCCGCTGGCGCAGGATCAGCTCAAGATCAACGGCCACGCCATCGAGGCCCGCATCTGCGCCGAGAACCCGGACAACAACTTTCTGCCCACCACCGGCACACTGCATGTGTACGACAAGCCGGTGTGCACGGCGTTTGAGCGTGGAACGGTGCGAATTGACGACGGCGTGCGCCAGGGCGACACCATTTCACCGTTTTACGACTCAATGGTCGCCAAGCTCATCGTGCATGGCCAGACGCGCGAAGAGGCGCTGGCCCGCATGGACGAAGCGCTGGCGCAGACCCGCATCGTCGGGCTGGCTACCAATGTGCAGTTCCTGCGCTATGTGGTGCGCAGCCCGTCGTTTGCCCAGGCCAATCTGGACACGGCCCTGATTCCGCGCGAAGAGGCGGTGCTGTTCAAACAGGAGCCGGTCGGTTTGCCCCTGGCCGCCGCCGCGGCGATTGCCCAGACGCTGCTCAGCGAAAAAGCCACCGAAGGGACCGACCCGTTCAGCCGCCGCGATGGCTGGCAAACACATGGCGTGACGCAGCGGCCGTTCGAGTTCGACTTCCACGGCGAGCCGGCGAAAGCCGCGTTGACCTACCTGCATGACGGCGCTCTGCAATTAACGGTTGGCGATGTGTCGGGGCCGCTGGTGTTTGCCCGAAGCGGGCAGGGCATAGCCATCGAGTTCGCCGGCCAGCGCCTGAGCGCAACGGTCTATACCCAGGGCGAGGTGGACCACGTCTTTACCGCCAGGGGCGCAACCCAGATCACCGCCATTGACCTGCTGGCCCACGCGGGCGAGAGCCACACCGAAGGCGGACGCCTGACCGCGCCCATGCCGGGCAAAATCCTCTCGTTTTCCGTCAAGGCCGGCGATAAGGTCAGCAAGGGCCAGCCGCTGGCGGTGATGGAAGCGATGAAAATGGAGCACACGATTGCAGCGCCCGCCGATGGCGTGGTCGAGGAGCTGATGTATGCGCCCGGCGACCAGGTGACCGAAGGGGCGGAGCTTCTCAAAATCGCTGTCTGAACTTTCTGGAAGTCTCAATGCGCATCAGTTTTTGCTGTACCGATACCCAAGCCCAGCCCTGGCTGGATGGCCTGCGTGCCGCTTTTCCCGGCGCTGACGTGGAGGCCTGGTCTGCAGGCGCGCCGGCGGCCGATTACGCCGTGGTCTGGACGCCGCCTCAACAGTTCATCGACGAGCAGACGAAGCTCAAGGGCATCTTCAACATCGGCGCCGGTGTCGATGCGCTGATGAAGCTGCGCCTGCCGCCCGGCGTTCCGGTCGTCAAGCTCGATGACGCCGGCATGTCGGTGCAGATGGCTGAATACGTGTGCCATGCGGTGATCCGGCATTTCCGGGAATTCGACGGCTACGAGGCCGACGCGGCCGAGGGCAAATGGTCATACCGCAAGCCGCGCCTGCGCCGGGATTTTCCGGTCGGCGTGATGGGGCTGGGCGTGCTGGGCGAGCGGGTGGCGCGCGCACTGGCGCAGTTCGAGTTTCCGGTGCTGGGCTGGAGCCGGTCGGTCAAAGTCATCCCCGGCGTTCAGTGCTTTTCGGGCGAGGCCGGGTTCAACGACTTCCTGGCGGCCAGCCGCATCCTGGTCTGCCTGCTGCCGCTCACGCCCGACACCGACAACATCATGCGGCGGGACACGCTGGCCCGGTTGCAGCCGGGCGGCTATGTCATCAACGTGGCGCGCGGCAGCCACCTGGTCGATGACGACCTGATCGCGCTGATCGACAGCGGCCATCTGGCGGGCGCCACGCTGGACGTGTTCCGCACCGAGCCGCTGCCAGCGGCGCATCCGTTCTGGAAACACCCGAAAATCACCGTCACGCCGCACACCTCGGCCCGCACGCTGCGCAAAGAAAGCATCGCCCAGATTGCCGGGAAAATCCGGGCGCTGGAAAGCGGCGCTCCGATTGCCAGCCTTGCCGGTGTGGTGGACCCGAACAAAGGATATTGAAACCATGACCATGCATTTACCTTCCAAAGTCAAGCTTGTCGATGTCGGTCCCCGCGACGGCTTGCAGAACGAAAAATCGCCCGTTCCCGCCGCCGTCAAAATCGAACTCGTGCATCGCCTGCAGGATGCCGGCCTCACGGAAATCGAGGTCACCAGCTATGTCTCGCCCAAGTGGGTGCCGCAGATGGCCGACAACGCTGAGGTGATGGCCGGCATCCGGCGCAAGCCGGGCGTGCGCTATTCGGTGCTCACGCCCAACATGCAGGGGCTGGAGGCGGCGATGAAGCCAGCGCCCGAACTGTGGCCCGACGAGATCGTGGTGTTCGGCGCCGCCAGCGAAGCCTTCAGCCAGCGCAACATCAACTGCTCGATTGCCGAAAGCATCGAGCGCTTCCGGCCGGTGGTGGCAGCGGCCCGGGCCAGCAATATTTATGTTCGCGGCTCCATTTCCTGCAGCGTCGGCTGCCCTTACGAAGGCGAGATTGCGCCGGAGCGGGTCGAGAGGGTGGCGCGCCTGATGAAGGAAATCGGCGTGCAGCACATCGGCGTGGCCGACACGATTGGCGTCGGCACGCCGCTGAAGGTGCAGCGCGCGATGGAAGCGGCGCTCAGGCACTATGACCTCGATGGCGTGTCGGGCCATTTCCATGACACCTATGGCCAGGCGCTGGCCAACACGCTGGCATCCCTGCAGATGGGTGTCTGGCAGTTCGACACCTCGGTGGCCGGCCTGGGCGGCTGCCCCTACGCCAAGGGCGCGACCGGCAATGTGGCGACGGAAGACGTGGTCTATCTGCTGCACGGCATGGGCATTGAAACCGGCATCGACCTGGACAAACTCATTGACGCGGGCAAGTTCATCAGCGATTTCCTCGGTCGCCAGCCCAACTCGCGCGCCGCGACGGCCCTGCTGAACAAGAGGATGAATTGATGTGCGGTGCTGAACTCAAGATGCTTCCCGAGGGCGTGCAACGTGTGGCGGAGGTTTTGCAATCCAAAGGCCATCGCCATGCGCCCGTGATGCTCGATGACGCCGCGCGCACCGCGCAGCAGGCGGCCGATGCGCTGGGCGTGGCCGTTGGCCAGATTGCCAAAAGCATTATTTTTCGCCGCAAGTCGGACGACAGGGCGGTGCTGGTCGTGACCTCGGGCGACCGGCGCGTCGATGAAAAGAAGGTCGAGGCACTGGTCTGCCTGGACGGCAAACGGCTGGGGCGCGCCGATGCGGCATTCGTCAAAAACCGCACCGGCTTTTCGATTGGCGGCGTCTCGCCGCTGGCCCATGCCACGCCATCGGTCACGCTGATCGACCAGTCGCTGTTTCGCTTTGACGACATATGGGCGGCGGCCGGGCATCCGCACGGCGTGTTCCAGCTGTCGCCCTGGGAACTGCAAGACCTGACCGGCGCGCCGGTCGCGGACCTGGCGGTGGACGAGGATGAGAAAAATCTGGACCTGCAGCGCGCCATCAGCCTGGTCAGGCTGCGCGCCCCGGCGCCGGGCACGACGCTTGATGTGTCGTCGCCCTGTATTTCCATATGCCGCATGAACGCAAGCTCAGGGCTGTGCGAAGGCTGCTTTCGCACGCGCGACGAGATTGCCGGCTGGAGCGGCGCGACCGATGAGGGCAAGCGGGCTGTCTGGAAAAGCATCGAGCAGCGCATGGCGGCCCTGCAGGCATGACTTCCATGAACCCAAATCCTCAAGCCCCGGCCGGTGAACTGAAGCACATCACCTGCCATCTCGATTTCATTTCGCCCTACGCCTACCTGGCCTTCGAGTTGCTGCCCGAAGCCTTGCAAGGCATCAGCTACAGCCTCAGCTACAAGCCGGTGCTGTTCGGCGCCATGCTCAAGCACCATGGCCAGTTGGGTCCGGCCGAAATCGCGCCCAAGCGCGACTGGACCTACCGCCAGGTGCTGTGGCTGGCGCACCGCCATGGCATTCCCCTGCGGATGCCGGCCAGCCATCCGTTCAACCCCTTGCCGGTGCTGCGGCTGGCGCTGGCCTGCAGTCCCGCAGCCGAGCCCGCTTCGCCCAACCGCTATGTCTGCGAAACGATTTTTCGCCATGTCTGGCGTGGCGGCAACGAGGCGACCGACCCGGCCCGCCTGCAGGCGTTAACCAGCGCGCTGGCGCCGTCGCGTGCGCTGGACAGCGGTGAGGTCAAAACGCAGCTCAAGCGCAATACCGACGAGGCTATCGCGCTCGGCGTGTTTGGCGTGCCGGCTTTCATCGTGGACGGCAAGCTGTTCTGGGGGCTGGATTCGTTGCCGATGCTGCGGGCGTACTTGCAGGGCGATGCCTGGTTTGACGGTCCGGCCTGGGAAGAGGGCGCCAGCGTCCGGGAAGGCCTGCGGCGTCAGTAAACCGCCTGCCCGGCGGGAGGAAAATCGGGTGAACCAAGCCACCCCAGGGAGTTCACGATGCCCAGCGCATTCAATTTTTCGGCCTCGCCGTTTGACTGCCTCACGCCGGACGAGCAGTTGCTGGTCCAGGACAGCGTCGATATCGCCTATTTCCCCCAGGGCGCGACCATTTTGGCGCCGGGTGCGCAGCCGACCCACCTGTTTGTCATCATCAAGGGCTTCGTGCAGCAGTTCGACGGAAACGACGTGGTCACCACTTATGGCCCCGAAGACTGCTTCGATGGCCGGGGGCTGATGGCCGGCAAGGTCAGCAGCCGCTTCGTGGCGGCCGAGGAGGTCGTCGCCTACCAGCTGGCCAGGCAGGCGGTCAGCGACCTGATCGCCGGCAATGTGACCTTTGGCGCGCTGCTGTTCTCGGACCTGTCCAACAAGCTCAGCGCCCTGTCCGAGCGGCAAAGCCGGCACGAGCTGCAGTCGCTGACGATGGCGCGGGTCGATGAGGCTTTTGTGCGCACGCCGCATTTTGTCGATGCCGACACCTCGATTCTGGACGTGACCCGGCAGTTTCATTCGCTGCGCACCGCGACCCTGCTGGTGCGTGACTCGCAGGTCTCGCCGCCGGCCCTGGGGATTTTTACCCTGACCGGGCTGCAGCGGGCAATTCTGGACGGCACGCCGCTGGACCGCCTGGCCGTCAGGGGCTTGACCAACTTTTCACTGATCAAGGTGCGGCCCAGCGACCAGCTGGGCGATGCCCTGGCCGTCATGATCAAGCACAAGGTGCATCGGGTGGTGGTGGCCGAGGGCGAGCACATCACCGGCGTGCTCGAAGCGCTGGACCTGTTCAGCTTTTTGTCCAATCACTCCTACCTCATCAATGTCCAGATACTGGAAGCCCGGGATGTGCCCGCCCTTCAAGAGGCGGCCGGGCAGATCACCCGGCTGATTTCGCTGCTGCAGCGCAGCGGCACGCATATCAACATGATTGCCCGCCTGGTGCAGGAACTCAATGCCAAGCTGTTCGAGCGCGCCTGGCAGCTGATTGCGCCGCCTGACCTTGTGGCCAACAGCTGCCTGTTCGTGATGGGCAGCGAAGGCCGGGGTGAGCAGTTGCTCAAGACCGACCAGGACAACGGCCTGGTGCTGCGCGATGGCTACGAGCCGGCTTGCGATGTGGCGGCGGTGTGCCGGCAGTTTTCAGCGGCGCTGGCTGATTTTGGCTACCCGCCGTGCCCGGGCAACATCATGGTCAGCAACCCGCAGTGGTGCCAGAGCGTGACCGATTTCAGCCAGACGGCCCGCCTGTGGCTGATGGCGGCCACGACCGACGGCCTGATGGCGCTGGCCATCTTCCTCGATGCCCATGCGGTGTGCGGCGACCGCACGCTGTTGGACAAGGTGCGGGCGGCGGTGTATGACATGACCGCCGACAACGATGCCATGCTGGCCCGCTTCGCCTCTGCCGTCAACGCCTTCGGCAACAGCAGCGCCTGGTGGAACCGCCTGCTGTTCCGGGGCGACCAGGGCAAGGAAGCGCTGGACATCAAGAAAGCCGGCACCTTTCCGCTGGTGCATGGCATACGCAGCCTGGCCCTGGCCCACCATGTCAGCGCCACCTCGACCGTGGAGCGCGCCCAGGCCCTGGTGGCCGCCGGCCGGCTGCCTGAAAAACTCGCCAATGACCTGATCGACAGCCTGCATTTCTTCATGGGGCTCAAGCTCAAGGTCGGCTTGCAGCAGTTAGAGACCGGCCATGCGGCATCGGACGAGATTGCGCTGGACAAGCTCAGCAGCCTGGACCGCGACTTGCTGAAAGACACGCTGGGCGTCGTCAAGCAGTTCAAGGCCTTGCTGAACCAGCGCTTTCACCTGGAGGCGATGTGACTGCCTCGCGCCTGCCGCCGAAGCGCTGGTTCGCGGCGCTCAAGCGCGAATGGCTGCTCTACCACCTGGGCGACCCGCGCTTTCGCTTCATGTGGGACCCGGCGCCCGAGAATGAATGGGTGGCGCTGGACTGCGAAACCACCGGACTGAACGTCAGGACCGACGACATCATCGCCATTGGCGCGGTGCGCATCCGGGGCAACCGCATCATGACCAGCGAGCGGCTGGAGCTGCTGGTGCGGCCCGAGAAGCGGCGCCTGACCGCCGAAAGCGTGCGCGTGCATCGCCTGCGCGAGCAGGATGTGGCGCAAGGCATCAGCGCCGACGAGGCGATGATGAAGCTGATGTATTTCATCGGCAGCCGGCCGCTGGTGGGCTACTACCTGGAGTTTGACCTGGCCATGATCAACCGGGTGCTGTTCCCGATGCTCGGCATGGGCCTGCCCCAGCCAAAAATCGAAGTGTCTTCCTTGTATTACGACTACAAGTTCCACCAGTTGCCGCACCATGCGCGCGACAGCGGCTCGATTGACCTGCGCTTTGAAAGCCTCATGAAAGACCTGAACCTGCCGCTCTGGTCAGCCCACGACGCGCTGAACGACGCCATCATGGCGGCGCTGGCTTTCTTGAAGCTGCGGCAGTTGCGGGCGGGGTGAGGCCGGGCTTAAATCTGGTAACACTGGCGCCTTGACTTCACGCAGACCGGCGCGCAGAATTTAGTGTTCACAGCGTCTTGGCCCGCTGCTGGACGCCCTGCCCAAGGCAGTGACTTCTGAAGTTTTTTAGGAGGAACGACCATGCTGGAAACATTGCGTCCGGACCCGACCTTCCACCCCTCCGCTCGACTGGCCATGGAGGCCGAAGCGGAGCATATTGCCTACACAGTGCTGTTGTCACCCGACCAGTCACGGCCCGATGCGCTGGTGACTGTCGATGTGGACCCAACTTCAAAAACCTACGGCACGGTGCTGCATCGGCTCGACATGCCGCATCGCGGCGACGAATTTCATCACTTCGGCTGGAACGCCTGCAGCTCGGCGCTCTCGCCCCTGTCGGGCCACCCTTTTCTCCAACGCCGCTACCTGATCATTCCGGGGATTCGCTCGTCGCGCATCTATATCGTCGATACCCAGCCCAACCCGCGCGAGCCTCGGCTCATCAAGACCATCGAGCCTGAAGAGGTGTTTCGCAAGACCGGCTATTCGCGGCCGCACACCGTGCATTGCGGACCCGAAGGCATCTACATCAGCACCCTGGGCGGCGCGGGCAAGGACGGCACCGAAGGGCCGCCGGGCGTCTTCATCCTGGACTGCGAGACCTTCGAGATTCGCGGGCGCTGGGAAATCGAGCGTGGCCCGCAAAAACTGCACTACGACTTCTGGTGGAACCTGCCGCGCGACTACATGGTGTCGAGCGAATGGGGCTTGCCGCCACAGTTTGAGAACGGCCTGGTCGCGCAGGATCTGCTCGCCGGCAAATACGGCCACTCGGTGCATTTCTGGGATCTGCGCGACCGCAAGCATGTGCAGGCCATCGACCTTGGCGCCAACCACCAGATGGCGCTCGAAGTCCGCCCGGCGCACGACCCGGTGCGCGAATACGGCTTTCTCGGCGTGGTGGTCGATACCACCAACCTGGAAGGCTCGATCTGGACCTGGTACCGTGAAAACGGCCAGTTCCACATCCGCAAAACCGCCACCATCCCGCCAGAGCCGGCCGACGCGGCACAACTTCCCGCGCTGCTCAAGGGCTTCGGCGCCGTGCCGCCGCTGATCAGCGACATCGACCTCTCGCTCGACGACCGCTTTCTGTACGTCGCCTGCTGGGGCACGGGCGAGTTGCGGCAGTATGACGTGACCGACCCGATGAAGCCGGCGCTGGCCGGCAGCGTGCGCATCGGCGGTATCGTGCAGCAGGCCGGGCACCCGAACGGCAAGCCGTTCGGCGGCGGCCCGCAGATGACCGAGGTCAGCCGCGACGGCAAGCGGGTTTATTTCACCAACTCGCTCTACAGCAGCTGGGATGCGCAGTTCTACCCCGACGGCGTGCCGGGCGCGCAGGTGATGTGCAACGTGGGCGCGAATGGCGGCATCGAACTCGATCCGGCGTTCCATATCGACTTCGGACCGGACTACGCCGCGCATCAAATTCGCCTGCAGGGCGGCGACTGCTCGACCGATTCGTTCTGCTACCCCTCGGCCTGAACCCCCGTTGACCGCGACTGCGGCGCTCTGGCTCACGATCGTTGCGGTCGGTTTTTATCACGGCCTCAACCCCGCGATGGGCTGGCCGCTTGCGGTGGCCAACGGCATGGCGCAGCAGCGCGCCAGCGCCGTGTTTTCGACCTTGCTGCCACTGGGCGGAGGGCATTTCATGGCGATGGCGGTGGTCCTGGTGCCGTTTGCATGGCTCAACTGGTATGTGGAGTGGAGCCGCGCAATCCGCCTGGGCGCGGGCGTGCTGGTGCTGTTGTTCGGAATCTTCAAGCTCATAGCGCGGCGCCACCCGCGCGCGCTGGCCCGGATTCGCCCGACGCAACTGGCCTGGTGGTCGTTTCTGATGGCCACCGCGCATGGGGCGGGGCTGATGCTGGTGCCGTTCATGCTGGGTCTGTGTGTCGCGGCGCCGGCCCCCATGGATGCGTTTGCTGCTGCAACAGCCCGCGGGGTGGGCCACGTCAGTGTCATGAACTATCTGGCGCAATCCAGCGTTGCCACCGCCGTCGTCGTCGCAGTGGTGCATACGCTGGCGATGATGCTTGCCGGTCTGACGATGGCCTGGGCCGTGTATCGCTATCTTGGACTGCGCTTCCTGCGCCGCGCCTGGCTCAACCTCGATGGCGTGTGGGGCTGGAGTTTGGTCATAGCCGGAGCGGCGGGCATCGGCATGGCGTGGTGAGTTCGGCCAAGGACATCACAAGATACTCCGTTCCCATGAAAAAAGCCGGGCAGTGCCCGGCTTTTCTCTCAAGGGTTAAACACCCGCTGGCTTAGTGGCCCGAAGACTTCGAGGCACCCAGGCCGGTTTCGGAACGAACCTGCTGCGACTTGTACGCGGCGCGTTCCTTGGCGGCCTGCGGGCTGCGGTCCAGAACCGAGAACAGCCACACGCCGAAGAAGCCGATGCTGATCGAGAACAGGGCTGGCGAAGAGTAAGGGAACCAGGCTGAACCCTTTGGATAGCCCAGCACGGCTTCCCACACGGACGGCGACACGACGGTCAGGCCCACGGAGGAAATCAGTCCCAGGAAACCACCAATCACGGCGCCCTTGGTGGTGCAGTCTTTCCACAGCACCGACATGAACAGCACCGGGAAGTTGGCCGAAGCGGCAATCGCGAAAGCCAGCGACACCATGAAGGCGATGTTCTGCTTTTCAAAGGCGATGCCCAGGACCACGGCGACCAGGCCGAGTGCCAGCGTTGTCATGCGCGAAACCTTCAGCTCGGAAGCGCTGTCGGCCTTGCCCTTTTTGATGACGGTGGCATACAGGTCATGCGACACGGCAGAGGCGCCCGACAGCGTCAAGCCCGCCACCACAGCCAGAATCGTCGCAAAAGCCACGGCCGAGATGAAACCGTAGAACACGTTGCCGCCGACGGCCTTGGCCACCAGCACGGCTGCCATGTTGGCCGATCCGCCGCCGCCCTTGATGATGCCCTTGGCGGTGTCCGCAAACTCGGGGTTGGTCAGCACCAGGGTGATGGCGCCAAAGCCGATGATGAAAATCAGCACGTAGAAGTAGCCGATCCAGGTGGTTGCCCAGAACACCGACTTGCGCGCTTCTTTTGCGTCAGGCACGGTGAAGAAGCGCATCAGGATGTGCGGCAGTCCGGCGGTGCCGAACATCAGCGCCATGCCGAAGGAAATCGCCGAGATCGGGTCCTTGATGAAGCCGCCGGGGCCCATGATGGCGCGGCCAATGACCGCCGCGTCTTCTGCGGTTTTGCCGCCGTTGACCGCCAGCTGGGTTTTCACCTCGACGCCTCGGGCAAACAGCGCTTCAGGGCTGAAGCCGAACTGCGCCATGACCATGAAGGCCATGAAGGTCACGCCGGCCAGCAGCAAACAAGCCTTGATGATCTGCACCCAGGTGGTGGCGGTCATGCCGCCGAACAGCACGTAAATCATCATCAGCGCGCCGACGATCACCACGGCCATCCAGTATTCCAGGCCGAACAGCAGCTTGATCAGCGAGCCGGCACCGACCATCTGTGCAATCAGGTAGAAAGCCACCACGACCAGCGTGCCGGAGGCCGCAAAAATGCGGATCGGCGCTTGCTGGAAGCGATAGCCGGCCACGTCGGCAAAGGTGAACTTGCCCAAGTTGCGCAGGCGTTCGGCCATCAGGAAAGTAATCACCGGCCAGCCGACCAGGAAGCCGATGGAGTAGATCAGGCCGTCGTAGCCGGAGGCCATCACGGCGGCGGAAATACCCAGGAAGGACGCGGCCGACATGTAGTCGCCGGCAATCGCCAGGCCATTCTGGAAGCCGGTGATGCCGCCGCCGCCGGTGTAGAAGTCGGCTGCCGACTTGGTCTTGGAGGCTGCCCACTTGGTGATGAACAGGGTGCCCACCACAAAGACGGCGAACATGCTGATCGCCACCCAGTTGGTCGGCTGCTTGTCAACCTGTCCGAGGTCGGCGCCTGCGGCTTGCGCTGCGGCGGCTGCGAGCAGCGCCGTCAGGGCCGCCAGGAATTGGAGTCCAGCCTTCATTTGGAAGCCTCTTTCAGAATTTCGGCGGTCAGGCGGTCGTATTCGCCGTTAGCGCGGCGAACATAAATGCCGGTGATGACAATGGTGAAAACAATCACGCCAAAGCCGATGGGAACGCCCAGCGATGTGACGCCAGCGCCAATCGGTTGCGCCAGAAAAGGCTTGTTGAACGCAATCAGCGCGATGTAGCCGTAGTACACCACCATCATGAGGGCGGTCATGGACCAGCCAAAGGTGTTGCGCTTTCTACGAAGCTCGTGGTACTTGGGGTTGGCCTCAACCTTGGCCACCATGGGGTCAACCCTGACAGGATCACTCATAAATTTCCTCCGACTTGGGTAGTTCGTCATCACAACAGCCCCGGACGGGCATTGCAGGAGGTGAATTCTGGGAGGGGGGGCTGACCAAGTCCTTACGCTGAACAGTGGAAAGAACTAGGGATTTTCCCTTGGTTCAAGGGCCGCTGAAAAACAGCGGAAGGCTATTTGTTCGTGATTTATCGCCATGAGAAATAGTGTCCAAGGGTTAATACTTAGGCGATGATTTTTCGTTCCGTTCGATACCGGCGTCTGCCGGGCTGGCGTCAGAGCCGGGTCAGCTAGGGCCAAGATAGTCGCCCTGACTGCCTGCCACGGTAGCCGACAGATAGATTCATAACGGAGACAACAAAAATGGCAATAACAGTCGATAAGAGTGTCATGACGGCAGAGCAGAGAAAGGTGATTTTTGCCTCATCCCTGGGTACGGTATTCGAGTGGTACGACTTTTATCTGTATGGCTCTCTGGCGGCGATTATTGCCAAGCAGTTTTTCAGTGGGCTGGACGCTGGTTCGGCATTCATTTTCGCCTTGCTGGCGTTTGCCGCTGGATTCATCGTGCGTCCGTTCGGTGCGCTGGTCTTTGGCCGCCTGGGCGACATGATTGGCCGCAAGTACACCTTTCTGGTCACGATTGTGATCATGGGCCTGTCCACTTTCATCGTCGGGCTGCTGCCCAGCTACGCATCCATTGGTGTCGCGGCGCCGGTCATCCTGATTGCCCTGCGCATGCTGCAGGGCCTGGCCCTCGGCGGTGAATATGGCGGCGCTGCGGTTTATGTCGCCGAGCATGCGCCCGAAGGCCGGCGCGGTGCCTACACCTCCTGGATCCAGACCACCGCGACGATGGGCCTTTTCCTGAGCCTGCTGGTGATTCTGGGGGTGCGCACCGCCGTGGGCGAGGTGGCGTTTGCCGACTGGGGCTGGCGCGTGCCCTTCGTGGTTTCCATCTTGCTGCTGGCCGTGTCGGTGTACATCCGGCTGTCCATGAACGAGTCGCCTGCCTTCCAGAAAATGAAGGCCGAAGGCCGGACGTCCAAGGCGCCGCTGTCCGAATCGTTCGGCCAGTGGAAAAACCTGAAGATCGTGATTCTGGCGCTGGTCGGCCTGACCGCCGGCCAGGCCGTCGTCTGGTATTCGGGCCAGTTCTATTCCCTGTTCTTCCTGACCCAGGCGCTCAAGGTCGATGGGCCGACGGCCAACATCCTGGTGGCCTACTCGCTGCTGCTGGCAACGCCGTTTTTTGTGGTGTTCGGCACCCTGTCCGACAAGATCGGCCGCAAGCCCATCATCATGGCGGGCTGCCTGCTGGCCGCCCTGACTTATTTTCCGGTGTTCACCGCGCTGACCAAGGCGGCTAATCCTGACCTGGCCGAGGCGCAGGCCAGGAACCAGGTGGTGGTGACTGCCGATCCCAAGGAATGCTCGTTCCAGTTCAATCCGACCGGCACCGCCAAGTTCACCAGTTCCTGCGACATCGCCAAGCAGGTTCTGGCGGGCGCATCGGTCAGCTACGAAAACGTGGCCGGGCCTGCCGGCACGGTAGCCTCCATCAAGATTGGCCAGAACGCCATCCCCAGCTACACGGCCAAGGGCCTGAGCGCTGACGAGGCCCGCAAAAAGGATGCGGAGTTCAAGAAGCTCATTGGCGATGACCTGAAGGCCGCCGGCTACCCCTCAAAGGCTGATCCGGCCAAGATGGACAAGGTCATGGTCACGGCGATCCTGTTTTACCTGGTGCTGCTGGTCACCATGGTCTATGGCCCGATTGCCGCCATGCTGGTCGAGATGTTCCCCACGCGCATCCGCTACACCTCGATGAGCCTGCCTTATCACATCGGCAACGGCTGGTTTGGCGGCCTGCTGCCCACCACCGCGTTTGCCATCGTGGCGCAAACCGGCAATATGTACAACGGGCTGTGGTATCCGATCATCATTGCCGGCGTGACCTTCGTGGTGGGAACCTTGTTCGTCAAGGAAACCAAGGATTACGACATCTACGCAAACGATTGACAGGAGGCAAACCGAATGATTTACGTCAAGACGGAATCGGGCCAATCAGCCTTGCTCAGCCGCTCGCTTGCATTGACGCCCCGGCAGCGCTCTGCATTCATCATGTTCGATGGCAAGCGCAGCATGCAGGACGTTCTGAAGGCCACCGAGGGATTGGGTATTACTGAAGATGATGTGGTGCACATGGTCACGCGGGGGTTGCTGGTGCTCATTCCCACGGCAGATGGCGCCGAGGCCATGGCCCCCTTGCCGGGTGATCCCGTGATTGCGGCAGCGCCTGACCCCCTGGAAAATCCGCCTCAGTCAGACCGCCAGGATGCGCAAGCGCATTATTCAAAGGCCTACCCGATTGCCACGCGGCTCACGGCAGGCTTGGGTTTGCGCGGTTTTTTGCTCAATCTGGCCGTCGAAGCCGCCGGTGACCTGGGCAAGCTGCGGGAACTGGCGCCCAAAATCGAGCAGGCTGTCGGTCCCGATAAATTCAGGGAACTCGAAAACGCCCTCTACGGCTGAGAGGCCCGTGCCAGACTGCTGATTTTTAGCTATTTATGCATGTTGCGCACATCCAGCATGCATAGTCAGCTATATTTTTTATAGCAAAATGGTTTGCGCCCGTGGGCAAGAACTTCCCTGTCGGGGGTCAATTCGCGCCTTGGGCATTGAGCGCGCGCCAGGCTCCTAGAATGTCCGACCTCTTCAGGAAAGACCTCAGCCCATGTCCCAGGGAATCATCCGCATTCGCGGCGCGCGCCAGCACAACCTCAAAAATATCGACCTGGACATTCGCACCGGCGAGCTGACGGTCGTCACCGGCCCGAGCGGCTCGGGCAAGTCCAGTCTGGTGTTCGACACGCTGTTTGCCGAAGGCCAGCGCCGTTACGTCGAGACCTTCTCGGCCTATGCGCGGCAGTTTCTGGACCGCATGGACAAGCCGGCGGTGGACAAGGTCGAAGGCGTGCCGCCGGCGATTGCCATCGACCAGACCAATCCGGTGCGCTCCTCGCGCTCGACCGTCGGCACCATGACCGAGCTGAACGACCACCTGAAGCTGCTCTACGCCCGCGCGGCGCAGCTTTTTGACCGACAGACGGCGCAGGCCGTGCGGCACGACTCCCCTGAATCCATCTATGCCGAGCTGATGGCGCGTACCGTTGATGGTGATCCGCGCGTCGTGATGACCTTCCCGGTCGAGCTGCCGGGCAACACCAGCGCCGGGGAGGTCGAGCAGTGGCTGTCGGCCAGCGGTTTCACGCGCGTCCATGCCGAAAGGGAAGTCGGCACGCCGGCCGGGCCGCACAAGCTGCTCGATGTGGTGGCCGACCGCTTTCGCCTGCACATCACCGAAAAAATCCGGGTTATCGAGGCGATTGAAACCGCTTTGAAGCGCGGCGGCCGCCTGAATGTCTATGTGCAGCAGAAGGACGTGGATGGCGTCAGCGCGCCCGAAGAAATGTGGCGCTTTTCCACCGGACTGCACTGCCCCGACAGCGACCTGCGCTACCTGGAGCCGACGCCGTCGCTGTTCTCCTTCAATTCGGCCATGGGCGCCTGCGAGACCTGCAAGGGTTTTGGCCGCGTGATCGGCGTCGATTACGGGCTGGTGATTCCGAACGACAAGCTCACGCTGCGCGCCGGCGCCATCAAGGTCATGCAGACGCCGGCCTGGAAGGAAGCGCAGGACGATTTGATGCGCCACGCCGAGGCCGAGGGCATTCCGCGCGACACGCCCTGGAGCAAGCTCACACCCGAGCAGCAGGCCTGGGTGATCAACGGTTCGCCCGGCTGGAAGGGGAAGTGGAATTTGCACTGGTTCGGCATCAAGCGCTTTTTTGCCTACCTGGAGAGCAAGGCCTACAAGATGCACATCCGCGTGCTGCTGTCCAAGTACCGCAGCTACACCACCTGCGAGACCTGCGGCGGCGCGCGCCTCAAGCTCGAATCGCTGCAGTGGCGGCTGGGCACGAAGGAGGCTGCCGACGTGGTGCTGCCGCCGGCCGAGCGCTTCATGCCGGTCGGCGTGCAATGGACGCGCGCGCAGCTTGAAGCGATGCCGGGGCTGTGCCTGCATGACCTGATGCGCTTGCCGATTGACCGTTTGCAGAAGTTCTCCGGCAGCCTGTCGTTTGCCGCTGCTGGCGATGATGCCGAGCAAAAGGCGCTCAAGTCGCTGTTCGAGGAAATCCAGACCCGGCTGAAATACCTGTGCGATGTCGGCATCGGCTACCTGACGCTGGACCGCCAGAGCCGCACGCTGTCGGGCGGCGAGGTGCAGCGCATCAACCTGACGACCGCGCTGGGCACTTCGCTGGTCAACACCCTGTTCGTGCTCGACGAGCCGTCCATCGGCCTGCACCCGCGCGACATGAGCCGCATCACCCAGGCCATGCACCGGCTGCGCGATGCCGGCAACACGCTGGTCGTGGTCGAGCACGACCCGGCGGTCATGCTGGCCGCCGACCGCATGATCGACATGGGGCCAGGCCCCGGCGAGAAGGGCGGCCAGATCGTGTTCGACGGCACGCCCGAAGACCTCCGGCACGCCGACACGCTGACTGGCGCCTACCTGGGCGCGCGCAAGCAGGTCGGCATGGGCTTCAAGCGCGCGGTGACCGACAACACGCCGCGCCTGATCCTCGAAGGCGCGCGCGACCACAACCTGAAAAATTTGACAGTCGAGTTTCCGCTGCAGCGCCTGGTCTGCGTGACTGGCGTCAGCGGCTCGGGCAAATCGACGCTGATGCAGGACATCCTGGCGCCCGCGCTGCTGCGCCAGTTCGGCAAGGCGACCGAAACGCCGGGCCTGCACGACCGGCTGCTGGGCGCCGAGCGCCTGACGGACGTGGTGTTTGTCGATCAGTCGCCGATTGGCAAGACCGCGCGCTCGAATCCGGCCAGCTACGTCGGCGCGTGGGACGCCGTGCGCGATCTGTTCGCCCTGTCGCCGCTGGCCCAGCAGCGCAGCTACACCGCGACGAAGTTCAGTTTCAACAACGGCGACGGCCGTTGCCCGACCTGCGGCGGCTCGGGCTTCGAGCATGTCGAGATGCAGTTCCTGAGCGATGTGTACCTGCGCTGCCCCGATTGCGACGGCAAGCGCTACCGGCCTGAAATCCTCGAAGTGACCATAGCGCGCCAGGCCATCGGCCAGATCAAACCCAGATTGCTCAATGTGGCCGACGTGCTGGACCTCACCGTCAGCGAAGCCGTGCAACTGTTCGCGCAGGACCGCGAAGTCATGCGCGCCCTGCAGCCCATCGTCGATGTCGGGCTGGAATACGTCAAGCTCGGCCAGCCCGTGCCCACGCTGTCGGGCGGCGAAGCCCAGCGGCTCAAGCTGGCGGGCTTTCTGGCAGGCGCCAGCAAATCGGCGGGCCAGCGCAAAAGCGCCAGCGGACAGGCGCTGGCGCTCAAGTACCCGAATCGCGGCACGCTGTTTCTGTTCGACGAGCCGACCACCGGCCTGCATTTCGACGACATCGCCAAGCTCATGCGCGCGCTGCGCCGGCTGTTAGAGGCCGGCCATTCGCTGATCATCATCGAGCACAACCTGGACGTGATCCGCTCGGCCGACTGGCTGATCGACCTCGGGCCGGAAGGCGGCGAGAACGGCGGCCTGCTGGTCGCCGAGGGGCCGCCGGAAATCGTGCGCCAGCACCCCACGTCGCACACCGCGCTGGCGCTGCGCGACTACGAGCAGGCCATGGCCAAGACCTACAAGGTCGAGGAGCAGCGCCCCAAGGCCTGGGCGACCCGGCCGGCATTTTCCAACCTGATCCAGATCGTCAACGCCAGGGAAAACAACCTCAAAAGCCTGTCGGTCGATATTCCGCGCGGCAAGTTCAATGTGGTCACGGGCGTCAGCGGCTCGGGCAAATCGACGCTGGCCTTCGACATCTTGTTCAACGAGGGCCAGCGCCGCTACCTGGAGTCGCTCAACGCCTATGCGCGCAGCATCGTGCAGCCAGCCGGCCGGCCCGAGGTCGATGCGGTGTACGGCATTCCGCCCACCGTGGCCATCGAGCAGCGGCTGTCGCGCGGCGGGCGCAAATCGACCGTGGGCACGACCACCGAAGTCTGGCATTTCCTGCGGCTGCTGTACGTCAAGCTCGGCATCCAGCATTGCACCAGGGACGGCGCTGCCGTCATGCCGCAAAGCCTTGACGCCATCGCCGCGCAGCTCCTGAAAACCTATCGCGGCCAGCACATCGGTTTGCTGGCGCCGCTGGTGATGAATAGAAAGGGCGTCTATACCGAGCTGGCCGACTGGGCGCGGCCGCGCGGCTACACGCATCTGCGAGTCGATGGCGAATTCCTGCCGACCACCGGCTTTCCGCGCATCGACCGCTTCAAGGAGCACACGGTCGAGCTGCCGATTGCCGATATCCACGTCACGCCCGACAACGAGGCGGCATTGCGCACGGCCCTGGCGACCGCGCTGGAGCATGGCAAGGGCGTGGTGCATGTGCTGGCAACGCTTGATGGCTTGCAGGACGCGATGCTGGCCGGTTCAAGCACCAAGGCGATTGGCCGGATCGAGGCCTTTTCGACCCGCCGCGCCTGCCCGGTGTGTTCCACCTCTTACCCCGAACTCGATCCGCGCCTGTTCAGCTACAACAGCAAGCATGGCTGGTGCCCCGATTGCGTCGGCACCGGCGTCAAGCTGACCAGGGACCAGCGCAAGGCGTTCGACGATTCGGTGCTGGGCAGCGACGACAACAAGGGCCGCGAGCAGACCTTCGGCGAAGCCGAGACCGATGACGTGCTCGACGCCGTCTGCCCGGCCTGCGCCGGCACGCGACTGAACCCACAGGCGCGCGCCGTGCTGTTCGCCGATGCCGGGATTGCCGACATTGCCGCTTTGTCGGTGACCGATGTGCGCGGCTGGGTCGATCAACTGGCACTTAGCGGGCGCGAAGCCGGCATCGCCCGCGACCTGGTCCCAGAGATCAAGAGCCGGCTGGAGTTCCTCGAAGACGTGGGCCTGGGTTACCTCACGCTGGACCGGGGCGCGCCCACGCTGTCGGGTGGCGAGGCGCAGCGCATCCGGCTGGCCGCGCAGCTCGGCTCCAATTTGCAGGGCGTCTGCTACGTGCTTGACGAGCCGACGATTGGCCTGCATCCGCGCGACAACCAGATTCTGCTGGGCGCCCTGGGCAAGCTCAGCGAACGCGGCAACACGCTGGTGGTGGTCGAGCATGACGAAGACACGATTCGCCGCGCCGACAACATCATCGACATCGGCCCCGGCGCGGGCAAGCGCGGCGGGCGGCTGGTGGCGCAGGGAACGGCGGCGCAGCTCTCTGGCGTGCCGGAATCGCTGACTGGCCACTACCTGGCCAATCCGCTGATTCATCCCTTGCATGCGCGCCGCGTGACGAAGCTGCCCCCACCCCCGCCCTCCCCCAGCGGGGGTGGGAGCCACGCGGGCTTCCTTCCTTCTTCACTCCCTCCCCCTCTGGGGGAGGGCGGGGGTGGGGGCTCCCCGATTCCCGCCAAACCCCCGAGCAAGGCAAAACAGGCCGCCCTCAAAGCCCAGGCCCTCAAAGTCGCAGCCGCCAGCGCCAGCGCCCTGCACAACGCCGCGCCCGCCGCCGCCAGCCCGTTCACCTCGTGGCTGACAGTCGTCAACGCCAGCCTGCACAACCTCAAAAACGTCTCGGTCGAAGTGCCGCTCTACCGCCTGGTCGCCGTCACCGGCGTTTCGGGCTCCGGCAAATCCACGCTGGCGCGCGACGTGCTGCTGACCAGCGTCCACGCCGGCGTCACCCAGCGCTCGACCAGGGCCGGCCGCGAAGCCGACGATGCGGGCCAACACCCGGCCTGGACCGGCTGCGAGCGCATCGAAGGCTACCGCGTCGTTGACCGCGTGCTCGAAGTGGACCAGACGCCCATCGGCAAGACCCCGCGTTCCTGCCCGGCGACCTACATCGGCTTCTGGGACACGGTGCGCAAGCTGTTCGCCGACACGCTCGAAGCGCGCGCGCGCGGCTACGCGGCGGGTCGCTTCAGCTTCAACACCGGCGAAGGCCGCTGCCCGACCTGCGAAGGCGCGGGCGTGCGCACCATCGGCATGAGCTTTCTGCCCGACGTGAAGGTGCTGTGCGAAACCTGCCACGGCGCGCGCTTCAACCCCGAGACGCTGGCCGTCACCTGGCGCGGAAAAAGCATTGGCGACGTGCTGAAAATGGAAGTCGATGAGGCGGTGGATTTCTTCGCCGCCATGCCCGCCATCGGCCACCCATTGCAATTGCTCAAAGACGTGGGCCTGGGCTACCTCACGCTCGGCCAGCCGTCGCCCACGCTGTCGGGCGGCGAGGCGCAGCGCATCAAGCTGGTCACGGAACTCAGCAAGGTGCGTGACGACATCACCCGGCGCGGCCAGAAAGCGCCGCACACGCTGTATGTGCTCGACGAGCCGACGGTTGGCCTGCACATGGCCGACGTCGAAAAGCTGATCCATGTGCTGCACCGCCTGGTCAACGGCGGCCACAGCGTGATCGTCATCGAGCACGACCTGGACGTGATCGCCGAGGCCGACTGGGTGATCGACCTGGGGCCGGACGGCGGCAACGCGGGCGGGCTGGTGGTGGCGTCCGCACCGCCCGAGGCGGTGGTGGCGCTGGGAACCGCGACCGGCAAGGCGCTGGCGAGCGTGCTGGCGCGCTAGCCATTAGTCTCGAAGATGCTATGTAAATAATAGCTGCTTGCGCATAGGGGGTATGCGCAAAAGGCATAAAAGGTTAAAAAAACCGGCTGGCGCACAGGTAAAAGGCGATGGATAAACCCAGCGCGCCAGCCGACCGGGCGACCGTTGCTGAATGACGGGCCTGCACTGGGGAAATTTGCGCATGGGGTCTTTGTAACACCTGCTTTTGAGCGTGTTCTGTACAATGGCGGCTCTCCTGAGGAGCGTTGCAACCCACGGCATGTGGTCTAGGCTCAGGACTTCTATTTGCAACCACGCTCACCCGCATGTGCCTTGATGCCGGGTGAGTGAGACCCACACTCCCTTCGATTGACACCTGCGGCCGTGGCTATTTTGCCCAGCTTGACCCTCAATTTCTGGAGTTATTCCTATGAACGCTGCACTGAAAACCATGTTGAACACCGACCACATCATTGCCGACCTGACGCTGGCCGCCTGGGGTCGCAAGGAACTCAAAATCGCCGAGACCGAAATGCCCGGCCTGATGGCGATTCGCCAGGAATTCGCCGCTGCCCAGCCGCTCAAGGGCGCGCGCATCACCGGCTCGCTGCACATGACCATCCAGACCGGCGTGCTGATTGAAACCCTGCAGGCGCTGGGCGCTGAAGTGCGCTGGGCCTCGTGCAACATCTTCTCGACGCAGGACCATGCCGCCGCCGCGATTGCCGCCGAAGGCACGCCGGTGTTCGCCATCAAGGGCGAAACCCTGGCCGATTACTGGGACTACACCCACCGCATCTTCGAGTTCACCGGCACCCACGGCACGCCCGAAGAAGGCCCGAACATGATCCTGGACGACGGCGGCGACGCCACGCTGCTGATGCACTTGGGCGCGCAGGCTGAAACCGATGCCAGCCTGCTGGACAAGCCCGGCAGCGAAGAGGAAATCTGCCTGTTCAACGCCATCCAGGCCAAGCTGGCGCAAGACCCGACCTGGTACAGCCGCCGCCTGGCCAACATCATCGGCGTGACCGAGGAAACCACCACCGGCGTGCTGCGCCTCAATGAAATGTCGGCCAAGGGCACGCTGGCGTTTCGCGCCATCAACGTCAACGATTCGGTCACCAAGTCCAAGTTCGACAACCTCTACGGCTGCCGCGAATCGCTGGTCGATGGCATCAAGCGCGCCACCGATGTGATGATTGCCGGCAAGGTTGCCGTGGTGGCCGGCTACGGCGACGTGGGCAAGGGCTGCGCCCAGGCCCTGCGCGCCCTGAGCGCCCAGGTGTGGGTCACCGAGATCGACCCGATCAACGCCCTGCAGGCGGCGATGGAAGGCTACAAGGTCGTGACCATGGAATACGCCGCCGACAAGTGCGACATCTTCGTGTCGGCCACCGGCAACAAGAACGTCATCACCTATGCGCACATGGCGGCCATGAAAGACCAGGCCATCGTCTGCAACATCGGCCACTTCGACAACGAGATCGACGTGGCGTCGCTCGAAAAATGCAGCTGGGAAGAAATCAAGCCGCAGGTGGACCATGTGATCTTCCCTGACGGCAAGCGCATCATTTTGCTGGCCAAGGGCCGGCTGGTGAACCTGGGCTGCGGCACCGGCCACCCGAGTTTTGTCATGTCGTCGAGCTTTGCCAACCAGACGATTGCGCAGATCGAGCTGTTCACCAAGCAGGACGACTATGAAGCCGGCAAGGTCTATGTGCTGCCCAAGCACCTCGATGAAAAGGTTGCCCGCCTGCACCTGAAGAAGGTCGGCGCGATGCTGTCCGAACTGAGCGACGAGCAGGCAGCGTATATTGGCGTGTCCAAAGCTGGCCCTTACAAGGCCAATACCTACCGTTATTGAGATGCCTTGTGGCCCCTGCGCTCCGGGCGCAAGGGCATTTTTAAGCCAAATTGGCCTCTTGCGCATGCTGTGCATGCGCTGGCAGCTATCAAAATGATAGTTTTATTCCCCTGTACGCAACCTTGACGTTGCCGGAACCTTATGCGCGCTGATCTATTTCTTGTTGAACACGGCCATGCCACCACCCGTTCCCAGGCCCAGCGCCTGATCGCTTCGGGGGTGCACTGGCGCGTGGACGAGGCCGTGGCTGGAAAAAAGTCGCCAAGAACGGCGATGAAATTCCCGGCAACGCCGAGTTGCAGGTGCTCGACACCACCGAAGCCAAGTACATCTCGCGCGGCGGCCTCAAACTCGAAGGCGCGCTGAAAAGCACGGGCCTGGACGTGACGGGCCTGCGTTGCCTGGACATCGGCCAATCGACCGGCGGCTTCACCGACTGCCTGCTGCAGCACGGCGCCGTGCAGGTCGTGGGCGTCGATGTCGGCCATGGCCAGCTGCACGACAGCCTGCGGGCCGACGAGCGCGTGGTCTGCATCGAAGGCGTGAATGCGCGTTCGCTGACGGCTGAAGACCTGGGGGTGCATTACCGCCGTGCCCTGCACATCAGCAGCGGCAGTGAAGACGACTTCGAGGACTTCGAGGACTTTGAAGACGCTGAAGAAAGCGATGACGGCGATGAAGCGGCTGAAGCGGAGGAAGGCGGCTTCGATCCGGTGTTCGACTTCCTGACCGGCGACCTGTCCTTCATTTCATTGACGCTGGTGCTGCCCGCCGTGGTGCGGCTGCTCAAGCCTGACGGCCACCTGTTGATGCTGGTCAAGCCGCAGTTTGAACTGCAGCCGGGCCAGATCGGCAAGGGCGGCATCGTGCGCGATGCGGCGCATTTCGAATTCGTTGAAAAGCGCCTGCGCGATGCCTGCGCCGCCTTGGGGCTGGAGGTCAAGGCCTGGCTGGAGTCGCCGATTGCCGGCGGCGACGGCAACCGCGAGTTCTTCATCCACGCCCAAAAAGGGCATGAGGTGCAGGGCGAAGACCAGCCGCTGCTGGCGGCGCCGCAGCGAAAAGTCTCCAAGCGGGTGCCGCGCAGCGAGATGCGGGCGTCCTGGGCGCCGCACGAAGATTCCGAACTGGCGCAGGCGGGCCAGCATGGCCCGGCGCGCGGCAAGCGGCGCGATAAAAAATCCGATGACAACTCCACCAGTGATTGAAGGCCAGCGATGAATATTCCGGTCAGTTTTGAATTTTTCCCCCCCAAGACGCCTGAAGGCGTCGAGAAGCTGCGGCTGACGCGCCAGGCGCTGTATGCGCACCAGCCGGAGTTTTGCTCGGTGACCTTTGGCGCCGGCGGCTCGACGCAGGAGGGCACCTTCAGCACCGTCAAGGCGATTCAGGACGAGGGCGTGGCCGCTGCCAGCCATTTTTCGTGCGTCGGCGCGACCCGGGCGACGGTGCGCGACCAGCTTGGCGCCTTGCGGGCCATGGGCGTCAAGCGCCTGGTGGCCCTGCGCGGCGACCTGCCCAGCGGCTACGGCATGGGCGGCGAGTTTCATTACGCCAGCGACCTGGTGGCCTTTATCCGCGCTGAAACCGGCGATGCCTTTCACATCGAAGTCGCCGCCTACCCCGAAATCCATCCGCAGGCCAAATCGGCCGATGCCGACCTGAACGCCTTTGCGACCAAGGTCAGGGCCGGCGCCAATTCAGCCATCACCCAGTATTTCTTCAACGCCGATGCCTATTTCCGCTTTGTTGATGACGTGCGGCGGCTGGGCGTCGAGGTGCCGGTGGTGCCGGGCATCATGCCGATCACCAGTTCGACCCAGCTGATGCGTTTTTCCGATGCCTGCGGCGCCGAGATTCCGCGCTGGATTCGTTTGCGCCTGCAGGGCTATGGCGACGACATGGCGTCGATCAGGAGTTTTGGCCTGGACGTGATCACCGATCTGTGCGGCCAGCTGTGCGCGGCCGGCGTGCCGGGCATCCATTTTTATACGATGAACCAGGCGGCGGCGACGACCGAGATCATTCGCCGCCTGACGCCGGCCTGATGGCGGGTCTGGTTTTCGCCTCCCGGGGCGGCGCCCTCAAGTGCTGGCTGGCGGCGGGCCTGCTGGCCCTGATGGCGGGCTGCACGACGCTGCCCGCGCCGACGGCAGCGCCCCATCCGGCGCCGGCCTTGTCCCCGGCGGAGTCTTCGGCCTTGGCGTCGCCATCAACGCCCGCCGCTGCGACGCCGCCGGCACCGCCTCATCCATCACGCCTTGCCGACTTCATTGCCCGGCGTTTTCGCAAGCAGGTCGAGGCGCCGCCTCCGGCCGCCCCGGCTGAAGCGCCAGCGGTGCCCGATGTTCCCGTGGATGAAAAATACCGCTTGACCGGCGCGGCGGCGCTGGAGCTGGAGCGCGGCCATGCGTCGTGGTACGGCGCCCAATTCCATGGCCGCCGCACCGCCAGCGGCGAGAACTACGACAAATACGCGCTGACGGCCGCCCACAAGACCCTGCCTTTCGGCACCATTGTCCGGGTGCGCAGCCTGGCCCTGGGACGCGAAGTCGATGTGCGGATCAATGACCGGGGACCGTTTTCCCCGGGCCGCGTGATTGACGTGAGCCAGGCCGCCGCCGAAGCCCTGGGCTTGATGGGCGCGGGCGTGGCCGAGGTGTCGCTGAACGTGGCCGACACCCTGGACAACGCGGCATTGGCCCCTGGCCAGCTCAAGAAAAACGGCAAAGCACCGCGCCGCTCGGCACGCACTCACCGGCGTTGATGTTGCACCGGGTTCTGCCAGGCGGCACGAACGCCTTGCATGAATGGCGTTTCGGGAAATGCCGATCCGGCGTCAACCCTGCAATTTGAAGGGTTAAGGAAAACCGGCAGCGCAGAGCCGGAGCGTTTACTAGAATTTCAGTAATTCCTGAAACTTCAGTACATCGCACCATGAACCTTGCTCCCCTGACCCAGCGTTTTGTCCTTCACTTCGGCGAGATGGGCAGCCGCTGGGGCATCAACCGCACCGTGGGGCAGATTTACGCCTTGCTGTATGTCTCGCCCCGGGCGCTGAACGCCGACGACATCGGCGAGGCGCTGGCTTTTTCCCGCTCCAACGTCAGCATGGGCCTGAAGGAACTCCAGTCCTGGAACCTGGTGCGGCTGCAGCATTTGCCCAACGACAGGCGCGAATACTTTCAGGCGCCCGAGGATGTCTGGGCGATCTTTCGCACGCTGGCCGAGGAGCGGCGCAAGCGCGAGATCGATCCGACGCTGTCGATGCTGCGCGACGCGCTGATGGAAAAACCCTCCGGCGAGGACGACATCCATGCCCAGGAACGCATGCGGCAGATGCACGAGCTGATCGAGCTGATGACAGGCTGGCTTTCTGATGTGCAGAAGATGGACTCAAGCACACTCATCAGCCTGATGAAAATGGGCGCCAAGGTGCAAAAGCTGCTGCAGGCCAAGGACAAGGTGACCAGTAGCGTCAAGGCCGGTTTCCGGGGTCGTGCCTTGCCTGACCCTGACCCAGTGCTGCCGGAATCTGTTGCCGAAAATTCCAGGAGCTGATCATGGATGGACTTGACGCCCTGGTTCTGGCGCGGATTCAGTTCGCGGCCAACATGACTTTTCACATCCTGTTCCCGACCATCAGCATCTCGCTGGCCTGGGTGCTGCTGTTTTTCAAGCTGCGCTTTGTCAAGACCGGGCAGCAGCACTGGATGGACGCTTACCAGTTCTGGGTGAAGATTTTTGCACTGACCTTTGCGCTGGGCGTGGTCAGTGGCATCACCATGAGTTTTCAGTTCGGCACCAACTGGCCGGGCTTCATGGAGAAAGTCGGCAACATTGCCGGGCCGCTTTTAGCCTATGAAGTGCTGACGGCCTTCTTCCTCGAAGCCACCATGCTGGGCGTGATGCTGTTCGGCCGGGCGCGCGTCAGTGAAAAAATGCACACCATCGCCACGCTGCTGGTGGCCGGCGGCACCACGCTGTCGGCCTTCTGGATTCTGGCGCTGAACTCCTGGATGCACACGCCCGCCGGGTTTGAAATGATCGCCGGCAAGGCGCATGTCACGAGCTGGCTGGAAGTGATCTTCAACCCGTCGTTCCCCTACCGCTTCACGCACATGATGCTGGCCTCGGGCCTGACCGTGGCTTTCCTGGTGGCGGGCGTCTCCAGCTACCGCTGGCTGCGCCAGGAGCGCGGCGCCGAGGTCATGGCCGGGCTGAAGACCGGCATCTACCTGGCCGCTTTCCTGATTCCGCTGCAGATCCTGGCCGGCGACTTTCACGGCCTGAACACCATGGAACACCAGCCGGCCAAGCTGGCCGCGATGGAAGGCATCTGGCAAACGCAAAAAGGCGTTCCGGCGGTGCTGTTTGCGCTGCCGGATGAAAAGGCGAAAGAAAACCGCTATGAAATCGGCATTCCCAAGCTCGCGTCGCTCTACCTGACCCACCATCTCGACGGCGAGGTCAGGGGACTGAACGAGTTTGAAGGCAAGCACCCGCCGGTGGCGCCGGTGTTCTGGGCCTTTCGCATCATGGTGGGCATGGGCATGCTGATGCTCGCGGTCAGCTGGTCGAGCGTGCTGCAACTGGCGCCCTGGAAGAAAGACCCGGCCCGCAACCTTCGCAACTGGCAGGCCAGGGCCTTGGTGGCCATGACCTTTGCCGGCTGGGTCGCGCTGGTTGCAGGCTGGTACACGACGGAAATCGGCCGGCAGCCCTGGTTGGTGTCCGGCGTGCTGACCGCCGCCGACGCGGCCTCGCAGGTGGTGGCGCCCAAGATTGCATTCACGCTGTCGCTGTACCTGGCGCTCTATGCCGCGCTCATCGTGGCCTATGTCTCGGTGGTGTTCTACCTGGCGCGGCACAAGACCCCGGCCGACAGCGGCATGGAAGACACGCCGAACCCCGTCACCTACCCCGAACAGCAAACCAGCCAACCAGGAGCGGCTCATGCTTGACATGGCACCCAACCTCACCCAGGCCGCCGGCTGGATGCCGATTGTTTTCCTGGGCGTCATGGGGCTGGCGATGCTGGCCTATGTGATCCTGGACGGTTACGACCTCGGCGTCGGAATGCTGATGCGCAGCGCCAGCGAGGACGACAAGGACAGCATGATTGCCAGCATCGGCCCGTTCTGGGATGCCAATGAAACCTGGCTGGTGCTGGGCGTCGGCATCTTGCTGACGGTGTTTCCGATGGCGCACGGCGTGATTCTGGGCGCCCTGTACCTGCCGGTGGCCATGATGCTGATCGGCCTGACACTGCGCGGCGTGGCCTTTGACTTCCGGGTCAAGGCGCACGCGGCCCGCAAGCCGCTGTGGAACCGCGCCTTTTATGCCGGCTCGCTGATGGCCAGCTGGAGCCAAGGCTACATGCTGGGCTCGCTGATCACCGGCTTTGCCACGACCGGCTGGGTCATCGCCTTCAACGCGGTGATCGGCCTGGCGCTGCTGTCGGCCTACTGCCTGCTGGGCGCCGGCTGGCTGATCATCAAGTCGGGTGGCGCGCTGCAGTTGCAGGCGGTGCGCTGGGCGCGCGCCAGCCTGTGGCTCACCATGGCGGGCATCGCGGCCATTTCGCTGGCCACGCCGTGGGTCAGCCGGGCGATTTTCGACAAGTGGTTTTCGTTTCCCAATATCGTGCTGCTGCTGCCGATTCCCGTTGCCACCGCCGTGCTGTTCTGGGTGATCCACCGCAGCCTGCAGCGCCTGCCCACGCGCCTGGCGCAGGGCAACGAATACGGCATCTGGGTGCCTTTCGGCGGCACCATCGGGGTGTTTTTGCTGGCGTTCTACGGCCTGGCCTACAGCCTGTTTCCGTGGCTGGTGATTGACCGTATCAATATCTGGCAAGCCGCCATTTCGCCGGAATCCATGGGCGTCATCCTGGCGGGCGCGGTGGTGGTGTTGCCGATGATCATCGGCTACACCGTGTTTTCCTACCGCGTCTTCTGGGGCAAGAGCGGCGCGCTGAAGTATTAAAGAGGGCCGCACGGACGCTGCGGTTGACGCACCTCGGGCCATGGCATTGATTCCGCGAACGACTGATTTGACGCTTGAAAGAGCCCGCATGAACAACCTTCCGCACGAAACCAGTCCGCCGGCGCGTAGCCGCATCGCCGAATTGATCCCTGGCGCCTATTTTTATGACGCCTGGTCGGTCAAGGCAGGCGACCCGAAGTTGCCAGCGTTGGCGCAGTTCCAAAAAGCCCTGGCCCAAACCCCCTCATGGGTGAACACCTGCATGTCGCTTCGCAACCGTGTAGTTTCTTTTGTGGGGCTGAAAAATCTGGGAGCGCTGGACAACGTGAACACGTTCAGGAATGCGTCCGAGTACCAGCCCGGGGAGCGGATCGGTATCTTTACCCTCTTCGAGAACACCTTCAGCGAAGCCCTTCTCGGCGACAGGGACAAGCACTTGAACGTCACGCTGTCCGTGCATTGCACGCCTCCAGCGCAGGATGCAGAAGTGGTCGTCACCGTCACCACGGTCGTGCAGGTGAACAACTTTCTCGGTCGGCTTTACATGCTTCCTGTGGTGCCGATGCATCGACTGATCGCGCCCACCGTTCTGAAGGCCGTCGCCAAAGCTTGACGGGGTGGCTTCAGGGCAGGGCACGCAAGCCACCGATATCCGCCGGGCTTTGGCCTGAGTCCGGATGCGCGGGCCAGACGCTCAGCCGCCGTGTTCCAGCGTAAAGCCGGCATTGCGGTCCTGCCCGAGCAGGGCGACCATTTGCGGCAGCGCGGCCTGCAACTCGGCCTTGAGCGTGTGCGGCGGGTTGATGATGAACATGCCGCTGGCAGGCAGGCCGGGGCGAACGACTTCGCCTTCGGTGTCGGTGGTCAGCTTGCTGGACTTGACCGTCAGCGTGGCATTCAGCCAACTGCGGCCGGCCTTGACGGCGATGGTCTTGAGCTTGCGCGGCAGGTCGTGCGCTTCAGGGCGCGGAATGATCGGATACCAGACCACGTAGGTGCCGGTGGCGAAGCGCTTGACGGCGTCCGCCATGCAGCTTGAGACGCGCAGATAGTCGGTCTTCATTTCATAGCTCGGGTCGCACAGCACCATGGCGCGCCGGGCCGGTGGCGGCAAGAAGGTTTTCAGCGCTTCAAAGCCGTCCTCACGGGCAACGACGACCTGGCGGCCCACGCCGAGCTGCTCGATGTTGCCGGTCAGCGACTTGAAATCGGTCGGGTGCAGCTCAAACAGCTTGAGCTTGTCGCGCCCGCTCAGGAATTTCTGCTCGATGAAGGGCGAGCCGGGGTAAATCTTCAGATGGGCCGGGTCGCCGGTCTGGGCGAAATGCGGGTTCAGGCTGCGCAGCAGTTCCAGGTAGTCCTGCAGGGCCGGCGCCCAGGCGTAGTCGGCGGCGGACTTGGCAGTTGGCTCAGGCGCTGCGGGAGGGGTTTTGGTTGTGGCCGCAGGCGCTACTTTTTTGATAGCTGCTCCCGATTTACCAGTCTGCGCAGAAGCGGTTTTTGATGCTAAAAGCAGCTTGAAAATACCTTCGCTGGCTTCGCCGCTGGTCTCGGTGTAGTCGCCGTCGAGGCGGTACAGGCCGGCGCCGGCGTGGGTGTCGATCACGGTCAGGGCCGTGTCTTTTTGGGTCAGGTACTTCATCAACGCAATCAGGCAAGTGTGCTTGAGAACGTCGGCATGGTTGCCTGCATGGAAGGCGTGGCGGTAAGAAAACATGCCTCTATCGTACCTTCTTGCCGTGCAAAGACCCTAAAAATTGACGCAAACCCTTGATTCTTCATATAATCGCGGGCTCTGCAGCGCACATGTGGTTCCGCGGCAGGGTTGCTTGAAGGCACTTTTTGGACTTGTCTAGATAAGCGCCGGCAGGCAAATGACCACCTAAGAGGTTCTCATCAGAGGAACGCCGACCGTGGAAAAGAACCCGACAAACCCCCCTTTTAAATAAGAGAAACTCATGAAAACCTTCAGCGCCAAACCCGCTGACGTGACGCACGAGTGGTTTGTGATTGACGCGACCGACAAGGTCCTCGGACGAGTAGCCAGCGAAGTTGCTCTCCGTTTGCGCGGCAAACACAAGGCCATTTATACGCCTCACGTCGATACCGGTGACTTCATCGTCATCATCAACGCAGCCCAGCTGCGCGTGACCGGTGCCAAATCGACCGACAAGATTTACTACCGTCACTCCGGTTATCCAGGCGGCATCACTGCCACCAATTTCCGCGACATGCAAACCAAGTTTCCTGGCCGCGCCCTGGAAAAAGCCGTCAAGGGCATGCTGCCTAAGGGCCCGCTCGGTTACGCCATGATCAAGAAACTCAAGGTGTACGGCGGTGCAGAGCATCCGCATACCGCCCAACAGCCTAAAGTGCTTGAAATTGCAGGCACATCACGGGAGTCAGCCAAATGATCGGTGAATGGAACAACGGCACCGGCCGTCGCAAATCCAGCGTCGCCCGTGTGTTTATCAAAAAAGGCACTGGCAAGATCACGGTCAACGACAAGGACATTCAAGCGTTCTTCGGTCGCCAGACCTCCATCATGATCTGCCGCCAGCCCCTGTTCCTGACGAACCACGTCGAGACGTTTGACATCATGATCAACGTCCACGGCGGCGGCGAGTCCGGCCAGGCCGGCGCAGTGCGCCACGGCATTACCCGCGCCCTGATCGACTATGACGCAACGCTCAAGCCAGCGTTGAGCCAGGCCGGTTTCGTGACCCGCGATGCGCGTGAAGTCGAACGTAAAAAAGTCGGTTTCCGCTCAGCCCGCCGTCGCAAGCAGTTCAGCAAGCGTTAATTTTCGCTTCCCCTGCTTTGCAAAAAAGCCGCCTGGTCCGCCTGGCGGCTTTTTTCATGGCGCGGCGGCTGCAATGCGCTAAGACGCGCGCGCGTTATGGTTGATTGATTTGCTGTAGTATTTCCAGATTGCCTGTTGGCTTATTGAATAACGGAGTTCCCATGAGTGCAGTTGCTGAAAATATCCAGACCGAAATGCCCGCGCCCTTTGTTTTTACCGACAGCGCGGCCTCCAAAGTGGCCGAACTGATTGCCGAGGAAGGCAATCCTGACCTGAAGTTGCGCGTGTTTGTGCAAGGCGGCGGCTGCTCGGGTTTCCAGTACGGTTTCACCTTTGACGAGATCACCAACGAAGACGACACCACCATGACCAAGAATGGCGTGTCGCTGCTGATTGATGCGATGAGCTACCAGTACCTGGTCGGCGCCGAGATCGACTACAAGGACGACCTGGAAGGCGCGCAGTTCGTCATCAAGAACCCGAATGCCAGCAGTTCCTGCGGTTGCGGCTCCAGCTTCTCGGTCTGAGGGCTGAGTCTCAAGGGTCTGGCTGACGGCCCATTTTGTAAAAGCCGCCTTCAGGGCGGCTTTACCTGCTTCGGTTTGCCGGCTTTTTTCGGCAGCGGGCAGGCGCATCAGAGGCTGCACTCGTTTCAGGCGGGACGCACGGCGTGACATCGGTCAATAATCAGCCAGATGAGTTTGTCCACCACCCCGTCCGCGCTTGAAGGCGCGCCCCTGGCGTTTTCCCTGGTCCAGTCTCCCGTCGCCGTGCCGGCGCATGCCTCTGAGCAGGGCATTGACCCCGATCTGCTGGAAGCCGCGCGCATCCGGCTGGAACTCTTGTATGGCGAGGTCGCTGCCGACTGGCCCGGCTTCATCGCCCGGCCCGGCCAGTACCAGATGATGCAGGCGTGCCTGCTGACCTTCCTGTCGGCCAGGGCGCCCGAGGACGAGGTCCGCACGGGCAGCCATCTGGCGCAACTCGAAGCAGGAACGGGCACCGGCAAGACGGTGGCCTACTGCCTGGCGGCCATCGTGGCGTCCGAGGTGCTCAAGAAAACCGTCATCGTCTCCACGGCCACCGTGGCCCTGCAGGAGCAGCTGTTCCACAAGGATCTGCCGCGCCTGGCTGAAATCATTCCCGATCTGCGCTACGACATCCTCAAGGGCCGCGCCCGCTATGTCTGCGAAAGCCGCCTCGAAGGCGTGATCAACGACGTGGCGCAGGACGGCCTGCTCACGGGCGAGCTGTTCCAGGATTCCTTTGGCGACGCCCGCCGGCCGGCGGCCGGCATTCCGCGCGACCGCAGCCAGGCGATGCGCTGGTTCAAGAGCAGCGCCAAGAAGCTGCACGCGGGCAGCTGGGACGGCGACATCGACTCCCTGGCGCAGCCGCCTGACCCGCAGGACTGGCGCCAGGTCCAGGCCAATGCCCACGCCTGCAACGGCGGGCAATGCGAGCATTTCAGAAGCTGCGCCTTCTTCAAGGCCAGGCGCCAGGCGGCCGGCGCGACGCTGCAGGTGGCCAACCACGCCCTGGTGCTGGCGACGCTGCAGACCGACAGCAGCCTGATCGATGCGGGCAACACCCTGTTCGTGTTCGACGAGGCGCACCACCTGCCGGGCATCGCGGCCGAGCAGTTCTCGTACCGGGCGCGCCTGGGCACGAGCAGCAAATTGCTCACCAGCCTGCGCACGGTAGCGCTGCGCCATGGCAAGGCCCTGCCGGCGTCCACCCGGCCGGACCCGGTCGCCTTTGCCCAGCTCGTCACCGGCTGCACCGACAAGCTGGCGATGCTCGAGCGCTACTGGCAGGATGCCCAGCTCGTCAGCGCCGGCCAGCCCGTCCACCGCTTCGCCCAGGGCCGTATCCCGGAGGCCTTGGTTCCCGAGTGCCAGGAACTCGCCACGCTCATCCGCGCCATTGCCTCGGTGGTTTCAAGCATCGCGGCGGCATTGAAGGAGCCCGACGAAGCGAAGTCGCCCACCCAGCGCGAGGAGCAGACCCATGCCGGCGTCGAGCTGGGCGTCTATCTGTCGCGGCTTGGCACCCTGGACAAGCTGCTGAGCGCCTGGGCGACCCACGACCGGGTGCCGTGGGCCAAGTGGATCGAGTGGGCCGAGGATGGGGCCGGCAGCGCGCCGGACGCCTGGCTGTGCGCCAGCCCGATGACGGCGGCGCAGGTCTTGTCCAAAAACCTGTGGAACAAGGTCAGCGCCGCCGTCTGCACCTCGGCCACGCTCACGGCCTGCGGCAGCTTTGATTTTTTTGACCGGCTGAGCGGCATGAACCGCTTTCCCGAGCGCCGCTCGCTGGTCGTGGACTCGCCTTTTGACTATGCCACGCAGGGCGAGCTGCGCATCGCGCCCATGACGCATTCGCCCAAGAGCCCGGGTTTCTCCGATGAGCTGTGCGCCAAGCTGCCCGGGCTGCTGCGCGAGCACCCGCACGGGCAGCTGGTGCTGTTCACGTCAAAACGCCAGATGCAGGCTTGTCATGCGGCGCTACCCCAGGATTTGCTGGACCAGGTTCAGGTGCAGGGCGTTCGCTCGCGCACCGAGCTGCTCAGGGAGCACGGCCGGCGCGTCAAGGCCGGCGAACGCAGCATCATCTTTGGCCTGCAGTCCTTTGGCGAAGGCATCGACCTGCCGGGCCGGCTGTGCGAGCATGTGGTGATCGACAAGCTGCCCTTCACGCCGCCAAGCTCGCCGGTCGAGGAAGCGCTGGCCGAGTGGCTGAGCGGGCAGGGGCGCGACCCGTTTGCCGAACTGTCGGTGCCTAGAGCTGGCATGAAGCTGGCCCAGTGGGCCGGGCGCGGCGTGAGAACCGTCACCGACCGGGCGGTCATCACGGTGTGCGACACCCGGCTGGTGACGATGCGCTACGGAGCGGCCATCCTGGCGGGCCTGCCGGCATTCCCGCTGGTGCGTGGCGCTCTGACCTGAAAGGTGAACATGGGTGAAAGCCTGAAGAGGGGGCCAGACCGGTTCAGGCGGGATACAGCGCGCCCAGCACGCGCAAGCCCGCTGCGCCGGTCACGCCGGGCAGGTTGCCGGGCTGGCGCCGGATCATCTGGCGGGCCAGCCATGCAAAGGCAGCCGCCTCGACCTGCAGCGGCGGCAGGCCGTGCCGGTCCGAGGTGCTGACGCGAAGCCAGGGCAGGCCCGCCTGCAGGCGCTGCAGCAGATAAAGATTGAACGCGCCGCCGCCGCAGACAATCAGCTCGATGCTCTCTTTTCCATAGCTGCAAATGCCTGCATTGCATGCGCAAACCGTCAATTCGGTCAATGTATTTTGAATATCCTCGGGTCGTTCGCCAGAAAAGGGCCGCAGTTTTTCAGCCAGCCAGGCCAGGCTGAACAGGTCGCGGCCCGTGCTCTTGGGAATCGGCTGCGAGAAGTAGGGCTCGCCCTGCAGGCTGGCCAGCAGCGCCGGAACCAGCCGGCCGCCGGCCGCCCAGGCGCCGCCCGCATCAAAAGGCTGGCCGGTGTGCTGCAGGCACCAGGCGTCCATCAGCGCGTTGCCCGGTCCGCAGTCAAAGCCCAGCACCGGCAAAGGCGAGCCGGCAGGCGGCAGCACGCTGAGATTGGATATGCCGCCCAGGTTCAGCACCGCGACCGTGGCGTCCGCGCGGCCAAAGACACCCTGGTGAAACGCCGGCACCAGCGGCGCACCCTGGCCGCCTGCGGCGACATCGCGGCTGCGGAAATCGGCCACCACGTCAATGCCGGTCAATTCGGCCAGCAGGGCCGGATTGTTGAGCTGGAGCGTGTAGCCCGCGCCCGCAGGTTCTGCTGAAGTTCGCTGGGGCTGGTGCCTGACCGTCTGCCCGTGCGCGCCAATGGCCTGGATCTGGCCGGCGGGGATTCCGAGCGCGCCTGCTTGCCGCACCAGGTCGGCCACCACCCTGGCATACACCGCCGCCAGCTGGCTGCCCGCCAGCGCGGCGCGGTGCAATTCATTGTGCGAAGGCGAATTGAGCGCCAGCAGTTCGGCCCGAAAACTGTCGCCAAACGGCTCGCTGGCGCTGGCGACGACGCGCAGCGTCTGGCCTGAAAAATCGACCAGAACGCCGTCGGCGCCGTCAAGGGAAGTGCCTGACATCAGGCCAATGGTGTAGTCGTGCATGCGGCTATTTTGCCGCAGTCGCTACCGGCTTTTGCCTTACTCGGCCCGGGTCTGGTCGATGGTGGCTGCGGCCTGCAGCTGGTTCCTGAAGCCGTTGGCCAGTTGCCTGAACTGCGGCAGGGCGGCAGCGGGCACCGGAACCACGTCGCTTTGCTTGGCGACAGTCATCGGATCCTGCTGGACACCATTGATGCGGACCTCGAAGTGCAGGTGCGGGCCGGTGGCCCAGCCGGTCGAGCCGACCAGGCCGATGGTCTGGCCCTGGCTGACGGTCTGGCCCTGCTGCACGTTGATCTTGCTCAGGTGGGCATAGACCGTTTCACGGTTGTCGCGGTGCTTGATGAAGACCACGTTGCCGTAGCCGTTCTGCACACCGGCAAACTCCACCACGCCGTCGCCGATGGTCCGGGCGGGCGTGCCGGTGGTCGCTGCAAAATCGGTGCCGTTATGGGCGCGCCAGGTTTGCAGGACGGGATGAAAACGCATCGAAAAGCCGCTGCTGATGCGCGAGAACTCCACCGGGGAACTCAAAAACGCGCGGCGCAGGCTCTTGCCGTCCAGCGTGTAGTAGCCGCCCTTCAGCGGGGCGCCTGACGCGTCCTGGCCCGGGGGCTGGAACCACATCGCCTGGTAGGCCTTGCCTTCGTTGACGAACTCGGCCGACAGCACGCGGCCGGTGCGCATGGTTTCGCCGTCGGCTTCGAGCGTTTCGTACACCACGTTGAAGCGGTCGCCCTTGCGCAGCGCGCGGCGGAAATCGATGTCGGTCGAGAAAATTTCCGCCAGCTGCACGCCGACGCCATCGGGAATGCGGGCATCGTCGATGGCGGCGAACAGCGTGGTCTCGATGGTGGCGCTGGCCAGCCGGGCCGAGCGGGTGTAGGGCGCGGTTTCAATGCGCGAGGTGAAGCGGCCATCGCTGCTGCGTTCAACGACCAGGCGCTTGAACACCTGTTCGTCGTCGGTGGGCCAGCGCATGCTGAGCTTGAGCAGCTGCTGGTTTTCGCTGGCCTCGGCGGTGACGTTTTTGCCCGGTGGCCCGGTGAGGATCAGCTGCGCATTGGGGTCGGTGCGCAAAAACACCTCTGCCGCCGTGTCATCAATGTTCAGCCGTTGCAGCAGGGTGCTGGCGCGGTCGCTGCTGCGCGTGCTTTCGGTGCGAAACAGCTTGAAGTTGAAATCGGCCAGCGCGTCCATCTGGGCCTGCGCGGACTGGGGGGAAAGAGGCTGAATCGCTTCCAGTACCTGGCGAACGGGCAGGTCGGCGGCATCGGGCGCGAGCGGCGCAACGCCGAAGGCGGTCACGCCGGTTCCCAGCAGCAGCATGGCCAGGCTGGCGGTCAGGCGTTTGGGGTGGCGGCGCAGGCTGTCGGCAATGGCGGACAGGACACGGGAAAGGGTCAGCGGGGCATGGGAGGCGACGGGCAGGCGCAAAGCGTAAATCCCAACTAAAGTGCGTCGGGCCGCAAGGGCATGCCGGACGATGATGACAGGTAAATCGATAACCAGGCCAACCGTTTTGCCAGCGGGTGGAGAGCATCGGACTCAAAAATTCTGGCTTCCTCGTGAGCGGCCGGCGGCGACTCTAAAATGGCGGCCCGACGTAGGAAAGCCAGAATTATATCTGTCGGACAATAACCTGTCCCAAGAAAAACCCTTATGAATCAAGAGCTTGTTACAAATTCACCCCTGTCTGACCGTGTGCAAACGGCGCTGGCCACCACCCTGCGGGGCTGCGACGAGCTGATTCCGCAGGACGAATGGACCCGCAAACTGGTCCGCAGCGAAGCCACCGGCGTGCCGCTGCGCATCAAGCTGGGGCTGGACCCGACCGCGCCCGACATCCACATCGGCCACACCGTGGTGCTCAACAAGATGCGCCAGTTGCAGGACCTGGGCCACACGGTGATCTTCCTGATTGGCGACTTCACCAGTCTGATCGGCGACCCGTCGGGGCGCAACAGCACGCGCCCGCCGCTCACGCCCGAGCAGATCAAGGTGAATGCCGAGACCTATTACCGCCAGGCCAGCCTGGTGCTGGACCCGGCCAAAACCGAGATTCGCTACAACAGCGAATGGTGCGACCCGCTGGGCGCGCGCGGCATGATCCAGCTCGCGTCGCGCTACACCGTGGCGCGCATGATGGAGCGCAACGACTTTCACGACCGTTTCAAGGCCGGCCAGTCGATCAGCGTGCATGAATTCCTCTACCCGCTGATGCAGGGCTATGACTCGGTAGCCTTGAAAAGCGACCTGGAGCTCGGCGGCACCGACCAGAAGTTCAACCTGCTGATGGGCCGGCATCTGCAGCAGGAATACGGCCAGGAGCCGCAGTGCATCCTGACCATGCCGCTGCTCGAAGGCCTGGACGGCATCGAGAAGATGTCGAAAAGCAAGAACAACTACATCGGCATTTCCGAGGACGCCAACAGCATGTTCGCCAAGGTGCTGTCGATTTCGGACGTGCTGATGTGGAAGTGGTACACGCTGCTGTCCTTCCAGAGCGAAGCTGACATCGCCGCGCTGAAGGCAGAGATTGAAGGTGGCCGCAACCCGAAGGATGCCAAGGTGGCGCTGGCCAAGGAAATCACCGCGCGCTTTCATTCCGCCGCCGCAGCGGACGCCGCCGAGCAGGATTTCATCAACCGCAGCAAGGGCGGCGTGCCCGACGAGATTGCCGAAGTGTCGGTGTCGGGCGCGCCGCTGGGCATAGGCGCGCTGCTCAAGGCGGCCGGGCTGGCGCCTTCGGGCAGCGAAGCCAGCCGCTTGATCGACGGCGGCGGCGTGCGCGTGGATTCCAGCGTGGTCAGCGACAAGGCGCTCAAACTGGCGGCTGGAACCTATGTGGTACAGGTCGGCAAGCGCAAGTTTGCCCGCGTGACGCTGGCTTGATGCACAGCTTGAAGCACGCATGAAAGCCGTGCTGCAGCGCGTGGCCGAGGCCCGCGTCGTGGTGGATGGCGAAATCGTCGGCCAGATTGGCCGGGGCCTCCTGGTGCTGGTTTGCGCCGAACGCGGCGACGCCGAAGCGCAGGCCGACAAGCTGCTGGCCAAAATCCTCAAACTGCGTATCTTTTCGGACGCCGCCGGCAAGATGAACCGCAGTGTGCAGGATGTGGACGGGCAGGGCGCTTGCGGCGGGCTGCTGGTTGTCAGCCAGTTCACGCTGGCCGCCGATGTCTCGGGCGGCAACCGGCCGAGCTTTACCGGCGCGGCCGCGCCCGACGAGGGGCTGCGGCTGTACGATTACTTCGTGGCGCAGGCCAGAGCCGCCCACCCGCAGGTGGAAACCGGCCGCTTCGCCGCCGACATGCAGGTGCATTTGGTCAACGACGGGCCGGTGACGATTCCCTTGCACATCGCGCCCAGTGCCTGAACAGCCGGTCAATGCTATTGTTTAAATAGCTGCTTGTGCCCGTCCTGATTGCGCAATAGCCGTATTTGATGAAAACTGTCAGCGCCAGGGCTTGCCCTCCCCAGACTCGCCTGCATCCTGATGGTCAGCGCGCTTCCTGGGCCGTTTGAGGATACGCTCGGCAATCGGCCTGGGTCACGCCGCCGGTGACGATGGCGTTTGGGCTGGCATCATGCCGGCAGCCGCCCGTGCCGCGTCGTCCACGCTCCAGAACAGGGGCCATCCACCTGCCATTGCATCAGCCAGGCCCATGCGCGCCAGCGCGTTGCGCGGTCGGTCCTTGACACGGGCCAGCAGCAGGGCTTTTCCCTGGTGCGCCAGGCTCGCGGCAAATTCGGCCAGCGCTTCCACGGCGGTGCTGTCCAGGTCGTCGCAGACTTCCAGGCTGAGCACCACGACCCGCGCCTGCGCAGCGTCGGCGCGGCGAAGCACGTACTGGAACACCTGCTCGGCGTTGGCAAAAAACAGCGGTTCCTCGGGCCGCATGATGAGCGTGCCGGCCTGCGTGGCGGCATCGGGGTGCAAGGTGCGGTCCAGGTAGTCACGCGTGCCCGGCAACAGGCCCAGCTCGGCGACCAGTGGCTGCGCGAAACGCCGGATCGCCAGCAGCAGCGACAGCGCCACCGCCAGCAGCATGCCGGGCAGCACGCCAAATATAAAGACGCTTGCCGCGGCCACCAGCGCCAGCCAGGCATCGCCGCCCAGGTGCAGCGACGTGAGGACGGCGCGCGGCCAGATATTGTGCGAGAGAATGCCGATCACCACGGCGGCCAGCACCGGCAAGGGCAGCAGCGCCAGCCAGGGCCGGGCCAGCCACAGCAGCAGGGCCAGCGCCAGCGCGGCGGCCACGCCGGCCCATTTGCTGCGTCCGCCCGCGGCGTAGTTGGCGGCGGCCGCGGAGAATCCCGCGCCCACCGGCAGGCCCTGCACCAGTCCGCACGTGAGGTTGGCCGCACCCAGTGCCCGCAGTTCGCGGTTGGCATCGACCCGGTCGCCGCCTTGCAGCGCCAGCGAGCGCACCGAGCCCCATGATTCGGCGAACAGGATCAGCAGCAGCGCCGGCGCCAGCTCCATCGTCTGCAGCCAGTGCTCGCTGTGCAGGCCCGGCAGGCCCCAGGCGGGCGACTGCCAGGCAATGTCGCCCACCAGCGCCACGCCCTGCGCGCCCAGCCCGAGCCCGGCCGACAGCGCCACGCCCAGGCTCAGCACCAGCAAGGAAGTCGGAACAAACAGCCAGCGCCGCAGCCCATGTGAGAGCGCCAGCCACAGCGCCAGCGATGCGGAGCCCAGCCACACGCTGGGCCGGTGCCACTGCGCCGACTGCATCAGCAGCTCCCACGCCAGCGGGCCGGTCTGCAGGCTGTGGACCGGCACGCCGGCGATGTGCGGCAGTTGCCTGAGCATGATGCCCAGCCCCAGCGCCCAGGCAAAGCCGCGCAGCACCGGGCGCGAGATGAACGCGCCCAGAAAGCCGGCGCGCAAGGCCGCCGCCAGCAAAAACAGCCCGCCGGTCAGGCCGACCAGCGTGTAACCCATGGCCGGCCCGCCCATCGCCACCGCCGAGGCAAACACCGCCGCCGCTGACGACGTGGGACTGACCACGGCAAAGCGGCTGGTGCCAAAAATCGGGTAGAGGCACAGCCCGACCAGCGCGGCCAGCAGCGCATGCATCGGCGCCACGCCGGCGATGGCGGCGTAGGCCACGGCCTCGGGCAGCAGCACGCCGGCCACCGAAATGCCGGCCAGCAGCTCGGCGCCCCAGCGCGCTGGAAATGTATGACCCGCGAGCATTCCTCAGTAGGGGTTGGCGTAGCCCAGCCCACCCAGAATATCGATTTCCAGCGCTTCCATTTCCTGCGCGTCTTCCTCGCCGGTTTCGTGGTCGTAGCCCTGGGCGTGCAGCGCACCATGCACCAGCAAATGCGCGTAATGCGCCTGCAGCGTTTTGCCCTGCTCGCGCGCCTCGCGCTCGACCACCGGCGCGCACAGCACCAGGTCGGCCGTGACCACCGGCTCCTGGGTGTAGTCGAAGGTCAGCACGTTGGTCGCGTAGTCCTTGCCCCGGTAATCGCGGTTCAGCGTCTGGCCCTCCTCGGCACCGACGATGCGAACGGTGATTTCGGCATCGCTTTGCAGCGCATGGCGTATCCAGCGGGCCACGCTGTGGCGGCTCAAGGCGGCGCGGTGCAGGGCCGCTTCGGGGAATTTTCCGAACTGCAGCGACAAACTCAGCTGATTAAGAGCCATTTCGGCTCCTTGCGCTTGTCCTGCGGGCGGGAGCAGCTACCAAATCAATAGCGCTATCGGAATCCACGGCTTCCACGGCATCCAAGCGGACGCTGGGTGTCTTGTCATACGCATCGACGATGCGCGCCACCAGCGGATGGCGCACCACGTCGGCGCTGGTCAGCCGGGTAATGGCGATGCCCTGGACGCGCTTGAGCACGCGTTCGGCATCGACCAGACCGCTGAGCTGGGTGCGCGGCAGATCGACCTGGCTCACGTCGCCTGTCACCACCGCCTTGCTGCCAAAGCCGATGCGCGTCAGGAACATCTTCATCTGCTCGGGCGTGGTGTTTTGCGCCTCGTCCAGGATCACGAAGGCATGGTTCAGCGTGCGGCCGCGCATGAAGGCAAGCGGCGCAATCTCGATCTGCTGGCGCTCGAAGGCTTTTTGCACCCGCTCGAAGCCCATCAGCTCATGCAGCGCGTCGTACAGCGGCCGCAGGTAGGGATCGACCTTCTGGCTCAGGTCGCCCGGCAAGAAGCCCAGGCGCTCGCCGGCCTCGACCGCCGGGCGCGTCAAGACAATCCGCTGCACCGTGCTGCGCTCCAGCGCATCGACCGCGCAGGCCACCGCCAGGTAGGTCTTGCCGGTGCCGGCCGGGCCAATGCCGAAGGTGATGTCGTGCGTGGCAATGTTCTCTAAGTAAGTGCCCTGGTTGATGGTGCGTGCGCGCAGGTCGGCGCGGCGGGTGGACAGCGCCATCGGGCCTTCGGCGGTGCTCAGGGCGGTGTCGCCGGCCAGCATCAGCTGCACGGTTTCCGGCTCGATGGGCCGCTGGGCGATTTCGTACAGCGCCTGCAGCACTTCCAGCGCCTGCTGGGCGCGCAGCTTGGGGCCGTCGATCTTGAACTGCTCGAAGCGGTGCGCAATCGTCACCTGCAGCCCGGCCTCGATGGTGCGGATGTGGATGTCCATCGGGCCGCACAAGTTGGCCATGCGGGTGTTGTTGGGCGGCGTGAAGGTGTGGCGAAGAATCAAGGCGTGGGTTTTCCTGAAGTGGGGCAAAACAAGGAGCGGGAAGGCGATTGTCTGCCTAAATCGGGGCGGCCACCCGGCTGCTAAGATTTGGCCATGATAGGAAGACTCACTGGCCAGCTGGCCGAAAAAAATCCGCCCGAAATCCTGGTGGACTGCCATGGCGTCGGCTATGAAGTGCTGGTGCCGATGAGCACTTTTTACAACCTGCCGGGGCTGGGCGAAAAAATCAGCCTGTTCACGCATTTCATCGTCCGCGAGGACGCGCAGCTGCTCTACGGCTTTGGCAGCACCGCCGAGCGCGGCGCGTTTCGCCAGCTCATCAAGATCACCGGCGTCGGCCCGCGCATGGCGCTGAGCGTGCTCAGCGGCATGAGCGTTGCCGACCTGGCGCAGGCCATCACGCTGCAGGAGACGGGCCGCATCGTCAAGGTGCCCGGCATCGGCAAGAAGACCGCCGAGCGTCTGCTGCTCGAACTCAAGGGCAAGCTCGGCGCCGACATCGGCGCGCATGTCAGCGTGAGCAGCGAAGCGCAGCTCGACATCCTGCAGGCGCTGGTCGCGCTGGGCTACAGCGACCGCGACGCCGCGCTGGCGCTCAAGGCGCTGCCGCCGGACGTGGGCGTGAGTGAAGGCATCAAGCTGGCGCTGAAGGCGCTGGGGAAATAAACCGTAAACCGCAACTGGACCCGATCACCATGAGCATCCAGACCGACGACTTCGACCTATCCGACCTGCCGCCGGCCCGGCGCATGCTGTCGGCCGCGCCTGCCTCGCCCAAGGAGGAGGCCATCGAGCGCGCGCTGCGGCCCAAGCTGTTCGACGACTACGTGGGCCAGACCAAGGCGCGCGAGCAGCTTGAAATCTTCATCGGCGCGGCCAACAAGCGCAAGGAAGCGCTCGACCATGTGCTGCTGTTCGGCCCGCCCGGCCTGGGCAAGACCACGCTGTCGCACATCATCGCGCACGAACTCGGCGTGAACATGCGCTCGACCTCGGGGCCGGTGCTGGAAAAGCCGAAGGATCTGGCGGCGCTGCTGACCAACCTGGAAAAGAACGATGTCCTGTTCATCGATGAGATCCACCGCCTGAGCCCGGTGGTCGAGGAAATCCTGTATCCGGCGCTGGAAGATTATCAAATCGACATCATGATCGGCGAAGGCCCGGCGGCGCGCTCCATCAAGCTCGATTTGCAGCCATTCACGCTGGTCGGCGCCACGACGCGCGCCGGCATGCTGACCAATCCGCTGCGCGACCGCTTCGGCATCGTCGCCCGGCTGGAGTTCTACACGCCCGAGGAACTGGCGCGCATCGTCAAGCGCAGCGCCGGCCTGCTCAATGCACCGATGGACGCGGAAGGCGGCTTCGAGATTGCGCGCCGTTCGCGCGGAACGCCGCGCATCGCCAACCGGCTGCTGCGCCGGGTGCGCGACTATGCCGATGTCAAGGGCAACGGCACCATCACGCTGGACATCGCCAACCGGGCGCTGGCCATGCTGGACGTTGATCCGCTGGGTTTTGATGTGATGGACCGCAAGTTTCTGGAGGCCCTGATTCATCGCTTCGACGGCGGCCCGGTCGGGCTGGACAACATCGCCGCGAGCATTGGCGAGGAGTCCGGAACGATTGAGGACATGATCGAGCCCTACCTGATCCAGCAGGGCTTCATCCAGCGCACGCCGCGCGGGCGCATTGCCACGCTGGCGGCGTACCGGCACCTGGGCGTGGCGCCGCCGCGCAGCAATGGCGAAACGTTGTTTGAGGAGTGACCGCAGCCGCGTCATGGTGCGTCCGCAGGCCGTGGCGATCCAGCGTCGATAAAACGCAGCCATGGATTGCCGCGCTGCGCTCGGCATGACGTGGAGGCTGTCACGAATCGTGGAAAGCTCAATAATCCCGCATTGCATCGGCAACGCGATGAGATGCTACTTTTTTAATAGCTGCCGACGCCCGTCCTTATTTCGCCAGAGGCCTGAAACGCTTGAATTGTCAGCTCATCGCGCCGCGCGCATCCACCGGATACAGGCAATGCACGACGCCGTTGCGCAGCCCGCCGCTCACCCCAATCATCACGTCGTGCAGGTTGACCGTCGGGTCGCAGTGGCCCGGAATCAGCCACAGCATTTTCCCCCGTCCGGGCAGGCGCGTGCTGCCGGCTGCGGGCCGAAAAATGCCGTGCTCGTCGCCGCCATTGAAGTAGTCCAGCACGCTTTGGGCATCAAAGGCATGCACCTTCGGCAAGCCTGAATCGATGGCGCGCCCCTCGGGCTTTTGCGCACTAAAGCCCAGGGCGCCCAGGAGCAACCAAATATTGGTCAGGCCAAACTTGACGCCGTACAGCCGGTGGATCAGCACGCCCACGCGCATGAAGCGTCCACAGCTCTGTTTCAAAGCCGTACTCGCTCGGTTTTTTCAGCAGGGCGTGGCGCAGATCCTCAAGCTGGGGGCTCATTCAGTCTGGCGGGCCGCCCCGGCGGGGGAACTGCGCGCAATGCCTCAATGCCGCCTTCAGCAAGCACCGCTTTGCATGTGTACACGGTTTGCCGCGCTACGCCCACAGTGAGCGCGACCTCGGCAGATTTTAGGCCCTTTTGCAGCAGTCGCCCGGCGCGCACGCGCCTCCTTGTCGCCTCTTCCAGTCTCTTTTTGACCATATCGTGCACCTCCAACAAGTTTGGTAAAGGCCTAACGCACGGGGCTGCGATTGGTTCTGACGTTTAACTGAAAGCTCAATAGCTGGCGAAGTTGCGGTGAAACCAGGACGGCGAGAAGATCACGAAGTCGATCGGGTCCACGCCGGGTATGTCGCTTGGCGACAGCAGCATTAGAAAAATCGACGGGTCGACCCAGGCCGTAATACGTTTACTGCACGAGGGTCCAGTCACCGTTCTTGACTTCCAGAAGGCGGAAAGAAGAGAGATCAAGACCCATGTGATCGGTAGCCGACATATTGACCTTACCACCCGTGCCTATGTAACCCTTGGTTGCCTCGATCGCATCGCGAACCTTGGCTTTGTCGGTGGATTTGGCGCGCGTCATGGCGTCGGCCATCAGCATCAAGCCATCGTAGGCGTGACCACCGAAAGTCGAGACATCGGTTTTCCACTTGTCCTTGAAGGCTTTGGCGTAGGCGGTAACGACCGGTTTCTGCGGGTCGTTGGCAGGCAGCTTGTCGGCAACCAGCAGGGCGGCAGCCGGAAAGCGAACGCCTTCAGCGGACGGCCCGGCGAGCTTGATGAACTCTTCGGAGGCGACACCGTGTGAATGATAGAGCGGCAACTTGATGCCAAGTTGCTTGTAGTTCTTGGTGACGATGGCCGGGCCTTGGCCGAGACCGAAGACAAATACGGCCTGCACACCCGCGGTGTTCTTGATCTTGGTCAGTTGCGGACTCGCGTCGGTATCCTTCGGGCCATAAGTTTCATTGGCCACCAGGGTGATGCCGTACTTGGCAGCAACGCCTTCGGTTTCCTTCTTGCCGGAGTTGCCGAAACCGCTGGTTTCAGAAAGCAGGGCAACCTTGCTGATGCCGCGCTTTTGCATATCCTCAAACACTTTTTCGGCAGCCATGCGGTCGGTGTGCGCCATTTTGAACACCCAGCTTTTGACCGGTTCAATGATGATTACGGCACCAGCCAGGGAGATGAACGGGATGTTTGCCTTTTGGGCCAGGGGCACCATCGACATGGTCGAGCCGGTGGTGGTGCCGCCAATCAGAATATCCACCTTGTCATCATCAATCAGGCGCTTTGCAAAGCCATTAGCCTTGTTGGCATCGCTGCCGTCGTCGTAATGAACCAGCTGCAACTGGCGGCCGAGCACACCGCCCTTTTTGTTGAGCTCTTCAATGTACATCTGCATCGTCTTCAGCTCCGGGTCACCCAGGAAGGCGGCCGGGCCGGTGACGGACAGAACGGAACCGATCTTGATCGGCTCGGCAGCGAATGCGCCAAACGCGCCGAAGGCCAGAGCGGCACCGGCGACCAGGTTTTTCAGGGTGTATTTCATGGGGTTGTCTCCTACTTTTAATAAAGTTTCGAATAGAGGAATTAATTCTAAATAATAAAACTGCGCTTGGCTAGCTCTGTTTTATGATTAAGCGATGGCGTCGCCGCTCCGCGTGGCGCAAAGATGAGGCACGGATGAGCAAAGACACAGAGAGTCAACACGGCGTTCAGTCGCTGGAAATCGGCATCAGCATCCTGCGTGCCATCACCCAGGGCCAGCGCTCGATGATGCTCAAGGACATTGCGGCGGCAGCGGACATGCCGGCCTCCAAGGTGCATCGTTATATGGTTAGTCTGGTTCGCTCCGGTCTCGTTGAGCAGGACAAAATGACCTCGCGCTACGGTCTGGGACCGTTTGCCTTGACGGTCGGCCTCGTCGCCGTTGATCGGCTCGACCGCGTTGGACTCGGCCTTTCGGCCATCGCCGAGTTGCGCGACGTGATTAATGAGACCACGGCGCTCGCTGTATGGAGCGACACCGGCCCGGTGATCGTGCGCTCCGAGCGGCCCAACCGCCCGATCACCGTGAACGTGGTCACTGGCACGGCGCTCAATACACTGACTTCGGCTAGCGGTCGCGTATTTGCCGCCTGGTTGCCCAAAGCCACGATTGAGCCGCTGATCGCCCGCGAATTGATGACCCCGGCACTGCTGCCCGAAGTCCATACGGCTGCGGCGGTCGACGCGATACTGGTAACCGTACGCCAGCAAGGGGTGGCCGCCGTGACCGACTATCACCTGGTTCCCGGGGTAGCAGCGGTGGCGGCGCCTGTTTTCAATGCCAAGGGTGAAATCACCCTCTCGTTAGTGGCCATTGGTGTGAAGGGCATGATTGATATGTCGCTGGACGGGCCGGTGGTCACCGCTCTAAAGCATTCAGCGCAGGCGCTTTCACGGCGTTTGGGCTATGCCGGGGGTGCTGCCGTGGATAGGATAGATTTATAAATCGCTTCTGCCGGGCAGGCGCCGAATTGCTTAAGCTCTTGGCAAAACGCCCGCCCAGGTACGCGACAATTTGGTCAGGATTGCAAATCCACTGGCTGCAACCCACCAGATCGGTATTTTCAGACAGGGCATCTTGGCCTGCCCGCCACCACCCACCAAATCCTCGCGACTCTTTCCGTCTTTTTGCGCGTCAAAGCGGGCGTTTTCCAACGACAAGCGACGCATTTCCTGCCGAACCTTGATGCAGAAGGAACACGTCTTGTATTGCTACAACACGAGGTTTTCGTATTGCTGATCGATTTCTGCCTGCAATGCCGGCGGACGCATGAGTCCATTTGGTCGATTGGCCATCTCCCAAAGCGACATGAACGGGCCAATGACAAACCGCGGAGTTTTAAAAAATGCCTGGATAAAAAACTCCATGATCGATACCCGGGAGTAGTTGGAGGCAGGCAGCGCGGAAGTATCTCACCGTGGGCAATTGCTTAAAGAACGACCCAGCAGTAGTGGCAACTATTTGCATGTTTTTAGACCTCTAGCCCTTTTGCAATAAGCGTAAGAAGCTATTAATTTTATAGCAGACATGGCGTAGACGCCGTCTTGAGCCTGGTGCCACCCATCCAGTTCTGGCTGCGACAAAACTTACCGGGACTGATCTCCACACGAACCCATCCTGGGTAGACGTTCGTCCGCCCAAGCGGTAAACACCGCAATGCATTTTTTTGTTATTTCGCTTGACAGAACTAGTTCCTTATTTCAGAATTGCACACATGGCGAGTTAGAAGGTAATTTTCTGGCTCAAAAAAAAGCAACTGGAGACGACAAATGATCAGGTTTCAGGCCCCGATAGGGTTTCTCACTTCGGCGATGGGGGATGCGTAATGCTGGCCCAATTCCTGCAATTCCTGTTCTCCGGCATGACCGTCGGCGCTACCTATGCCCTGGCTGCGCTGGGCTTTACGCTGATCTACAACGCCAGCAACGTCATCAACTTTGCACAGGGCGAATTCATCATGCTCGGCGGCATGCTGGCGGTGTTCTTCACCCAGGCCGGGTTGCCGCTGCCGATCGCACTGGTGCTGGCCATCCTGGTGCCGGCCATCGTCGGCGTGGTGCTGGAAAAGCTGGCCATCGAGCCGGTCAAGGGTGCCGAAACGGTGACCCTGATCATCATCACTATCGGCGCGTCCCTGGTCATTCGCGGTCTGATTCAGGTGTGGCTGGGCAAAGGCACGCACAGCCTGCCAGCATTCTCTGGGGATGTCCCGATTGAAATCCTCGGTGCCACCCTGATGCCACAAAGCCTCTGGGTGCTGGGCGTCACCGGTCTGGTCGTGGTGGCTCTCTGGTACTTTTTTAGCCGCACCCTGCACGGCAAGGCCATGCTAGCCACGTCGTTTAACCGCCTGGCGGCAGAGTTGGTTGGCATCAACACCAGTTGGGTGCTCTTCATGAGCTTTGCCATGTCGGCAGCACTGGGCGCCGTGGGTGGCATTCTGGTCACCCCGATAACGCTGACCTCTTATGACGTGGGCATCATGCTCGGCCTCAAAGGCTTCGTTGCCGCCGTCGTCGGTGGTCTGGGCAATGGCCTGGGTGCCGTACTCGGCGGCTTGCTGGTGGGCATCCTGGAGGCGATGGGCGCGGGCTATATCTCGTCAGCCTACAAGGATGCGATTCCTTTCGTACTCATCCTGTTCATGCTGTTCTTCATGCCACGTGGCCTGTTTGGCGGCAAATCAACGGACCGGGTGTAAGCATGAAAAAGAACGCTTATGTCGGTCTCTACATCGTTATCGCCATTCTGCTGGTGCTGCCCTTTGTGCTGCCCAACAGTTTTTACGTCGATCTGGCGATTCGCATGGCCATCAACGCCGTGATTGTCCTGGGCCTGAACCTGCTGATCGGCTTTGCCGGCCAGATCAGCATGGGGCACGCCGGCTTCCTGGGGATCGGGGCCTACGCTTCTGCCGTGCTGCCAACCCACTTCGGCTGGCATCCGCTGCTCGCCATGGGGGCCGGTGCTGTTGCCACTGGCCTGCTGGCTGCGCTGGTAGCCCGGCCGATCTTCAAATTGAAGGGTCACTATCTGGCCATGGCTACCCTGGGTTTGGGCATCATCATCAACATTGTGCTGCGCACGGAGGCGGCCTTGACCGGCGGCCCGGACGGCATGCCAGTACCCGCGTTGGGCTTGCTGGGCTTTGAGTTGTCCAGCGACAAGCACTGGTATTGGGTTGTTGCCCTGCTGCTCTCGGTCAGTGTCTGGGCCTCGCTCAACCTGATCGACTCGCCATTTGGCCGCGCCCTGCGGGCTTTGCATGGCTCGGAAGTCGCTTCCCAGGTTGCCGGGGTCGATGTGGTGCGCTACAAGGTGTCAATCTTTGTCATCTCCGCGGTCTTTGCCAGCCTGATGGGCAGCGTCACGGCGCATTACGTGGGCTTTGTAACGCCCAACTTCGCCGACTTCTTCCATTCCATTGAACTGGTCACCATGGTGGTGATTGGCGGCATGGCCTCGGTCTATGGCTCCCTGGTCGGCGCCGTGCTGCTGACCGCACTGCCGCAGGCGCTGGCTACTTTTGAAGGCTGGGAAACCGTCGCTTTCGGCACCATCCTGATGATTTGCATGATCTTCATGCCCCGCGGCCTGGTGCCCACGCTGGCAGCTAAATTTGGCAAGGGAGCCTGAGCATGGCACTCCTTGAAGTCAAGCAACTCTCCATCCAGTTCGGTGGTGTCAAGGCGGTGCAAAACGTCAGTTTCAGCATCGAGCCTGGCATCGTCTATGCCGTCATCGGCCCCAACGGCGCGGGCAAGACCACCCTGTTCAACCTGATCACCGGGGTTTATACCCCCACCAGTGGCTCCATCTTGCTGGACGGTGAATCCATCGGTGGCAAACCACCCAATGAATTGGCCAGGCGCGGCGTTGCCCGCACGTTTCAGAACCTGCAGATCTGCATGAACATGAGCGCCCTGGAGAACGTGATGGTGGGCGCCCACCTGCGGCTGGACCGCAATCCGCTCAAGGCGGCGCTGCGTTTTCCATCCATCAAGCGGCGTGACGCTGAACTGCGCGAAGAGTCCGCGGAGCTGATGCGCTTTGTGGGCCTGGAGAAATACATCGAAGCTCGCGCTGACAGCATGCCTTACGGGGCACTGAAACGGCTGGAAATTGCCCGGGCGTTGGCGTTGAAGCCACGCATCATCTTTCTGGATGAGCCCGCAGCGGGCCTGAACCCGAAGGAAACCATCGAAGTCGATGAACTGGTGCGCAAGGTGGCCGATTCTGGCGTCACCGTGGTGTTGGTGGAGCACGACATGAAGATGGTTATGAACCTCTCCGACCGCATCCTGGTGCTCGACTACGGCAAGAAACTGACTGAGGGCACGGGCGATGAAGTTCGAAAGAATCCCGACGTGATCGCCGCCTACCTCGGCACGCACGCCTGAAAACAAGAATAAGGGCACAGCATGCAAGCACTACGCATCATCAGCGAAGACCATAGCAATATGTGGCGCCTGGCCACCACCATCGACCAGGTCGCCGAGGAAATCGAGAGCGGCGCAGCGGTCGATCTGGTCTTTTTCAACTCGGTCTTTGATTACATTGAGCAGTTTGTCGATCGTTACCACCACCCCAAGGAAGATGACCATCTGTTTCGCCTGCTGCGTCTGCGCAGCACAGAGGCCGCCGCGATTCTGGACCCCTTGCAGGAGGAGCATCGCAACGGGCCGCAACAACTCAAGACTCTGCGCGCCTGTGTAGTGCAAGCCGCCCAGGGCGATCTGAATGCCCCTGAGTTTGTCGCCGCTTTGCGGGCTTACACGGCCGGGCTTAAAAGCCATATGCGCCAGGAAGAAAAGTTTGCGATGCCGCTGGCCCGCGAGGTGTTGACCCAAGAAGACTGGGCGGAAATCGACCGCGCCTTCTTCGATAACGATGACCCGCTGTTTGGCGACAAAGCGAAAGCGGAGTTTCGTGAACTGTTTCACCGCATCGCCAGTTTGGCCCCGGAGTCGATCGGACTGGGCGGGCACACAGAGGGCAAGTTGCAGTCGGGTGCAGCGCCGGTCAAGGCCGATGTCCTGCTGCGCGTAAGTAGCATGGAGAGTTGCTATGGCCGCATCAAGGCCCTGAAGGGCATTAGCCTGGAAGTGCGGCGCGGCGAAACCGTTGCCCTGGTGGGGGCCAATGGCGCCGGCAAGACCACCTTTCTGCGCACCTTGTCGGGCGTACAGCCGATGAGCGCGGGCAGCATTCATTTTGACGGGGAAGACATCAGCCGGCTGCGCTCGGACATGCGCATGCGCCGGGGTATCTGCCAGAGCCCGGAGGGTCGTCAGGTGTTCGGGCCGCTGTCGATTGACGACAACTTGCGCCTGGGTGCCTACACGCAGCCCAAGCACCAGGTGGAAGGCGATCTGGAGAAGGTGTTTGCCATGTTCCCGATCCTCAAGGAAAAGCGCAAGTTGCCTGCAGGCACCTTGTCGGGTGGCCAGCAGCAGATGCTGGCGATCGGCCGCGCCTTGATGGGGCGGCCCAAGATGCTGCTGCTCGACGAGCCCTCCATGGGTCTGGCACCGCTGCTGGTGGAGGAGGTGTTTAACGTGGTCAAGACACTCAAGGCCCAGGGCATGACCATTTTGCTGGTCGAACAAAACGCCTTCGCCGCACTGGCCATTGCCGACCGCGGCTATGTGCTGGAAACCGGCAACGTCACCCTGACCGGCACCGGCCAGGAACTCATTAGCAATGAACAGGTGCGCGCCGCGTACCTGGGTATGTAAGTTTGTAACCAAGGAAAAATCATGAGCAAAAAGTTTGCGTCCCAAGCCGACCTCGAAGTTAAGACAACCACCTTTGCACAGATCTCCGAGCACTGCTGGGCCTACACCGCTGAAGGTGACCCGAATACCGGCGTGATCATCGGCGACGACGCTGTCTTGATCTGCGACGCGCTGGCCACCCCGGTCATGGCGCAGAGCTTGATCGCTGAAATTCGCAAGGTGAGCGACAAACCCATCAAGTACGTGGTGCTTTCTCACTACCACGCAGTCCGCGTGCTCGGCGCCTCGGGCTTCAAGGCGGCCGGCATGCAGGAAATCATCGCCAGCCAAGGCACCTACGAGATGATTGTTGAGCGCGGTGCGCAAGACATGCAGTCCGAATACGAGCGTTTCCCCCGTTTGTTTGACGCCTTTGACTCCATCCCTGGCCTGACGTGGCCAACGCAGGTGTTCAAGGATGAAATGACACTGTGGATGGGCAAGCTGGAAGTCAAGATCATGCACGTCGGCGCCGGTCACACCAAGGGCGATACGGTGGTCTGGGTACCCTCTGAAAAAGTGCTGTTCTCCGGCGACCTGGTTGAAGCCGATGCCGCCTGCTACACGGGCGACGCCCAATTGGAAGAGTGGCCCGCCACGCTTGACGCGCTGGCTGCACTGAAGCCGGAGCATCTGGTTCCCGGTCGGGGTCCGGCACTGATCGGCCCCGAGCACGTGCAGGCAGGCTTGGCTTACACCCGTGATTTTGTGACGACGCTGCTGAGTTCCGCCCGGGAAGCGGTTGCCCAGGGCATGAACCTGAATCAGGCCATGGCCCATTGCCGCAAGGCCATGGACCCGAAGTTCGGCCAGGTCTTCATCTACGAACACTGCCTGCCGTTTGACGTGACCCGTGCCGTGGACGAGGCCGGCGGCATCAAACACCCGCGCATCTGGACGGCCGAGCGCGACCAGGAAATGTGGCACGCCTTGCAGACTGCTGTTTAAGTTCCATCAATCAAAAAAAGGAGACTGTCATGTTGAGTACCTATAAATATTCGAATTACGAATATGTCCGCCCTCCGGAGCAAAGCGGGAATGAAAGAAAGCGTTACCCCGTCGTGATCGTTGGTGCTGGTCCGGTCGGCCTGGCTGCTGCGATTGAGTTGGCCCAGTCAGGAGTTCAGGTGGTGGTACTCGATGACGACAACACGGTTTCCGTCGGTTCCCGTGGTGTCTGTTATGCCAAGCGAACGCTGGAAGTTCTTGATCGACTGGGTGTCGGCACGCCTTGCGTGGACAAGGGTGTGAGCTGGAATGTCGGGCGCACGTTCTTTCGGGAGGAAGAGGTTTACAACTTCAACCTGCGGCCCCAGGACGACCACAAGCGCCCGGGCATGATCAACTTGCAGCAGTATTACCTTGAGGAATACGAAATCAATCGGGCCAAAGCGCTGCCCAATCTCGATTTGCGCTTCAAGAACAAAGTGGTATCCGTCAATCCGGACGGTCAGGGCGCCACCTTGCAGGTTGAAACGCCCGATGGCATTTACAGCTTGGAGACCGACTGGCTGATCGTGGCCGATGGCGCACGCAGTGGCATCCGTCGCATGATGAATCTAGAGATCGACGGCAAGATATTCATGGACCGGTTCCTCATCGCTGACGTAGTGATGAAGGCTGATTTCCCGACTGAACGCTGGTTCTGGTTTGACCCGCCGTTCCATCCGGGACAGTCCGTGTTGCTGCACCGTCAGGCCGACAACGTTTTTCGCATTGACTTCCAGCTCGGATGGCAAGCCGATCCGGAAGAGGAGAAGAAGCCGGAAAACGTCATTCCGCGCATCAAAGCCATGCTGGGCGACGACCGCGAGTTCGATCTGGAATGGGTAAGCGTCTATACCTTCCAGTGCCGGCGCATGAACAGTTTCACCCACGGCCATGTGCTGTTTGTCGGTGACGCTGCCCACCAGGTGTCGCCGTTTGGCGCACGCGGGGCCAATTCCGGCATCCAGGACACCGACAACCTGTGCTGGAAGCTCAAGCTGGTGATCGAAGGCAAGGCGCCGCCCAGCCTGCTCGACACCTACTCGGAAGAGCGTGTTTTTGCAGCCGACGAGAACCTGCTCAACTCGACCCGCTCAACCGACTTCATCACGCCCAAAAGCAAGATGTCGATGACCATTCGCAATGCCGCTCTGAGTTTGGCGCGTGACCATGCGTTTGCCCGGGCACTGGTCAATTCGGGTCGTTTATCGGTGCCGGCGGTGCTGACCGCGTCGCGTCTGAATACGCCGGATACGGCCGACTTTGCTGGCGACATGGTGCCGGGCGCAGCGATGGATGACGCACCGATGTTGGAAGATGGCAAGAACTTCTGGCTGCTGGATCGCGTCGGCAATCACTTCATGGCCCTGGTCTACGTCAATGAGCCCGCGCAAGTCGATGCGGCCACCGCCCATGTTTTCCGATCGCTGCTGGATGCCCCGATTCCGGTCGAAGTCGTGCTGGTGTCACCAAAGGCGGGCGTGGCCCCGCAAGGTCTGCGTGTCTTGGTGGACGAGAAAGGCCGTTTTGCAGAGCGTTACGACGCGCAACCGGGCACGGCTTACCTGATGCGCCCGGATCAGCACGTCGCCGCTCGCTGGCGCGCCTTTGAGGCGGACTCAGTCAAGGCCGCACTGGCCCGATCTACTTCCAATGTTCATTAAAGGAGCCGGACATGTCACTCTATCTGAAACCTAACCTTTCCGAGCCCGGCAAACGTTATTTCCAGGCCTACACACCTGGCGACGACTTTTATGAAGCCCTGATCGAAACCCATCGCGATTTTTCCGATGAGCAAAGCGCGCTGGTAAATGCCAAGTTGGTGCTGCTCTTGTCGAACCACATTGGAGATCTTTCCGTGCTGCGCGAAGCCATGACCATTGCCCGCCAGGGCGTCTAATTAGTTGTTTGGGAGACTCAAATGAAAATCCAGAAAATTCATCACGTTGCTTACCGTTGCAAGGACGCCAAGGAAACGGTCGAGTGGTACGGCAAGTACCTGAACATGAACTTTATTCTGGCGATTGCCGAGAACGAGGTGCCTTCGACCAAAGAAGCAGACCCCTACATGCATGTCTTTCTCGATGCCGGCAACGGCAACGTGCTCGCCTTCTTTGAACTGCCAACCAAGCCGCCGATGGGGCGCGACACCAACACCCCGGTGTGGACGCAGCACCTGGCGCTGCAGGTCGAATCGGTCGAGGCCATGATGGAGGCCAAAGCTAAAATGGAAGCGGACGGCATTGAAGTGCTTGGTCCGACCGATCACACCATATTCAAGTCCATCTATTTCTTCGATCCGAGCGGTCATCGCCTGGAACTGTGCGCGAATACCGGCACACCGAAGATGGCCAAGATGCTCGACGATGCGAAGTGGGACATGCTCAACGAGTGGGCCATCACCAAACGGGCACCGCAACACGCCCGCTGGATGCATGACGGCAGCTACGCCGGGGAGTAAAAGGAAGATGAAACTTGCCACCCTCAAACAAGGCGGCCGCGACGGCACGCTGGTCGTGGTCAACCGGGCCATGACGCACTGTCGCCCGGTGCCTGCAATCGCCCGCACACTACAGGCCGCGCTGGACGACTGGGACGTCTGCGAGCCGCAACTGCGCCAGGTCTATGAGGCCCTGAATAGCGGCGCCTTCGCTAACCCGGATGCATTTGACCCGGTGCTTTGCCATTCCCCCTTGCCGCGGGCTTACCAGTGGGCTGACGGCTCTGCCTATGTGAACCACGTCGAATTGGTGCGCCGCGCCCGTGGCGCTGAACTGCCACCAGAATTCTGGACTGATCCGCTGATGTACCAGGGCGGTTCTGACTCCTTCGTTGGTCCGCGCGACCCCATCTACGCCTTGTCGGAAGACTGGGGCATTGACCTGGAGGCTGAAGTGGCAGTCATCACCGGCGACGTCAAAATGGATGCGACAGCGGCGCAATGCGCCTCGGCAATCCGCTTGCTGATGCTGGTGAACGATGTCTCGCTGCGAAACCTGATCCCGGGTGAACTGGCCAAGGGTTTTGGCTTCTTACAGTCCAAACCGGCCACGGCTTTCAGCCCGGTGGCGATTACGCCAGACGAACTGGGCGCCGACTGGCGGGATGGCCGGATGCATCGGCCCTTGACCGTGCAGATCAACGGCCAGATGTTTGGCAAACCGGATGCCGGGACCGACATGGTGTTCAACTTCCCGCAACTGGTGGCGCATGTCACCAAGACCCGGGAAATGGAAGCCGGCTCGATCATCGGTTCCGGCACGGTCTCGAACAAACAGGGCGACCTCAACGGCTCATCAATTGCCAACGGCGGTGTCGGCTACTGCTGTCTGGCCGAAGTGCGCATGTATGAAACCATCGAGACCGGCAAGCCGCAAACCAGCTTTCTGAAGTTTGGTGACACAGTGCGGATCGAAATGTTGGACCGCGACGGCAAAAGCATTTTTGGCGCCATTGAGCAACGCGTGGAGCGCTATCCGGGATGAGGCTTTACACCTATTTCCGCAGTTCTGCGGCGTATCGGGTTCGCATCGCCTTCAATCTGAAGGGGCCTACGTCTTCGCTAACCCGACCTATGGCGCTACCTTTTTAATAGCTGCTAACGACCGTCCTTATTGCGCAAAAGGCTTAAACGCTTTAATTGTCGTAACTATTAACCCCCAAGCCCAGCTCAAACCGCAAAGTCAGGCTTGATGGGGTTGGCCGTCAAAGACGCTGACCAGACAGTCAAACAAATTGACGCGCTGTTTGCGCATGGTCTGCAGATACGAGCGGATGGCAAAAAACGTCCTGGCCCCCTCATCGGTGCGAAAGCAGCCCGAGACCTTCTGGCGTACCTTTGACATCCTCAGCGCCTGCTCGGCCAGATTGTTGGTGAACGGCGCCCCCACATCCCTGGCAAAGCGCCAGACATCATCCTTGTACTGCCGCAGGCGCGCCAGCAAATTGAACTGTGTGCTCTGCTTGTGTTTGCCCCGCTTGCGGGTGAACGAATCGTCTGGCTCCTGGCGCGGATTGAACCGCTCACCCCGGCCCAGCAAGGCCAGCCACTGCGCCTCAAACCACTGCATGCGCTCGGGCGGCAATGGCCCGCCCAGCGCATCGACTTCCCTTTTGCCCTGCAGCAGCGTGTCTATCATCTGCCCGGCCCAGTCGTCAAAGGCCTTCTCGTTGAGGTTGTCGTGTACATACACCAGCTCGCGCAGGTGGTGTGCATTGCACAGGCTGTGCGCGCAGTCCAGCTGCTTGTAGCTCTGCAGCCCGTCATGCACCAGCGTGCCCTTGAACGGGGGCAGGATGCCTATCGCCTCAATGGCTAGCATGCCGCGTTTGGGGTGATGCTCCAGATAGCTCAGGCTGGGCGTGACGGCGCAGTGCAGCCACTCCTGATGGCCCTGGATGCGAATGCCGGTCTCGTTCGCGCACACCACCGGCGCGGCTTGCACGGCCTGGCCTATTTGCTGGTAAATGGGCTGGAGTGCTTCGGCCGCCTCGTGGGTGAAGGCCAGCACGCTGGTCTCGGACACCGCCACGCCAAAGGTGTCGGCCATGAGCTCACAGGTGCGCGCCAGCGGCACAAACTGCTGCTGGTTCAGGTTCACGCAGACTGCCTTGAGGCGGCTGCCGTATTGCACGGGGGCGGTGATATCAGGAGGAAAGACGCCCGCATGCACCGCCCCGCAGCTGCACACGGAGCGCATGCGCTGGTGTTCGATGACCTGCGCGCGCAGCATGGGCAGCTCCAGTATCTGGCGGCGCTCCAGCACTTCGTGATCCACCAGAGCGCTCTGGCAGGCGCTGCACTGGGCGGGGACGACATCGACGACTTCGCTTTGCCGCAGGGTGCCGCCCTGGTGGCCCTTGGGCGCGCCGATGGGGCGCTGCCCTGGCACGCGAAGGGACTTGGGGGCGGGTTTGCTCAAGCCGTCGCCGGGCGGTGGTTTGCTGGAGTTGGTGCTGTTCTTGCCCAGGCGCGCCTGCAGTTCAAGGATTTGTTGCTGCTGCTTTGCCAGTTGCGCCAGCAGGCTTTGAACCGACGCCCTCAATTGAACATTTTGCTCCAGCAGTTGCGCGTAGCTTGGCGGGGCGGGGTCTGGTTGTTCTTGCACGGCCTCTATTGTCGCTTGGGGGTTAGTAGTTACGAAATTTCAAGTCATCGCGCCGCGCGCATCGACCCGGATGATGCGGTCCACCGTGCCGTTTCGCAGACCGCCGCTGACGCCGATCATCACATCGTGCAGGTTCACGGTCGGGTCGCAGTGGCCGGGAATCAGCCACAGCAGCTGGCCCAGCGCCGGCAGGCGGGTGCTGCCGCCGTCAACGGGCCGCAAGATGCCGTGCTCGTCGCCGCCGTTGAAGTAGTCCAGCCCGCTTAGGTTGTCAAAGGCATGCACCTTCGGCATGCCTGAGTCGATGGCGTGGCTCTTGTGGCCGGCGTCGCACACCGCATGGCTGGCGTGGGTGCTGATGACCTGTGTCTTGAGAAACAGTGCATGCTCGAACTGCGGCTGCGCCGGGTCGCGCTCGTTCTGGGCATAGTCCACGTCCATGAACATGAAGGAGCCGGCCTGCAGCTCGCCGTAAACGCCGCTGGCGGCCTCCAGCGCGAAGCTGCCGGTGCCCGCGCCGGTCACCAGCCCGGGCGCGATGCCGTGCGCCTTGAGCAGCTGGCAGGTCAGTTCCACAGCCTTGGTGGCGTTGGCGGCGGCCATGCGCCGCTCGATGGCACTGCGCAAATGCTGGGCCTTGCCCTGGTAGGCCTGCAGCCCGGCAAAGCGCAGCGCCGGGTGCTTGCGGATTTCCAGCGCCAGCCTGACGGCGGGCTCGCCTGGCTGGACACCGCAGCGCCCCTGGCCGACATCGATTTCGACGAACACGTCAATCACCGTCGCCGCGCTGCTGCGCGCGCCGGTACGCGCCTCGGTCATGGCCTTTGCGAGCCGGTTCACGCCCTCCCGGCTGTCCACGGCAATGGCGATCTGGCCGCCGCTGTGGGACGCTACCGCCTGCGTGAGGGCGGCTACCCGCGCCAGCTTGGCCGGGGCAATCACCTGGTTGCTGATGTACACGTTGTAGATGCCGCCGGCCACCATGACCTCGGCCTCGGCGGTTTTTTGCACGCACACGCCGGCGGCGCCGGCCTTGATCTGCATCTTGGCCAGCACGGTGCTTTTGTGCAGCTTGGCGTGCGGGCGCCAGCGGACATGGTGTTTTTTGGCGAAGTCAGCCATTCGGACCAGGTTGCGTTTCAGGGCGTCCATGTCAATCACCAGGGCTGGGGTGTCGATGTCGTGGACAGGTTTGCCGATCAGTTCGGACAGGCGCGCGGGCAGGTTACTCATCGGGGATTTTCAGGGCAGGTGGGTGGTCAGGGAGTGGCAAGGGTGGGGTTCGGTCCGGCGGCCAGCAGGCCGTCGTCCAGGGATTCGTCGTTCAGGTGCTGGGTGTCGGCCCAGCCGACCAGGGTAAAGCCCTGGGGCGTCCAGAGCAGCCGGTTGATGGCCGCGTTGCCCAGCATCCAGGTGCGCGGCGCCTGGATGTGCAGGCGGGCGGCGGCGCGGTAGAGCACGTCCATCACGCCGCCGTGGCCGACCAGCGCGATCAGCTCGCCCGGGTGCCTGGCGGCTATTCGCTCGGCGGCCTCGACGACGCGCTGGCTCAGCGCCAGCAGGGACTCGCCGCCGGTGGGCGCGAATTCCGGGTCACGCTTGCGCCAGCGCCGCGACTGCTCGGGCAGCAGGGCTTCGATTTCGGTAAAGGTCTTGCCTTCAAAATCGCCAAAGCAGCGTTCGCGCAGGCCGGTTTCAGGGGTGACCGGCAGGCCGCGCGCGCGCCCGAGGTATTCAGCGGTTTCCCAGGCGCGGGCCAGGTCGCTGGCGTACACCGCCGTGATGGGTTCTTCCTTCAGCGCCAGCGCCAGGCGCGTGGCCTGCAGGCGACCGGTGTTGTTCAGTGGAATGTCCAGGTGGCCCTGGATGCGGGTGTCCACGTTCCAGGTGGTTTCGCCATGGCGAATGGCGATGATGCGGGTCGGTTCAATCATGAAAAAGGCAGCACGAGGGCGGTGAAAGTGGATCGGGGGGCTGGCAGGGTCAACGGGGGATCTGCGCGGTGATCCGGCGCGGTCCTGCTGGGGGTTGCGGAAAACCCTGCAAGGCCGCGTCCAGCATGGCGGACAGCACGGCGAGCGTCTCGTTCTGAATGCCGTCGTTCACGGCGCGGGTTTCAAAGACCACCTGGCTGGTCGTCAGGTCGCGCACTAGCAGCGTCAACTCGCGCCGGTAATAGGGGTCTGAAAAGCCCATCGGATAGACCGGAAACGACATGCCGAATGCCGCGCCCCGGTTGCCGCCGCCCAGGAAAACGCCGGGCGTGGCAAAACCGAAGCCGTCGTAGCCGGAGCCGTCATAAGGCGGGCGCTCGATCACCAGGGTGCTTACCCGCACCTGCACGCTGTAGCGCGGCGCGGCCGGGTTCAGCTCCATGCCGACCCTGGCCAGCGCGGTGCGCGCCAGCCCTTCGATGGCGTCGTGCTGGGCGCCGATGATCTGCTGCGAGGGCAGGCGCTCAAAGCGGTAGGCCGTGCCCGGCGCAGGAGGCGCTACGCTCCAGTGGTAAAACGCCGTGACATCGGTTTCGACCACGCGCAGGCCGGAGCAGCCGGCCATGAACAGTCCCATGAATGCGATTGAAAAAATAGCCGTCAATGCTCGTTTCATAAGGCCTCCTGTGAAGGGCGATTAACCGGGCGCCAGCGGGTTGATGCCGATGACGGCGCGGCCCGGGGGCGCCGCCTGCATGAATTCCTCGGCATCAAAAGCCTTGTCGCCTTCGGGGTCGGCGACTCCGGTCGTCCTGATGCCCTTGAAATCATGGCGCTTGCTGTCCATCAGGTGCGACGGCACGATATTTTGCAAGGCCGAAAACATGTTTTCAATCCGGCCGGGATACTGCTTTTGCCAGTCGCGCAGCATGTTGCCGACCTGCTTGCGCTGCAGGTTTTCCTGGCTGCCGCACAGCGTGCACGGAATGATGGGGAAGTCTTGCACCTGCGCCCAGCGCGTCAGGTCTTTCTCGGTGACGTAGGCCATCGGGCGGATGACGATGTTCTTGCCGTCGTCGCTGACCAGTTTTGGCGGCATGCCCTTGAGCTTGGCGGCAAAGAACATGTTCAAAAAGAAGGTCTGCAGCATGTCGTCGCGGTGATGGCCCAGCGCGATCTTGGTGCAGCCGAGTTCGCCCGCCACGCGGTACAAAATCCCGCGCCGCAGCCGCGAGCACAGCGAGCACAGCGTCTTGCCCTCGGGAATCACGCGCGTCACGATGCTGTAGGTGTCCTGGTTCTCGATGTGGAAGGGCACGCCGAGCTTGCTTAAATACTCGGGCAGCACATGCTCGGGAAAGCCGGGCTGCTTCTGGTCGAGGTTGACGGCGACCAGCTCGAAGTTGATCGGCGCGCGCTTTTGCAGCTTGAGCAAGATGTCCAGCATGGCGTAGCTGTCCTTGCCGCCCGAGACGCAGACCATCACCTTGTCGCCTTCCTCGATCATGTTGAAATCGACAATCGCCCGGCCGACCTCGCGGCACAGGCGCTTTTCCAGCTTGTGGTCCTCGCGCTCGATCTTCATCGAGTTCTGCACGCGGGCTGAAGTTTCCAGTTGCTCGTCTATCCAGATTGCATTCATATCGTTCACCACTGTCCTGTCTCGACGCGAATGGCTACTTCGCAGTCGTCAAAAATTTCTAATTTTGCGATTTTCACCCGCACGCCCAGAACGCCGGGCAGCAGCATCAGCCGGTGCGCCAGCTTGCCGATCAGGCTTTCCAGCAAATTGGCATGCTCGGCGGTGCATTCGGTGATGATGATCTGGCGCACCTTGCGGTAGTCGAGCACATGGTGGATGTCGTCGTCGTGGGGCAGCAGCGTCTGCGTGCCCAGGTTCAGTTCGGCATCGACCTGGATCGGCTGCGGCGCGGTTTTTTCATGCGCCAGGATGCCCAGGTTGGCGTCAAAGCGCAAGCCGGTCAGGTGGAGGATTCGGGTTCCCCGGGTAGTGAGCATGGTGGCAGTCTGTAAAGGGTCTGGGTTGAATATGTCAGGGAAGTATGTCAGTGGCGCCAGGAGGGTCACATACAGGGTCACATCAGCGAGAAATCCCGCTCGAAGCGCATCAGGTGCTGGCCGCCATCGACCAGCAGCGTGGTGCCGGTGATGGATGAATTTTCCAGCGCGAACTTCACCGTCGCAGCCACATCGGCCGGCGTGGACGAGCGGCCCAGCGGCGAGAGCCGGTGGCGCGCCTCGAACTGCTCGCCCGTCAGCAGGTGGCTGGTCAGCGTCAGCCCGGGCGCGACGCCGACCACGCGCACCTCGGGCGCCAGCGCCATGGCCAGCATGGTGCCGGCCGCTTCCAGCGCGGCCTTGGACAGCGTGTAGCTGAAAAAATCGGGGTTCTGGTTCCAGAGCTTCTGGTCGAGCAGGTTGACGACCGCGCCCGTGGCATTGCGCGCGGCCACATGCGCATGCAGCGCCTGGGCCAGCAGGATGGCGGCGCCGGTGTTGCTGCGCAGGTGCTTGTCCAGCGCGGCAAAGCCAAAGCTGGCGGCCGTGTCGTGTTCAAAGGTCGATGCGCTGTTGACCACCGCATCGACGCGGCCAAAGTGGGCGATGACGCGTGGCACGAGGCCGCGCACGGCTGTTTCATCTGATAAATCGGCATCAAAAGCAGCCGATGCGCACGTCAGCCGTGCGCAGTCAGCTACTGTTTTGATAGCGTCAGCTTCGGAGCTGCGGTAATGCACCGCCACCTGCCAGCCGCCGGCGGCCAGCGCCAGCGCGATTTCGCGGCCCAGCCGCAGGGCGGCGCCGGTCACGAGAACCACGGGTCGGGACGAAGCTGGTGTCATCAGGTTGGGTTCGGTGAAGGGCATGGCGAAATGGCCAAAGGGAATCGCGGACAATCATGTCAGGTGACCAACATGACCAATCCTTTCATTTTAACGAGCCCCCTGCAGGCCGATATCGCCAAGGCCATCGAATCGGCCGGCGGCTGGCTGGGTTTTGATGTTTTCATGGCGCTGGCGCTCTACCAGCCCGGCCTGGGCTACTACGCCCGCGACTCGCTGAAATTCGGCCTGATGCCGGCTGGCACGCCGGGTCTGGCGGGCGGCGGCAGCGATTTCGTCACCGCGCCCGAGCTGTCGCCGCGTTTTGGCCAGACGCTGGCGCGCCAGGTGGCGCAGGCGCTGCAGGCCTCGGGCACGACCGAAGTCTGGGAGTTCGGCGCCGGCTCCGGTGCGCTGGCGCAGCAGGTGCTCGATACGCTGGGGGAGCAGGTCACGCGCTACACGATTGTCGATCTCTCCAGCTCCTTGCGCGAACGCCAGCGCGAACGGCTGGCCGCCCATGCCGGCAAAGTGTGCTGGGCGGCCGAATTGCCGGCGCGCATGCGCGGCGTGGTGCTGGGCAACGAGGTGCTCGATGCCATGCCGGTCAAGCTGCTGGCGCGGCTGGGTGGCGTCTGGCACGAGCGCGGCGTGGTGCTGCATGAAGGGCGCTTCACCTACGCCGACTGTCCCACCGATTTGCGCCCGCCGCTGGAGGTGGCGGGCCGGCACGATTACGTCACCGAAATTCACCCACAGGCCGAAGGATTTGTGCGCACGCTGGCCGACCGGCTGGAAGCGGGCGCGGCGTTGTTGCTCGACTACGGCTTTCCCGAGCATGAGTACTACCACCCGCAGCGCGACATGGGCACGGTGATGTGCCACCGCGCCCATCTTTCTGATGCCGACGCGCTGGCCGACGTGGGTGAAAAAGACATCACGGCGCACGTCAATTTCACCGGCATCGCGCTGGCCGGGCAGGAGGCCGGACTGGAAGTGCTGGGCTACACCAGCCAGGGACGCTTTCTGCTGAACTGCGGTTTATTGGATGGCCTGGAAAACGCTTCTCTGGCCGAGCGAACCATGGTGCAAAAGCTGGTCAACGAGCATGAAATGGGCGAGCTGTTCAAGGTGATTGCGTTTGGGGAAAAAAACAGTCCTGCGTGGGAGCCGATGGGCTTTTCGGCGGGTGACCGCACGCATACGCTGTAGATTGGCCGCCCATGATCCGCTGGTTCATCGTCATTTTTCTCGCGCTGGTGTGCATCAGCTGGTTTTCACCGCTGCTGCAAAAACTCGGCTTTGGCAAACTGCCGGGCGACTTGCGCTTTCGCCTGTTTGGCCGCGAATGGTTTATTCCGGTGACCACCACCATCCTGCTGAGCTTTGTCGCCAGCCTGGTCAGCCAGCTGATCTGAGGCGCGCGCCGCGCCGCCGGGGAATTTGCCTATTCCGGATCGCAGGCCGCCAGGGCGTCCAGGTAGGTCTTGCGCCACCAGTGCACGTCCTGGCTGCGGATGCGTTCGAGCAGCTGCTGGTGGCGCCGCTGGCGCTCGATCAGCGGCATCTGCAGCGCCAGCTGGATGCTTTCGGCCGTGCCGTGAACGTCGTAGGGGTTGACCAGCAGCGCTTCCTTGAGCTGCTCGGCGGCGCCGGCAAAGCGCGACAGCACCAGCACGCCCGGGTCGGCCGGATCCTGGGCGGCAATGAATTCCTTGGCGACCAGGTTCATGCCGTCGCGCAAAGGCGTCACCAGCGCCACATCGGCCACCCGGTAGAGCCCCGGCAGGCGCTTGCGCGAGACGTTGCGGTGGATGTAGCGCACCGGCATCCAGTCCAGCTCGCCATAGTCGCCGTTGATCGCGCCGCACAGGCTCTCCAGCTCCTGGCGCAGGCCGGCATAGGTGTCGAGCGCCTCGCGGCTGGGCGAGGCGATCTGGATCAGCGTGGCGCTGCGGATGTTTTCCGGGTAGTTCTTCAGCAGTTCGCGAAAGGAGCGCACGCGCTGCGGCAGGCCCTTGGAATAGTCGAGCCGCTCCACCCCCAGCAGCAGGCGGCGGCGCGAGAACTCCTTTTTCATGCGCTCGTACATGTCACGCCCTTCCTTGGCGTGGGTCAGCGCGGCGAATTCATCGACGTCGATGCCGATGGGAAAGGCCTGCGCCTGTACCTTGCGCCCGAAGGCGCGGAACTGGTGCTTGTCGAGCGCCTCGGCGCCGACCTCCTTGCCGACATAGCTTGAAAAATGCTCCACATCCGACTGCGCCTGAAAGCCGATCAGGTCATAGGCAAACAGCGAGCGGATCAGCCATTCATGCTGCGGCACGGCCGCCAGGATCAGGGGCGGCGGCAGCGGAATGTGCAAAAAGAAGCCGATGCGGTTCTTGCAGCCCATGGCGCGCAACTCGGCCGCCATCGGGATCAGGTGGTAGTCGTGCACCCAGATGATGTCGTCGGGTTTGAGCAGCGGCATCAGCTTGCGCGCCATCAGTTGGTTGACGCGCCGGTAGCCGCCGATGTAGCCGGCGTCGAAATCGGCCAGGTCGAGCCGGTAATGGAACACCGGCCAGAGTACGCCGTTGCTGTAGCCGAGGTAGTAGCTGTCGTGGTCCTCGCGGCACAGGTCCACGGTGGTCAGCGTCACGTTGCCGGAATGATGCGTGTGCATTTCTCCCTCGCCCGGCGTTCCGCCCTCGACAATCGTGCCGCTCCAGCCGAACCACAGGCCGCCGTTGGCCGACAGCGCCTCGCCCAGCGCCACCGCCAGACCGCCGGCCCCGGCTGATTTACGCGGGTCGGACACGCGGTTGGAAACCACCACCAGCCGGCTCATACCTGCGACTCCCAAGGGGCCGACAGGCGCACGGCGGCGTTGATGATGCCGACCATCGAATAGGTTTGCGGAAAGTTGCCCCACATCTCGCCGGTCACCGGGTGGGTGTCCTCGGACAGCAGGCCGACATGGTTGCGGGCGGCCAGCATGGTCTCGAAAATCGCCCGGGCCTCGTCCTTGCGGCCGATGCGCGCCAGCGCGTCGATGCGCCAGAAGGTGCAGATGTTGAAGGCGGTTTCGGGCTTGCCAAAGTCGTCGGGCGCCTCGTAGCGGCGCATGTAGGGGCCGTCGCACAGGTATTTTTCCAGCGCATCGACCGTGGCCACGAAGCGCGGGTCTTTCGGCTCGATGAAGCCGACTTCGATCATCAGCAGCACGCTGGCGTCCAGGTCGCGCCCGCCAAAGCTCTCGGCAAAGGCCTGGCGCTCCTCGCTCCAGGATTCGCGCAGTATGCGCTCGCGCATGATCTGCGCATGATGGCTCCAGTAGCTGGCGCGCTCAGGCTGCTTCAGCGTGACGGCAATCTTGCCCAGCCGGTCGCAGGCGGCCCAGCACATCAGCGCCGACGAGGTGTGCACGCGGGCGCGCGTGCGCAGCTCCCACATGCCGGCATCGGGCTTGTCGTAGCTGCGCACCGCCTGCTCGCCCACCGCCTCAAGGCGCAAGAACTCGGCCGCGCCGGCGCGGTGCAGCAGCCGGTGGTCGTGAAAGGCCTGGGCCGCGCCCAGCACCACGTTGCCATAGACATCGTGCTGGAAATGCTCCTGCGCCTGGTTGCCGACGCGCACCGGCCCCATGCCCCGGTAGCCGCCCAGGTGCTCATGCACCGCTTCGGGCAGCTCAAGCTCCAGACCGATGCCGAACAGCGGCTGGATATGCCCGCCGTCGGCCTGCACCACGACATTGCCGAGCCAGCGCAGGTAGTCTTCCATGGTGCCGACTTCGGACAGGCTGTTGAGCGCCCGAACGACAAAAAAGGCATCGCGCAGCCAGCAAAACCGGTAGTCCCAGGTGCGTCCGCTGTTGGGCGCCTCGGGAATGCTGGTGGTCATGGCCGCGACAATCGCGCCGGTGTCCTCGAACAGCGAGAGCTTGAGCGTGATGGCCGCGCGGATCACGGCTTCCTGCCACTCCAGCGGAATGTGCAGGCGCTGGCTCCACTTGCGCCAGTACGACAGCGTTTCCTGCTCGAACAGGCGCGCGGTGTCGGCAATGCCGTCGGCCAGCGACTCGTCGGAGCCGAGCAGAAAGTTGTATTCGCGCGTCAGCACGAAAGGCCGCTTGGCCAGTAGGTGCGACAGCGGCGCGTCGGTGTTCAGGCGCAGCGTCAGCGCATCGCCGACATAGCGCAGGTGGTTGCTGCCCTGGGTGATCACCGGCTCGCTGCGGCCCCAGTCGAAGCGCACGTCGAGCTGTACCCGGATGCGCGGCGCGCCCTTGATCGGGCGCACCCGGCGCACCAGCGTCATCGGCTTGAAAAACCGCGAACGGTTGTAAAAGCGCGGCGCAAAGTCGGTGATTTCAATCGCCTGGCCGATTTTGTCGAACAGCTGGGTGCGCAGCACGGCGGTGTTCGGGTCGTACCATTGTTTTGAATGGGAAAAGTTTTCAATCTCGATGGCAAAGGCGCTGCCCTTGCTGCTGTCATCGAGCAGCGCATTGAACACCGGGTCGCCATCGAAGCGCGGCAGGCAGCACCAGACGATGCGTCCGCGCGCATCGACCAGCGCGCTGAACGCGCAGTTGCCGATCACGCCCATCGACAGCGACGGCGGCGCGGGTGGCGCAAAGTTGGGCGCCAGGGCGGCGGCGCTCATGCTGAAGGCCCCGGGCGGCTGGAAAGGCCGCCGGCGTCGGGGGAAACCCCGCTGGCCGATTGCAGCCAGGCGGCCAGCTGGTCCACGCTGGCGCAGCGGTACTGGGCCGCCGTTGGCCCCGGGCCGACCTTGATGGTGTGGCCGCCCATGCGCCGCACCTCCTCAAAGCCGGCTTCATCGGTCACATCGTCGCCGGCAAACAGCGGGATGCGGCCGGCAAACGGCGCTTCGGTCATGAAGGACGCAATCGCCGTGCCTTTGCTGAAGCCCGCCGGTTTCAGGTCAATCACGCATTTGCCCTGCATCAGCTCGACGCTGTCATTGCCTTGCGCCGCTTCGCGCATCACCTGCAGGCACAGGCTTTCCAGTTCGGGCGCGTGCCGGTAATGCAGGCTCAGCGCCAGGTTTTTTCGTTCCAGCTTCAGGTCGGGATGGCGCGCCACCAGGCCTTCGGCCGCCTGCAGGATCTGCCGCATGTCCGCTGGCGGCGCGCTGATCAGCAGGCCGTCGGCGGTGCGGCGCTGCGCGCCATGTTCGCCGGCCGACGGCAGCAGCAAGGGCGCCATGAAACCGTCCAGGTCCAGCAGCCGGCGGCCCGACACCAGCGCCAGCGCGCCGCGCAATTGCCGGTGCAGCGCGGCCAGCGTGCTGGTCAGGCCCAGGGGGACTTCCACCAGTTCGGGTTGCGCGGCCAGCGCGACCAGCGTGCCGTCGAAGTCAAGGAAAAGCGCCGTGTCCGGCGTCAGGCGGGGAAGGGTTTCGGATTGCGTAGGCATCCGAAAACCATAGCAGAGACCTTGCCGTTTGCTTGTAGGCGAATGCCCAGTTTCACGGCGGATTAGGCCTTGACCTCCAGGCGCAAAGGCCAGAAGTGAATCGTTTCAGTCGCCCGGCGGCCCTTCAGGGCAGGTCCGTGTACGGCTCCGGCATGCTCGCATCGCGCGGCCCGATCATGCCCAGCCGGCTTTTCAGCGACTGCGGCTGGCCGGTCAGGATGGCCGCGTAGTTGGTGGTGTTGGACAGCACTTTCTTCACGTAGTCGCGGGTCTCGCTGAAGGGCACGTTCTCGGCCCAGATGGCGGCGTCGAGCACATGGCCGTTGCGCCAGGTGCGCGGCCGGCCCGGCCCGGCGTTGTAGGCAGCGGCGGCCATCGGCATCGAGCCGCCCAGGTCGTCGAGCGCCAGTTTCAAATAAGCCGTGCCGATGGTGATGTTGGTGTCGCGGTCATTGATCTGCTCGGGCGTGAAGCCTTCGAGGCCGATTTTGTTGGCGGTCCAGCGCGCCGTGGCGGGCATGACCTGCATCAGGCCGGAGGCGCCCACGCCGGAGCGGGCGTCCATGATGAAGCGGCTTTCCTGGCGGATCAGGCCATAGACATACGCCGGGTCGAGTTTGATGGCCTGGCTGCGCTTGACCACGGCGCCCTGAAACGGCATCGGGAAGCGCTGCTCGAAGTCGGCCACGGTGGTGGTGCGCTCGCTGGTGTTGATGCAGCGGTCCCAGATCTGGCGGTCGCAGGCCACCTGGGCGGCGGCCAGCAGTTCGCGCTCGCCCATGCCGCTCTTTTGGTGCAGGTTGGTGGCGTAGTTCCACTCGCGCACGCCTTCGGAGCGCAGGCCGATCATGATGGCGTAGGTGGCCCGGCTCAATCCGGGGTTAAGCCGGGCGGCGTCTTTTTCCTGCGCGGTGAGCGCCGCCGGCTTGGGCGGCACGGAGATTTTCAGGCCCAGGTCTTCGAGCGCCAGCTGCTCGTAAAAGCCGCTCGCCGAGGCTATCGACTGCAGCAGCCTAAGCCCTTCGATGCGCTGGGGCGCCATGACGCTGGTGGTCGCCGGGCCTTGCGGCGTGACCACGGCGGTGGCGATGTCGGGCGGCGACATCGCCAGCAGCGCGCGTGCTTTCCAGTAGGTCCAGACCGGCTCCTTGCGGCCGTCTTCGCTCATGGCGTTGATGGCCGCAAGGACCAGCTGCCAGCTGGGCTGGGTGCCGGCGCGCAGGGCGGCGCGCGCCTTCCAGGCCAGCATGTCGTCGGTCAGGTCGGTGTCCTTGGTGACCCGGGCGTAATACTGCAGCGCATCGCCGGCCGGCTGCGTGCCCATGCGGCTGGCGGTCTGCTTGCCGATCAGGCCCCAGAGCCAGTTGCGTTCCTCGGCGGTGAGCTGCAGCGCCCATTTGCCGTCGAGCTGGAAAGCGGCGCCTTCCGAGTCGCTGATGGCCAGCTTGACCAGCGCCAGCGTGATGATTTCCTTGCGCACGGTGCGCAGCGCCAGGTATTTGCCGGCCAGGAACTTGATCGGGCTGCTGTTCAGCTCGGCCACCATGCCCAGCGCCTCGGGCGCGACGATGGCCACGGCGTTGCTGGCCGCCTTGGGCCGGTTGGCTTCCAGCGCCAGCCTGGCCTTTTGCCAGACATCGAGCGGCGTCAGGTTCTGGCTGCCCACCAGCCGCTCGGCGGCGGCGGTGCAGCCGTCGTCGGCGTCGCGCTGGGCGTACCAGTTCTTGCGCACCTCGTCCGACAGGCGCGCGCCCTGCGCCGGGTTTTTCAGGTGCTCGACCAAGAGGGCGTAGCAGCGCAGCTCGCGGTCGTCGTTCATGCGGTAGTTCGGGTATTCGGCGGCAAAGCTGGCCCAGTCGCGGCGCTGGCCCAGCAGCAGCAGCCAGTCGTTGCGCAGCCGGTCTTCCTGGTAGCTGCCGGCATAGCGCGCCAGGAAGTCCTGCACTTCCTGCGGGCTGGCCTCGCCCAGTCTGGCCTTGAGTTCCCAGTAAGCCGCCCACGGCTCCAGCGCATGGCCCCGGGCCTGCGGCAGCAACTGCGTCAGCCGGCCCTTGTCGCCGCGCTTGAAGGCCTTGTTCATCTCCACGATCAGGCTGTCGCCGGCGGCATTGGCGCCCGGCGGCAGGACGGTGGAAGGACTTTGTGCCAGGGCTGGCGCGACCAGTGCGGCTAAAACTGCCGCGCTGCAAAGAAATTTGTATAGCATTGACGCATTATGGACAAATTAAGCACACGAAAAGCGTTGGTGCAATCGCGCCTCGACATGCCCGACCGACTTGCCCGGGCAGACTTGCTGCAGCGCGTGATGCGCATCTGGCTGGTCGGCTCGCCCCACGAGGTGATAGGCGCCTACTGGCCGATCAAGGGCGAGTTCGATCCGCTGCCGGCGCTGTACCGCTGGCAGGAAGACGCCGTGCTGAGTCCGGAATTTCAGGAGAATACGCATCTTCCGCATGCCGAGCGGGAACAGTTTGCTACAGAAAGCATAGCGGGTCGGTCGCCGCGCAAGATCGGACTGCCGGTGGTCAACAAGCTGCACAAGACGCTGACATTTCACGCCTGGTATCCCGGCTGCCCGATGGAAGAAGACGCCTACGGCATCCCCAAGCCCAAGGACACCGAGATCATCGTGCCCACGCTGCTGTTCGTGCCCTGCGTCGGCTACGGGCCGGGCGGCTTCCGGCTGGGTTACGGCGGCGGCTTTTACGACCGCACGCTGGCCACGCTGTCGCCGCGTCCGTTCACCGTCGGCCTGGGCTACAGCCAGGGCTGGCTGCCCGACATGCTGCCCGAGCCGCACGACGTTCCGCTCGATGTGGTGCTCAATGACCATGGCGTGGTCTGGCCCGTCTGAAATTCAGCCATTCCGGGTTGCTATTGAATAGATAGCTGATCCCGCCCGCTGGACATGCGCTAACGGCTGGTTTGATGCTTTTTATCTGGCTGGCGCAGCGGGCGGAAGGTCGCCAATCGCTTCGCGCGTCTGCGCCGCCTGCGCTTCGATCCAGCTGCAAAATGCCTGCACCTCGGGCCGTGCGGCATTGCGCGGCCCGACGATCAGCCAGTAAGCCATCGGCGAGTCCATGCGCCGGTCCGGCAAGACCTCGACCAGGTCGCCGCTGGTCAGGCTCTCGGCAATCAAGGGCATGCGCGCCAGGGCCACGCCCTGGCCGGTCAGGGCCGCCTGGGCGATCTGGTGGGCATAGTTGAAATACAGCCAGCGCTTGGGCTCGAAACGGCTCAGGCCCTGTATGTCAAACCAGCGCTGCCAGCTTAGCCATTCCATGTGCTGGGTGCGGTGCGCGTCGCTGGCTTCGACCAGCGCAAACCGGGCCAGATCCTGCGCATTTTGCAGGCGCGGGCCGCTCTTGAGCAGCCAGGGGCTGATGACCGGCGTGAGCTGCTCGCCGAACAGGCGCCGCGCCTGCGCCGGCACGCTGGCCGGCATGCTGTAGCGCAGGGCCAGGTCCACGTCGGTGGTTTCCAGGTCCACCGGGGTGTCGGTCGCATCAATGCGGATGTCGATGTCGGGGTGCTCGCGCTGAAAGGCCTCCAGCCGGGGAATCAGCCACATCGAGGCAAACGACGCCCAGGTGCTGATGGCCACGCTTTTGCGGCCGGCGCTTTGCCGGATCATGCGCACCACGCCATCAATGCGCTCCAGCGAGGGCAGCACGGCGCGCAGCAGCTGCGCGCCCGCGCTGGTGAGTTCCACCGCCCGCGTATGGCGAAGAAACAGGCTGACGCCAACGTCTTCTTCGAGGCTCTGGATCTGCCGGCTCACGGCCGACTGGGTCAGCGACAGCTCTTCGGAGGCGGCGCGGAAATTGAGGTGGCGGGCCACCGCCTCGAAGGCGCGCAGTTGCCCGGCGGCAATCGGCCGGGAACGCAAATGGGTGTGTGGATGCTGCATGGGGATGTAAGGAAGAGGTCGGCTGATTAATGCGCTGAAGGCATGAATAGCGTACCGCGATTTCATTGGACTGCAAATCATGCCGGCCCGATCATGGTTGCCTGGGAGACTGATTTCCCGGGATTTTTTGGAGAACATCATGACTTCTTTTTCGGCTTCCCATGCGCTGGTCGGGGCCGTCCAGACCGCCCGCTTTTCCAGCCAGGCCCGCTCGTGCGGCAGCAGCCGGCCGGCCATCAGCTACACCCTGCCAGCCGGCCAGGCGATGACCGTGCAGGCGCGCGAGTCCGGCGTGCTGCGCGTCGGCCAGGGGCGTCTGTGGGTGACGTTCAGCCATGCCGACCGCGACCACCGCGTGCCGGCCGGCGACCACTTCCTGGGGCGCGGCGAAAGCTTGCGGCTGTCAGCCGGGCAGACCGTGGTCATGGAGTCCTGGCCTGAAGCCGCACCAGCCGCAGAGGGCGCTGGAACGTCGGCCTGCGTCAGCTGGGAAGCCGATGCGCCGGCCCGCCTCCTGGGCGGCTTGATGGCTACCGGATGGCGCGCGGCCACGCTGCGTCCGCTGGCGGGTTTGCGCCATGCGCTGGGCCTGGCGGCATAAGGCCGCCGGCCGCATCAATCCGCTTCACCCATCCACATCCAGGTCCGAAAGCAGGGCCACGAAAGCCTCCACGGCCGCCTGCCCCTGCAAGCGCTGCAGCCGCTCCAGCAGTTCGATGTCGTCCACGGACGTGTAACCCAGGCTGAAACGGCGAAAGCGGCGCTGGTCCAGCGGCCCGTGGTGCAGCACGGCCACACCGTGATGGCGCGGGTCTTCGCGGATTCGCGCCATCAGGTCCGCCACTTCCTGCGCGCAGCCCTCCAGCTGCTGGCAAAAATGCATGCCGTCGAAGACCAGCAGGCCGGTAATGTGCCGCTGCTGGTTGTTGCTGCGCGCCTTCACGGCAATGTCCGCCACGACACGGATGGGCGCGTCAGCGGCAAGCGTGCTGACGTAAATGATTTCCTGAAGGCCGGTGGTGGTATGCATGGGTAGGCGAGAATGTATCGGCCAGCGCTGCCCTGGACAATGTCAAAAGACACAGTGGCTCAAAATTTTTCCAGCAAGGCCTATATGGACACTCTTCAGCCAGGTCCGGCTCCCGGCCCACCTCCGTGTACGGCATGCCGGTTGCGAAAAGCCGGCGCTTTCACTGCGGTGTCCGCCGACGAAATGGCGTTCATCGAATCGTTTCGCGCCAGCACCCTGAACCGGCCGGCGGGCAGCACGCTGATGCATGAGCAAAAGCCCGGCGGCAAGCTGTTCACGCTGTACGCCGGCTGGGCGTTTCGCTACAAGACCCTGAGCGACGGGCGCCGGCAGATACTGAACTTTCTGCTGCCGGGCGACCTGATCGGCCTGCAGCAGGAGTTTAGCGACGGCGCCATGCATGGCATTGAAGCGGTGACCGATGTGAGCCTGTGCGTGTTTCCCCGGGACGGGCTGTGGGAGCTGTTTCGCCGTTACCCCAACCTGGGCTACGACATCACCTGGCTGGCCGCGCGCGAGGAAGGCATGGTCGATGACAACCTGCTGACCGCCGGCCGGCGCAACGCCGCCGAGCGCGTCGCCATGCTGCTGATGCACCTGTACCGGCGGCTGGAACGGCTGGGGCTGGTGCAGGACGGATCGGTCGAGTTTCCAATCAACCAGCAGCACATCGCCGACATCCTGGGCCTGTCGCTGGTGCATACCAACAAGACCATGCGGCGCCTGCAGCAACTGGGCCTGCACGAAATTCGCAACGGGCGGCTGTGGCTGCGCAACCCCAAGGCGCTGCAGCGCCTGGCCGACTACTACGACGCGCCGCTGCGCAGGGCGCCGCTTTTATAGCCCGAGGGTTACCCCTGTCGGCGCCTGATAATCCAGCGCACCAAAATGTGCTGCAAGCGCCGCGCTGGCTGTGGCCCAGCGGGCTTGCAACCTCAACCTTTCACCTTTTCACAGGAAATTTCATGGCAATTCACCCCCTCGATGTCGTCATCATGGCCGCCGGCAAAGGCACGCGGATGAAAAGCAGTCTGCCCAAGGTATTGCACCGCCTGGGCGGCCGCGCCCTGCTGGCGCATGTACTGGACTGCGCCGCGCAGTTGTCGGCGCGCCAGGCGGTCGTGATCAGCGGCCATGGTGCTATGGAAGTTGAAGCAGCTTGTTCCCGCAGGACGGGCGCTTCCGCCGATTTAAGCCTGAAATTCGTGCGCCAGGAGCCGCAACTGGGAACCGGCCATGCGGTGCAGCAGGCGCTGCCCGTGCTGCCTGACGATGGCATCACGCTGGTGCTGTCGGGCGACGTGCCGCTCACGCAGGCCGCTACCCTGCAGGCGCTGCTGGCCGAGTGCGACGGCCAGCGGCTGGCGCTGCTGACGTTGAGCATGGCCGACCCGACGGGCTACGGGCGCATCGTGCGCGCCGGCACGCAGGCCAGCGCCCAGGTGCGCGCCATCGTCGAGCACAAGGACGCCAGCGAGGCCGAGCGCGCGATTCATGAAATCTACAGCGGCATCATGGCCGTGCCGACGCGCCTGCTGCGCCGCTGGCTGGCCCGGCTGGACAACGACAACGTGCAAAACGAGTACTACCTGACCGACATCGTGAAGTTCGCGGTGGAAGACGGCGTGGCCGTGGTGGCGCACCAGATCACGGACGCCGCGCAGGTTGCCGGCGTCAACAGCCCGGTGCAGCTGGCCGAACTGGAGCGGGTGTACCAGCAGCGCCTGGCCACCACGCTGATGGAGCAGGGCGTGCGCCTGGCCGACCCGGCGCGGCTGGACGTGCGCGGCCAGCTGACCTGCGGCCAGGATGTCGAAATTGACGTGAACTGCGTGTTTGAAGGCCGGGTCAGCCTGGGGCAGGGCGTGCGCATTGGCGCCAACTGCGTGATTGCCAATGCCACGATTGCGGCGGGCGCGGTGATTCACCCGTTTACCCATATCGACGGCGAAAAGCTCGGCGTGCAGGTTGGCGAGGGCGCGATGGTCGGGCCGTTCGCCCGGCTGCGGCCCGGCGCCAATCTGGGCGCCGAGGTGCATATCGGCAACTTTGTCGAGGTCAAGAATTCCACGCTGGCGCGGGGCGCCAAGGCGAATCACCTGGCCTACCTGGGCGACGCCACGGTGGGCGAGCGCGTGAACTACGGCGCCGGCAGCATCACCGCCAACTACGACGGCGCCAACAAGCACCGCACGGTGATCGAGGCCGACGTGCACATCGGCAGCAACTGCGTGCTGGTGGCGCCGGTGACGATAGGCGCGGGCGGCACGGTGGGCGGCGGCTCGACCATCACCAGGGACGTGCCTGCGGGTGCCTTGAGCGTGGGGCGGGGGCGGCAGGTGAGCATTGCCAACTGGGCGCGGCCGGTCAAGAAATCTGGGGTTTGAAGGGTTGATTGGCTGTTTGCGCAATGGTTGCAGGCATGTGTAGCTATTGAATTCATAGCTTGGTTCGTTTTGCGTGGTTGGGCTGGCCGGGTTTTCGGCCCGGCGGCCGACTCACTTTTCTTTGCTTCGCCAAAGAAAAGTAAGCAAAAGAAAGGCGACCCTGCTGTCCGCGACCCTTCGCTTCGCTACGGGCACCCTGCGGTGCTCAGTCCAGCCGGGGTCTCGTGCAAACTCGCTGCGCTCAGACAAGCACGAGCCCTGATCCGTCTGGACTTCCGCTCCTCAGCGCTGACAGAAGGGCTGGGGGCGGGGAAAAACCAATACCAACAGCCAAACACCCAAAGTCAATTCAGACACTATGAATTCGATAGCTGCTTGCGCCCACCCAGATGGCGTAAGAGGCACTTTTGACTTCGAATCCGGCCCCGAATCCGCTCCCGCAAGTCCCGTCCTGGCCGAGCCTGTGCTACGCCGCAAAAGCGGGATCAGGGCCGCGCGCTGTTTGAGCGTAGCGAGTTTGCGCGGACCCCCGCTTTTGTGGCGTAGCGCAGGTTGCCCGAAGCGAAGCGCAGGGACTCGGACTGCGGGTCGCCTTTCTTTTGCTTACTTTTCTTTGGCGAAGCAAAGAAAAGTGAGTCGGCCGCCGGGCCGAAAACCCGGCCAGCCCAACCATGCAAAACCAGCAGAGCTATCAATTCAATAGCTGCACACGCCCGTATTCATTACGTAAGTAGGACTTTAGGCTGAAACTTGGCCCGTTTGACGCTGAAAAATGCCTTCACATTGCGCACATTCGCATCGCTGGTGAACAGCCGCTGCGCCAGCGCCTGGTAGCCCGGCATGTCAACTACATGCACCATGAGGATGAAGTCCGGCCCCGGCGATACCCGGTAGCACTGCTGCACCGCGTCGTCTGCTACCACCCGGGCCTCGAACGCCTCCAGCCACTCGGCGCCCTGCTGGTCCAGCGAGATTTCGACCACTGCGCTCAGGCCGTAACCCAGAACGCCGGCCAGCTTGTCCGGACTCAGTACGGCGATTTCACGCTCGATCAGGCCCGCATCGCGCAAGCGCTTGACGCGGCGCAAACAGGTCGGCGGCGAGATGTGGACCCGCTCGGCCAAGGCCTGGTTGCTCAGGCTCGCATCGGTTTGCAACAGTTCGAGCAACCTGATGTCGGTCGCGTCAGCATAATTTTGTTCCATTAAAAACTAACTTTCAAAATTAAATTTCAAAGAAAAATATTGGTGAAATTAAATTCCAAAAATAGCAAAAAATCAATCACCTTAAAAAATAACCAAGCCGTAGCATCGGCAGACCATTTTTACAAGGGAGTGCTTTTTATGTGCGGCATCGTTGCAGCGGTTTCCAGCCGAAACATTGTTCCCATCCTGGTGCAGGGCCTGCAGCGGCTCGAATACCGGGGTTATGACTCCTGCGGCGTCGCGGTGTATGCCGACGGCCTGAAGCGGGCGCGAAGCACCTCGCGCGTGTCCGAACTGCAGGAGCAGGTCAGCGCCGAGCACATTCAGGGCGGCACCGGCATTGCCCACACCCGCTGGGCCACCCACGGCGCGCCCGCCGTGCACAACGCCCACCCGCATTTCAGCCACGGCACCGGCGCCGGCAGCGCGGCGCGTCCGGGCAAGGTGGCGCTGGTGCACAACGGCATCATTGAAAACCACGACGACCTGCGCGCCATGCTGCAGGCCAAAGGCTATGTGTTCGAGAGCCAGACCGACACCGAAGTCATCGTTCACCTGATGGACAGCCTGTACGACGGCGACCTGTTCGAGGCGCTCAAGGCCACCGTGGCGCAACTGCACGGCGCCTATGCGATTGCCGCCTTCTGCAAGGACGAACCGCACCGCGTCGTCGGCGCCCGCGCCGGCTCGCCGCTGATCCTGGGCGTCGGCGTGCTGGCCGACAACGTGGAAACCTTCCTGGCCAGCGACGCGATGGCGCTGGCCGGCGTCACCGACCAGATCGTCTATCTCGAAGAAGGCGACATGGTCGATCTGCAACTGGGCAAATACTGGATTTTTGACCGCCACCAGCAGCGCGCCGAGCGCGAGGTCAAGACCGTTCACGCCCACAGCGGCGCGGCCGAACTCGGCCCCTACCGCCATTACATGCAAAAGGAAATTTTCGAGCAGCCGCGTGCCATCGCCGACACGCTCGAAGGCGTCAACGGCATCGTTCCCGAGCTGTTTGGCGACGAGGCTTACCGCACCTTCAAGGACATCGACTCGGTCTTGATCCTGGCCTGCGGCACCAGCTACTACAGCGGCTGCACGGCCAAATACTGGCTGGAGTCGATTGCCGGCATCCCCACGCAGGTCGAAGTGGCCAGCGAATACCGCTACCGCACCTCGGTGCCCAACCCGCGCACGCTCATCGTCACCATCACCCAGAGCGGCGAAACCGCCGACACGCTGGCCGCGCTGCGCCACGCGCAAAGCCTGGGCATGACGAAAACGCTGACCATCTGCAACGTGGCCACCTCGGCCATGGTGCGCGAATGCAAGCTGGCCTACATCACGCGCGCCGGCGTCGAGATCGGCGTGGCTTCGACCAAAGCCTTCACCACCCAGCTGGTCGGCCTGTTCCTGCTGACGCTGGCGCTGGCGCAGTCCAAGGGCCGCCTGAGCGAGGACGAGGAAGCGGGCCACCTGAAAGCCCTGCGCCACCTGCCCGCCGCGCTGCAGGCCGTGCTGGCGCTGGAGCCGCAGGTCATCAGCTGGTCCGAGGACTTCGCGAAAAAGGAAAACGCGCTGTTCCTGGGCCGGGGCATGCATTACCCGATTGCGCTCGAAGGCGCGCTCAAGCTCAAGGAAATCAGCTACATCCATGCCGAGGCCTACCCGGCCGGCGAACTCAAGCACGGCCCGCTGGCGCTGGTCACCAGCGCCATGCCGGTGGTCACCGTGGCGCCGCACGACGCGCTGCTCGAAAAACTCAAAAGCAACATGCAGGAAGTGCGCGCCCGGGGCGGCGTGCTGTATGTAGTGGCCGACGCCGACAGCCGCATCGACAGCAGCGAAGGCGTGCACGTCATCCGCATGCCCGAGCATTACGGCGTGCTGAGCCCGCTGCTGCATGTCGTGCCGCTGCAGCTGCTGGCCTATCACACGGCGTGCGCGCGCGGAACCGACGTGGACAAGCCGCGCAACCTGGCCAAGAGCGTGACGGTGGAGTGAGGTGGGGGACGGGCTGGAATTGGCCGTGAACTTCTTGTAGATATGGCTAATTTCCATAGCAATAGCATGGCGGCGGTGTTCTGCGTGGACTGTCTGGAGGATGCCTTGCGTGCCCACTGCAAGCCAGAATTGGAATCACATCGGTATAGAGAGATTTTTTCTTAATCGCGCTTTGGCGCTAATAAATGGAGCTTCATCATGGAACCATTTCTCGGTCAAATTCAACTGCTTCCGTATAACTTCGCCCCAAACGGCTGGGCATTCTGCGAAGGGCAACTCATGGCCATTTCGCAAAATACGGCCCTCTTCAGTTTACTGGGCACAACCTACGGAGGAGACGGTACGACGACCTTCGCATTGCCGAATCTGAAGGGTAAAGAGCCAGATTCCAACACGCACTTTTGCATTGCGTTGGTGGGGATATATCCGTCCAGGTCTTGATATTCTTTGCCCAGCACTTGTGGTCGAAGCATAGCCTTGGGGGGTGATGCTTCACAGGCAGGTGCGGCTTTATTGGCACACGACTCCGCGCAAAAGCGTGTTCGCCACCGCCGTATAGGCTGCACAGATTTCGCAATAGACACTTGAGTCAACTACCCCGCCCTAAAGGGCGGAGCTTGAGGAGAAATCCAAAAAGCCAGGTTGAAACAGGGAAAGAGGTATCCAGTCCGCTACGTTAGTAATGGGTCGTCAAGACGCACCAGCGAATGCTTCCTCAGTTCGCTGCTCTGCAAGGCTTGAATCATGCAGACCAAAGGTAAAGGGTCGAAGGTTTTAGTCGCTGCCCTCAAAAGCAGGAGCCGGTTGCTGACATTCCCGAGGGGAGATTTGCCGAAAGGCTTGCGTCACAAGGCCCGTAAGGGCAGAAGGATTTGAAATGGCAGTATTTGTTTTGGATCGAAGCGGCAGGCCACTGATGCCGTGTACCGAAAAGCGGGCCAGATTGCTGCTGGAACGCGGGCGGGCGCGAGTCCACAAGGTCATGCCGTTCACGATTCGGGTCGTTGACCGTTTGGCTGAAGACAGCGAGTTTCAGGCGTTGCGCGTCAAACTCGATCCGGGCAGTAAAACTACCGGCATGGCTTTGGTGCGGGAAACAGCACAGAACGGCGTGGCTGTCATCAACCTGTTTGAGCTGATGCACCGGGGCAAACAGATCAGCGAAGCACTCACGGCGCGGCCGTGGGCACCGCAGAATGCGGCGCAGTCACTTGCGCTACCGTGCGCCCCGGTTCAGGAACCGGGGCAACAAAAAGTCAGACTGGCTGGCGCCAAGCCTGCAACACCGGGTTGATACGACGCTGGCATGGGTCAATCGTCTGCAGCGCCTCGCGCCGGTGTCAAGCATCAGTACCGAACTGGTTCGCTTTGACATGCAGGCTTTTGAAAATCCTGATATTGAAGGTGCGCAGTACCAACAAGGAACGCTTGCGGGCTACGAGGTGCGTGAGTACCTGCTTGAGAAATGGTGCCGGACTTGCGCCTACTGCGGCGCCAAGGGTGTGCCGTTGCAGATCGAGCATATCCAGCCCAAGTCCAAGGGTGGTTCAAACCGTATCAGCAATCTGACGCTGGCTTGTCAATGCTGCAACGCAAAAAAGGCGGCTTTGCCGGTTGAAGTTTTTTTAGCCAGGCAGCCCGAGCGTTTGAAGCGTATTCAGGCCCAAGCCAAGCGGCCACTCAAGGATGCCGCTGCCGTCAATGCAACTCGCTGGGCGCTGGTCAACCAACTCAAGGCGACGGGCCTTGCAGTTGAAACAGACTCTGGCGGTAGAACAAAGTTCAATCGAACCCGGTTGGGCCTCCCCAAAACCCATGCGCTCGATGCGGCCTGTGTCGGCGATGTGAACTCAATGACCGGCTGGCACAAGCCCACCCTGTGCCTCAAGGCCATGGGGCGTGGAAGTTACCAGCGCACCCGGCTGGACAAGTATGGCTGCGCGCGCGGTTATCTGACCCGTTCAAAAAGCATCCAGGGCTTTCAGACTGGCGACATGGTGAAAGCCCAAGTCACCCAAGGCAAGAAGACAGGTAGCTACACCGGACGGGTTGCGGTCAGGGCATCGGGCAGCTTCAACATTCAAACCCGCCATGGTTTGGTTCAAGGTGTATCCCACCGCTATTGCACCGTAGTGCAGCGCGGCGATGGATACGGTTATCAACTGGTGGCAAAAACGGACGCGACAGGTACGCCGCCAAAGCAGGGGGATGCTTCGCATCCCGCGCTCTACCTCCCCGGCCTGAAGGCCGTGGTTTCACGCGCAAACTGATGAATTCATCGAGGGGCCTGCGCGTCTCCTTCGGGTAGCGCAGGTTCCAGACAAACCCACGACACGCCAGCCGGCGCACATGCTCCGCCCCCTGTCATTGGGCGACTTCGGCCTTCGGAAAGCTGCGCATCGCGTCAATTAATACTTCGGTTTCATTTGTGACATAACAAAACGCCCCCTTTTTCGACCCTCTGTTCGAACCGGAGACGCCCTGGGGACGCAGAAGAAAACATGATTTCGCCTCTGAAAACTGAAGGAAACACGGGCGGAGGAACTTCCTGGAGACGCTAGCCGGGCTCGGACGGACTACGCCGTTTGAGGGGATTGTTGGCGGTGAGATCCGGCGGCACATTGACTTTGAATTCAACGGGCAAAAAAAACTGTCATGGCTGATCAATTTGTTCTCGCTCGCAGGAGGTGCTTATAAGTCAAAGTTCTTTCAATGCCAGAAGCTTGTTTCCGCATGCTACTGCCCCTCGCACGAGGTGCACCCTGATCCCATCAACAACCAACAGACAAGGAGCCTCCCATGGCTATGACCACGGTCGGAAAGTTTTCTCTCCATAACGGCGGGGGATTCGTCGCCCGCCAAATGTTTACTTACTTGGACGACAACGGTGAAAAGGTCGCGTCAAAGAGCAGCGGCGACGTCCTTCTCGGGCAAACCCAGGAGTTTGACCCGGGTGACTTCGGGGTGCCCGATGGCGCCATGACATGGTCATACGTCTTTGTGGTTTGGGGCTACGACAACGAAGCCAAGCAGGCGTTCATGTACAAGAAGGGAGCGCCCAAGACGGCGGCCTACACGATCACCGGGACCACCTTGTCCAACACCCTGGGCCTGATCAGCAGCAGTTGAGCAATCCCGCCGAGATATCCCTGCGGCCTGCCGAAGTTGGTGGGCTGTGGCGGGGCGGGAGGCGCAACTCCTGCCATCGGGGAAGCCAAGCATCGGAATTCTGTTAATGACCGGAGGGCGATTCTCATGGATATGTACGACGAAAACGAGAACCAATGGACGAATTGGGCCGGTAGCATCACGACGCTTCCTGATACGTTCTGTCAGCCAAAAAGCGTCCGCGAACTGCAGGACATCGTGACCCAGAACGCGGGCAGCATCATCCGCTGCTTCGGAAGCGGACACTCCTGGACCCCCCTCGTCGTGACCAACGGAGGCATTCTTATTGACCCAACGGGCATCACACAGAACGGCCAGAAGGCATTCCGCTGGCAGAAGAATGGGCTGAATCTCGTGACCTTCTTTCCGTCGGCCCGATGGGCAGACGTTCGCGAAGCGCTTACCAGTGACGGTCCCTTGCCCAAGATGTATCTGCCTACCGCAGGCGTTCTTCCCAGCATCAACGCGACGGGGTTCGTCGCGGCTGGATGCCATGGCACCGGCTGGGAGCAGCCGACGGTGTCAGACCTGATCTATGCCATCGAATTCGTTGCCGCAGATGGAAAGGTCCACGTATTTTCAGAGGACACGACCCCCAATGAGATGAACACGGTTCGGGTCAGCGTCGGCATGCTCGGAGTCATCACGAAGATCACTCTCAAAGTCGATCCCATGTACAGGCTCTGGGACCAGGAGCGGATCGTCCCGACCGCCGAGGTGATGGGCGCGAACCCCGAATCCAGGGGCGGCGCGATTGACGCATCAAAGTTGCATGCCCTCGTCACCGGCAACGAATACGTTGAGTTGTTCTGGTTTCCCGGCAGTGGGTTCGATGGGTCGATCTGGGTGAAGCAATACAACCGTACCCAGGACGATCCCCGCGACATCCCGCTGCGCACGGATGATGACTGGGTCGATTCGATGGCTGGATCCGTGATGCAATGGAGCGCGCAGCGACCGATGGTTATTCCCGCTGTGCAGGCGCTCACCTGGAAAACGATCAATGACCGCGTGAAGGTCATCGAGTCAAGCAAAGGCTTCGTCGCCGATGCCCCCCGGGTTCTGCACTATCAACTGAAAGCCTTCCCCATCCTCGACCTGGAGGTGGCGATGCCGATCCCTGCCACCGGGCCGAACGCCTGGGATTTCTCGAACGTCGTGAACGCCTGGTGGCAGGCGGTGAACTACACCCGTGTCAAATGGGCGGCGGGCAAGTACCCCCTGACGACATGCCTGCACGCCCGATTCACCAAGAACAGCCAGGCGCTCCTTTCTCCTGCGTTCGAAGCTGCTCACAGCGAAACCCACTACTGCTGGATCGAGATCCTCAGCGCCTATCCGAAGAACGATCCCAACCCGAACAACCGGTCTGCAGCCATGTCCGAATTCGACGAGATGGCGAACAGGGTCGTCGGCGAGTACTGGATCAAGGAACTAAAAGGCCGACCGCACTGGTCCAAGTACTGGCACAAGATTTCCCCCCCGGTCAATATCAAGTCGCTCTTGCCTCAGGCGAACCTCGATACGTTCAACAGCCTCAGGCGAAGTCTAGACCCCAAGGATATGTTCCTGAATCCCTTCCTGAGGAAGCAGATGCTCTAAGTCTGGTAGCGCGCTGCCCGAGTCATCCAGGTCAGTCCGCCTTGGCCCCGGTGTCGCGAATCACGCGGGCCCATCGATCACCCTCCTGCTTCATGTAGTCGGCATACTCCTTCTGCGTACCGCCCAGGACGATTGAGCCTTGCGCCGTCAACCTGTCGCGCATGGCCTTGTCCTTGAGCGAGTTCTCAAGCGCAGCCTTCACCTTGCCGAGCACGTCGGCGGGCGTCCCCTTGGGAAGCATCAGGCCCTGCCACGCGCCCATGTCCATGGTGGTCTTGCCCGTGGCTTCCCGAAGGGTCGGAACGTCGGGCAAGAGCGCGGACCGCTTGTCGTTCGTCACGGCCAGGGCGCGCAGCGTGCCGCCCTTGATGTGCGTCATGACCTCGTTGATCGGAAGGAACATGAACTGGGTCACCCCACCCAGCAGATCCACGACGGCCGGCGCGCTCCCCTTGTAGGCGACGTGCGTCGCCTGAATGCCGGTTTCCTTGGTGAACAACGCGCCGCCCAGGTGCAGCAGAGCGCCGGCGCCGGACGACCCGTAGTTGAGCCTGTTCGGATTCGCCTTGCCGTAGGCCACCAACTCCGCAACCGTCTTGGCCGGCACGTTCGGGTTCACGACGAGCACCAGTGGAATCGTGGCGGTCAGTGAGACGGGCGTGAAGTCGTTGTAGGGATCGAATCCCGGCTTCGAATACAGCGACGGCGCCAGGACCACGGCTGAAGTCGCATAGAAGAAGGTGTAGCCATCCGGCGCGGCACGCTTGACTTCAACGGCACCGAGGTTGCCGCCCGCACCCCCCTTGTTGTCCACGACGATGGTTCCACCGAGTTCCTTGCCGAGTTGCTGCCCGACGATGCGGGCGTTGATGTCGGCCGAGCCGCCTGCCGCGAAACCGACCACCATGCGGATCGGTTTGGACGGGTAGGCATCGGCGGCATGCGCCGTCGCGAATGTGAAAGCCAGTGCGGCGGCGATGACTGCCGGTGCGTTGAGTAGATTGCGCATATAGATGTCTCCGGGTTGCAGGGGTTCAGGTTCAGACGAGGCCGAAGCGCGCCAGCGTGTCCGTCAGGTTGAGCAGTTCAGCGGTCGTGGCGCCTTCATCGATTGCCTTGCGCTGCTTTTCTTCCTTTTCTTCGCGGGCCAGGCTGCTTGAGATGGCCGTCGCGACTTCGCCCTGGGCGACCACCACCAAGCCGTCGCGGTCGCCGACGATGATGTCGCCAGGATTGATCAACACGTCGCCCACCATGATCGGGACGTTGACCTTGCCGGGCTGGTTCTTGCCCGTGCCCTTGATGGACAGCCCACGGCAGAACACGGGAAACCCGAGGCCGATGATCAGATTGGCGTCGCGCACGCAGCCGTTGATCACCAGGCCGGCGATGCCGAGCTTCATCGCCTGGAGGGTCAGCACATCGCCCCATGGACCAGCTTCCATGAAGCCCTTGGCATCGACAACCAGCACGTCGCCGCGCCTGGCCTTCTGCACGGCGTAGTGAAGGATCAGGTTGTCGCCAGGGCGGGCATCGACCGTCAGGGCCGGGCCAGCCAGCCGGGTCGTCGGATCGATGGGCTTCATGCCGCTGTCGAGCGCGCCCTTGGCGCCCTGCGCCTCATAGACGGTGGCTGCGCCAAGGTCGCGCAGTTGAGTGATTTGTTCGCTGGTGGTCATGATGCTTTCCAGATAAAGTGAAGAAAAAGTGCGATGGGTCAGGCCTGATCGGCGGTGGAGGCAAGCCATTGCAGGGCTTGGTCGATGCTGGGTTCTGCAAGCGCCAGCGGGTGCTTTTTGAGCGCGCTGGCGGTGATGCGAAAGCGCTGTTCGACGCCCGGCAAGACGACCGACGCCAGTCCTTGCGAGGCGAGTTCGCTTTGCGCGTCGTGGACTTCATGAGCCCGCCGCCCGGCGTGGATGACATGGGTGCGAACCAGCATGTCGATGAAAGAGCGCAGCGGGGTTTGGTCGATGTCGCTCAGTTGCTCATAGAGCTGTTCGCGCACCCCCTGCTTTTCGGCGCTCATGAGCAGTTCGACGCAAAGCGCCTCCATGCCCTTGGTGAAGACGCTGCGCAGGATCTTGAGCGAGATGGCATCGCCCGCAGCGCCACCGGCGATGACCTGCACGCGGCCGCCGGCGCGCTCAATGAGTCCCTTGAATTCTTCTGCGCCCTTGCCCGAGGCCAGAAGCGGCGTGCGTACCAGGTTCAGCGAGATCGCCCCCATGATGGCCGTGTCCACGTATCCGACGTCGTGCCCGGAGGCAGCAAGCGCGGCATCGCGTTTGGCTTGCGGACTTGCCGTGGTCAGGTCGGCAATGACTGCGCCCCTGGCGAGCAAAGGCGCCAGCCCCTTGACCACTTCGAGCGCGACCGCGCCCGTCACGCACGACAGCACCCACTGGGCGCCCGCGAGCCATGGGCCGGGCTTGTCGTGAATGGGCAAGCCCAAGGAAGACGCAAGGGCGGTCGCCGCCGGCGACGGGCGTGCCTCGCACAAGCTCAGTTCAAAACCAGCCGCCTGAAGTGGCGCTGCGTAGCAACGGCCGACTTCGCCCAAACCAATGATTGCGATGTGCATGTCTGAAGTCCTTTCGATGGCTTGATAGTACAAATAAAATACAAAACAAACAATATGATTCAGGGTAAACACCTACAAAACCCTTTAATTTTTCCCTGAGTAGTACATTATTTGTACATTATTGTTTTCTGAATGTTTCCCTGGAAGGCATGGAAAATACCCCGCCCTACAATCAGCCTCACACTTACACACACGGTCAGATGCAGCACGCAAGAAACACGGCCTACGAAGTCCTGAGGCAACGCCTGGTCGGTGGCCACTACAGCCCTGGATCGCAACTCAAAGAGGAGCCGCTGGCGCGGGAACTGGGGGTGAGTCGCACACCGGTGCGGACCGCGCTCAAGCGATTGGTTGAGGAAGGTCTCGCCACCGATGCCATCGGGCAAGGCATCCATGTCGCCAAGTGGAGCGAATGGGATATCGAAGAGACGTTTCAGCTGCGGATGCTGCTCGAACCCTATGCTTCGTACCTGGCGGCTACGCGCGGGGGCGACGAGCTTGTCGGCCGGCTTGAGTCGAGCAATGAGGAGATGGCCGCCGCCATCAAGGCGGGAGGGGACGATGCCATCGCCAGGGTTCAAGAGGCCAATCGCAGCTTTCACCGGGCGTTGCTCGATGCTGCGGGATCGCCGCGCTTGCGCTCGATGCTCGACACCATCATCGACATGCCGATCCTCGTGCGCTCGTTCTACCTCTACACGCCTGCAGAACTGGAGCAGAGCCTTCACCATCATCGCGACCTGACCCTTGCGGTAGCGGCGCGCGACGGCGAACTCGCGCGCCAGGTCATGCAGCTGCACTTGCGGATGTCCTATCACCGATTCATGCAGCATCGCAGCGAGTACGCTCGCAGCCGCCGCTAACAGCCCGACCGTCGTTACTTCGGCGGCGCCTTTACTGGTAAATCTTCTGCAGCAGCCGCATCAGGGTCTTGCGCTCTGACGGGGTGAGCCGGGCGGCGGCTTCTGTTTCCAGCGCGGCGGCGGTCTGCTCGGCCTGCCGGGCCAGCTCGACGCCCTGGGCGCTCAGGTGCAGGCCGGCGGCGCGGCGGTCGTGGGGGTGCGGGCGGCGTTCGATCAGTTCGCGTTTTTCCAGCGAAGCAATCAGGCCCACCAGGTTGGGCGGCAGGATGCCCAGGGTGGCGCAGAGCTGGCGCGAGGTGATACCCGGGTTGTGCGCAATCAGCGACAGCATCGAAAAATCGACGATGCGCAAGTCATACGGTGCCATGCGCACCATGAACACTTCAACAATCGCCAGCGACGCGCGGCGGGCGTTGTAGCCAATCAGGCTTTCGAGGAAACCCGTGTCCACCGTCTCGACGGCGGGGTTGGGAGGGGCGGACTTGCGGGAACTGGGCATGGCGGCATTGTGCCGCCATCCGTGGACGCTGAAGAACTGCAGGCATTCGCTGGCAAGGCCGGGCTGACGGGAGATCGATAATTTGCTATGAAATAAGGAGCTGCTTGCGCATATAGGTATTGCGCAAACGGCACTTTTTGCTTGGAATCAGGACTCTGCGGTGAAGCCGGTCTGCTTGACCAGCGGCCCCCAGCGTTCGAACTCGGCCTTTTGCGACTTGGCCATTTCCTCGGGCGTGGAGCCATGCGCGATCAGGCCGACCATCGCCAGGCTGTCGAGCACCACTTTTTCTTTCAGCGCCTGGTTGATGGCCGCCGAGGCACTGGCGATCACCGGGGCCGGCGTTTTGGCCGGGGCATAAAAGCCGAACCATTCCTCGACCGTCAGGTCGCCAAAGCCCTGCTCCGCGAACGTGGGCACATTCGGCGAATACGGCGAGCGCTGCGGCCCGGACGTGGCCAGCACGCGCAGCTTGCCGGCCTTGGCGTAGCTGAGGTAGTCGCCGCTCGGGTTCATGGTCGAGGCGATCTGGCCGCCCACCAGGTCGGTGATGCCGGGCACCGTGCCCCGGTAAGGCACATGCTTGAGGTCCACCCCCGAACGCAGGCCGAGCAGCGCGCCCAGCAGGTGCGGCATGGAGCCGGCGCCCGGCGAGCCATAGCTGGCCTGGCCGGGGTTGGCCTTGGCCCAGGCCAGGAAGTCCTTCAGCGTCTTGACCTGCGCCGGCACCATCGGGCCGACGGCCAGGCCGTGGTGCATGATCGCGCCGATCGACACCTGCGCGAAATCCGTCGGCGCGTAGCTCAACTTGCTGTAGATGTGCGGGTACACCGACAGCGCCGACACCGGCGCCAGCGCCAGCACCGAGCCGTCGGCCGGGGCGGACTTCAGCGTCTCCAGGGCGATGCGCCCGCCCGCGCCGGGCTTGTTCTCGACGACTGCGGCATTCCTGGTGTAGGCCGAGCCGGCCAGTTTCTCGCCCACGCGGCGGGCCACGCTGTCGCCGGCGCTGCCGGGCGGAAAGCCGTAGAGGATCTTGACCTGCTCCAGCCCCTGCGCGCGGGCGACCAGGGGCGACAGGGCGGCCAGCGCGGCGGCGCTGCCGAGCGTCTGGATGAAGTGGCGGCGATGGTTCATATTCATGCTCCTTGGTTGATAGCTGCTGACGTAACAGGGGTAAGCGCAAAAGGTCGTTTTGAAGGTGTTTTCATGCGGGGCCGGATCATAGGCGCGGCCTAGGCCGACGTGGCTTTCCTTCGGGGCGTCAGTTCGGCTTGAGCGTGAAGGGCAGGGTGCCGGTGTGCAGGGCTTCGGCCAGCCCGGCCCGGTGCTTGAGTTGGGGCGGCCGTTGTCTCTTGCATGGGGTGGTTCTCGGTGCCGGGTGAAAGGTCAAAAAGCGAAAAGCCGGTCAGTCTTTGCTGACTTTTTCGGCCTTGCCGTCAAGGAAGGCGCGCACGCGCTGCTTGGCTTCGGGCGCGCTCTGGGCAATGGCGGCCATCAGCGCCTCGGTCATGTAGCCCTGGTCGGCCGGCTGCTCGGCGATGCGCGGCAGGGCGTGCACCAGCGCGTAGTTGGTCAGCGGCGCGTTTTGCGCGATGCGTTTGGCCAGCTCCAGCGCCTTGTCGAAGGCGGTTCCGGCGGGCACCAGGTACTGCGCCAGGCCGATGCGTTCGCCGTCCTGCGCGTTGTAGACGCGGCCGGTCAGCATCATGTCGGTCATGCGCGCCGCGCCAATCAGGCGCGGAATGCGCACCGCGCCGCCGCCGCCCACAAAAATGCCGCGCGAGCCTTCGGGCAGCGCGTAGAAGGTGGTTTCGTCGGCCACGCGGATGTGGCAGGCGCTGGCCAGCTCCAGCCCGCCGCCGACCACCGCGCCGTGCAGCGCGGCCACCACCGGCACCGGGCCGTACTGCACCCGCTCCAGCGCGGCGTGCCACATGCGCGAGTGGTGCAGGCCGGCGCCGGCATCGCGCTCCTTGAGTTCGCTCAGGTCCAGGCCGGCGCAGAAATGCGGGCCTTCGCCGTCGATCACCGCGGCGCGCACGCTGGCAGGCAACTGCTCGAAGATGTTGCGCAGCGCCAGCACCAGGCCGTCGGACAGTGCGTTGCGTTTGGCGCCGCGCGTCAGGCGGACCACGGCGACTTCTTTTTCGTCGCCGCAAATGTCAAGTTGAATGTCTGGATGGGTCATGGTTGATTTTCCTCGTTGGATCGATTATGGTTATGAACTATAACCAATTCAAGCGAGTTGCAGCGTCTTTTGATTGGTATTTACCCCTAGCCTTGGCCGGCGCCGGACCGGCCCACACTTCACTTCAACGCACTTCAACGGAGACGGAAAATGGACTTTGACAAGCTGATCGCAATCGACATGCACACCCACGCCGAGGTGAGCTGCTGGAACCCTTTCGACAACTACGGCGAGGAATACGACCGCGCCGCCGACAAGTACTTTCACAACAGCCGCCGGCCGACGATTGAAGAGACGATTGCCTACTACCGCGAGCGCAACATCGGCCTGGTGATGTTCACGGTGGACGCCGAGACGCAGATGGGCCGCCGGCGCATTCCCAATGAGGAAATCGCCGAGGCTGCGCAAAAGAACAGCGACATGATGATGGCCTTCGCCAGCATCGACCCGCACAAGGGCAAGATGGGCGCGCGCGAGGCCGAGCGGCTGATCAAGGAAAACGGTGTCAGGGGCTTCAAGTTCCACCCCACGGTGCAGGGCTACCACCCCTACGACAAGATGGCTTGGCCGATCTACGAGGTGATCAACGCCTACAAGCTGCCGGCCATCTTCCACACCGGCCACAGCGGCATCGGCAGCGGCATGCGCTGCGGCGGCGGCCTGCGGCTCGAATACAGCAACCCCATGCACCTGGACGACGTGGCCATCGACTTCCCCGACATGCAGATCGTCATGGCGCACCCGAGCTTTCCGTGGCAGGACGAGGCGCTGAGCGTGGCCACGCACAAGCCCAACGTCTGGATCGACCTCTCGGGCTGGAGCCCCAAGTATTTCCCCAAGCAGCTGGTGCAGTACGCCAACACGCTGCTGAAAGACCGGATTCTGTTCGGCTCGGACTACCCGCTGATCACGCCGGACCGCTGGATGAAGGATTTCGAGAACGCCGGCTTCAAGCCCGAGGTGATGCCCGGCATCCTGAAGGGCAATGCCATGCGCCTGCTGGGCATCGGGCAGACTCCCGCCTGAAGCCGGCCCTCACGAAAAACGCCGGGGCACAGGTCCCGGCGATGTTTTTTGGCAAAACTGGCCGCTCAGCTTGCCTTTGGGCGGTCGGGTTCTGGAACTACCCCCGACCAGGCTGCCAGCCAGTCAGCGTGTTGGCCTCCGGCCCTGTAGCTGCGTGGCGACACGCCCAGGGTGCTCCTGAACACCCGGCTGAAATGCGACGAGCTTGAAAATCCCCAGGACAGGGCGATGTCGGTGATGGAGCGGTGCATTTCCTGCGGGTTTTTCAGCGCGGCGGCGCACTGAACCACACGGCGCTGCCAGAGATAACTCGAAACCGAGCCGGTAGGGTCACTGGAAAAGGCGCGGTGAACACTGCGCGCCGACATGCGGCAGCCCTGGGCTATCGTATCAACCGACAGATCAGGCTCGGCCAGCCGCGTTTCAATCCAGGCCTTGAGCCGGCTGCATTGGGTGTCGCGCAGCAGGATCGGAGCAGGTGCCTCAAGTTGTTCTTGCAGCGCATTCCACGCAGTCGCCGTCAGGGCGCTGGCCAGTGATCCGGCGCTGTAGGGCGCCAAGTGGTGGATCTGGCCCATCACTTCGCTCACCATGGCCTGCAGAATGCGCGCCGCGCCGGTCTTGCCATCGCAGCGCTGCGCCGCGCCACGTGCGATCAGGTCGCCCAGCCCCGAATCGGCCGGCCGCTGGATGGTCATGATGATCTGCTCGCAGCCCGATGCGCTGTTCCAGCCGAACGGCCGGTACGTGTCCAGCACGCACCAGTCGCCGGGGCTGAGCATGCCGCTGCGTTCGCGCTGCTCGAAGTAACTGGAGTTCTTGACCTGGATGACGAGGATCAGCGGGCTGGCGGCATGTGAAGCGCCTTCACGCAGGGCGCGCTGAAAACGGTGCGGGCTGGCAGTCATGCGGCACAGGCCGGTGCCAGCCAGGTCACCATAGTCGATGCGGCCGCTGAAGGCCTGTCCGCCCACCGGCTGGAGGTGCATGACCTCCTGATGGCGCAGCTCGGCCGGCATGCGGCCGATGCCGGTATGCACTGCGTCCTCCCACATCAGCGCCGAGCTGGCGGAGATACAGCCATCAAGGGAAGCCATGGAACGTGACATCATGTTTAAGCCTTTGTTGTCTCTTCATCTCTTTTTAGCGCTCGCGTGCTGTGCTGGCAGCGCATATTAGGATGGTTCGCATGGCTGGCACAAGTGACTTTCTCATCGGGTGAGATTGAAGTCTGAAATGAAGCCGGACCGTCGCCAGGCCAGCTACGGGTTAGCCCTGACGATGGCGCGACACATCCGGTCAAGTGTGTCATGGCCGGGCAAGTCCGAAAGCGGCCCGGCTTTTACGCTTCATGCCATCTGCCGCACCACACTTTCGCACGGTGCAGGTAGCCCATGGAGACAACTCAAAATGAAATCACACCTCGCACCACGCAGCTTGGCCAGGCTTGCCGGCACTGCTTTTGTGACCCTGCTGGCCGGCCACGCCATGGGCCAGTCGCCAGCGGTGAGCCAGCCGGGCGGACTGAATCTGGGGAACACCAGCTTCTACGACGGCTTTTCAGGCCCTCCAGGCTGGACCTGGTTAAGCACGGTCCGGCATTCGAGCGCCAACAAAATTGTGGACTCCAACGGCAACGCCAGCCCGGTGTTCACGGATCCCAAAATCAGCAGCACGGTTTTTCTCAACCAGATCACCTATGCCTTGCCAACGTCGATTGGCGGCTGGCGGCCGGCCCTCATGGCGATCCTGCCGGTGGTGGCGCTGGACACCAGTTTTGGCCCGGGGCCATCGCTCAAGGACGGCGGCACCGGTGCCGGCGACATCACGCTGGAAGCCTCGCTGCAGGCCGAACCCGTCATGAACGCAGGGGGTGCGCCGGTCTTTGTGCAGCGCCTCGCAGCTGCAGCCATTCTCCCCACCGGTCGCTACGACCAGAACGTGGACATCAACCAGGGTTCCGGCTATGCGTCGTTCAACCCGTACTGGGCGGCAAGCTTTTTTCCTGCACCGCGCTGGGAAACCAGCTGGCGCCTGCACTACCTCTACAACTTCAAAAACAACAAACCCGCCTCCAGCGCACCCCGGCCATTCAACGGCCAGCCAGTCAGCACCACGCAGGCTGGCGACGCGGCCTGGGTCAACTTCGCCACATCGTATTCCGTCACGCCTGACGTCAGCGTTGGCATCAATGGTTATTACTTCCAGCAGCTGTCGGACAGCCGGGCCAACGGCACACGGCTGGCCGATTCACGCGAGCGGGTACTGGGCATAGGGCCGGGAATGATGTGGCGCATCAGCCCGAAAAAAGCCTTGTGGATCAACGCCTACACCGAAAGCATGGTGCGCAACCGGGCGGCCTCGCCACTGAGCTTGCAGGCACGCATGGTCATTAATTTTTAAGCGTGCAAAACCATCGCATCAACCCGACCAACCAGCGCCCACAAGACCACCATGACAAACAGCTCGTCCTTGCACACACCGCCTCCTGACCCGGCCCAGTCGCCTCCGCATGAGTTGCAGACACTCGGGCTGATGGCGTTTGGTTTTGCGCTGGTCAACCTTGACCGGTTCATCATGTACCCGCTGTTTCCAGTCATGGCCAGGGAACTTGGCCTGGACTACCAGGACATTGGCCTGATCTCGGCGGCTGTAGCGCTCACCTGGGGCTTGTCGTCCATGGTGTTCGGCCGACTGTCGGACCGGCTCGGAAGACGCGGCATCCTGATCACCTCGGTGCTTGTCTTTTCGATACTGTGTGGCGCTACCGGCCTGGCCATGGGCCTGGGCAGCCTGTTGCTGATCCGGGCGGTAATGGGCGTATTCGAGGGCGCTTTTGTGCCGGCCAGCATCGCCGCTGTGGTCGATAGCAGCCCTGCGGGGCGCGTTGGCCGCAACACCGGCCTTCAGCAGCTGATGGCGCCGCTGGTCGGCAGTGCCCTGGCGCCAGTGCTGGCCATCCTGCTTTTGCAGGTGCTTCCCTCCTGGCGCTGGGTGTTTGTCGTCACCGCACTGCCAGGCCTGCTTTGCGCCTGGCTCATCTTCCGCAAGCTTGCCGAACCCGGACGCTCCCAACCCTCACCAGGCCAGGCACCAGCCCTTCAGGCACCACTGCGCACGGTGCTGGCCTGCCCGAATGTCGCCTTATGCAGCGTCGGGTTCTGTTTCTGGCTGGCACCGATAGTGATTTTTGGCTCGCTGATGCCCAGCTACCTGTCCGATCATCTCCATCTGGAACTCGGGCAGATGGGGCTGGTGATGTCCTCGCTTGGGGTGGGCGGCGCAGCAGGCATGCTGGTGTTTCCGGCACTGTCGGATCGCTGGGGTCGCAAAAAAATGATGGTGACCTGTCTGGTCATGGCCATGCTGCCGACCTGGCTGCTGATGCAGACAGGCGCTGAACCGCTGCGTCTGTCGCTGCTGATGTTCCTGGCTTCGGCCTTCATTTCCGGCGTCATCGCCATGGTGCATTCAGTCACGGCCGACAACGTGCCGGCGCAGCATGTCTCGACCGCCACCGGCTTCATCATCGGTGCCGGCGAGATTGTGGGTGGCGCCATCGCGCCGGCCATTGCCGGCGGGCTGGCCAAGGCCATGGGCATTGCTGCGATCCTGCCCTTTGCCCTGGGCTGCATGGCAACAGGACTGCTGCTGGCAATCATGCTTCGCAGCCCCCGACACAGCCCCATTGCACAGGGAGCCGCCATGCAGAAATGAGTGATGCCGCACCCGCGTTGCTGCCTCAAAAAAGATAAATCGTCTTGTCCTGCCCATCCTATTCCGCGCCTACAGCGCATTGACCCCCAGAACCTTTGTCATGACTACCATTCATTTGCATATCAACAGCGAAAACATCGCAGCCCAGGACGGCCGCACTTTCGAGCGCCGCAACCCGGTCACCGGCCAGCTTGTGTCCACGGCCGCCGCCGCTTCGCCGCAGGATGCCCTGCAAGCCGTCGAGGCGGCCAGCCGCGCCTTTGCCGCCTGGTCGGCCACCGGCCCCAGCGAACGCCGGGCACTGCTGAACAAGGCAGCCGACGAGCTGCAGGCCGCAGCGCCCGCGTTCATCAAAGCCATGATGGAAGAAACCGGTGCCAGCGCCTTGTGGTCCGGCTTCAACGTCATGGCTGCCGTCGGCACTTTGCGGGAGGCTGCGGCCATCACCACGCAAATCGCCGGTGAAGTGATTCCGTCCGATGTCCCCGGCAATGTCTCCATGGCCCTGCGCCAGGCAGCCGGCGTGGTGCTGGGCATCGCCCCCTGGAACGCACCCGTCATCCTGGGCGTGCGCGCCATCGCCGTTCCGCTGGCCTGTGGCAACACGGTCATCCTGAAGGGTTCCGAACTCTGTCCGGCCACGCACCGGATGATCGTTGATGCGTTCGAGCGGGCCGGTTTTCCGGCTGGCGTGGTGAATTTCATCACCCATGCACCCGAAGACGCTGGCGCCGTGGTCGAGGCCATGGTTGCGCACAAGGCGGTGCGGCGCGTCAACTTCACCGGCTCGACCAAAGTCGGCAAGATCATCGCGCTGCTGTGCGCCCAGCACCTCAAACCGGCCCTGCTGGAACTCGGCGGAAAGGCGCCGTTTGTGGTGCTGGACGATGCCGACCTCGACCAGGCCGCCGATGCTGCGGCGTTTGGCGCCTTTTTGCATTCAGGCCAGATCTGCATGTCCACCGAACGCCTCATCGTGGACGAGGCCGTGGCCGATGAATTTGTCAAACGGCTGGCGGCAAGGGCGAGCAAGCTGCAGCCCGGCACCGGTGATTCACCGATTGCCTCGGTCATAGACATGGCAACCGTACACCGCTGCAACGCACTGATTGACGATGCGCTGGCCAAAGGCGCCACGCTGCTGTGCGGCGGCAAGGCCTCCAATACCCTGATGGCCCCGACCCTGCTGGACCATGTGACACCGGCCATGAAAATCTACCGCGAAGAATCCTTCGGCCCGGTCAAGGGCATCGTGCGGGTCAGCGGCGCAGATGAGGCTGTTCGCTGCGCCAATGACAACGACTACGGCCTGTCGTCCGCCGTCTTCAGCCGCGACACGGCCCGCGCCCTGGGCATTGCCCAGCGCATCGAATCGGGCATTTGCCACATCAACGGGCCGACGGTGCATGACGAGCCGCAGATGCACTTTGGCGGCGTCAAAAACAGCGGCATCGGCCACTTCGGCGGCCAGTCAGGCATAGCCGCCTTCACCGACCTGCGCTGGGTCACGCTGCAGACCTCGCCGCGCCACTATCCGTTCTGAACCCTCATTCATTCCCCTTATTCACGCATCCCGCCCACGCCGGGCGGCGCCCATTTTTCAAACAGGAGAAAACCCCATCATGTGGACCACCCAGAACCCTTTCCTCCAGGGGCCATACGAGCCCTTGCTCAATGAATATGTGATTGCCGACCTGCATGTCGAAGGCGAAATCCCGCGCGAGCTGAACGGCGCGCTGTACCGCACCGGCTCCAACCAGCATTTCCGTCCGCTGGATGTGGACCACTTTCACTGGTTTGACGGCGACGGCATGGTGCATGCGTTCCGGCTCAAGGATGGCCGGGCCAGTTACTGCAACCGCCTGGTGGAAACCGATGGCCTGAAGGTCGAGCGCGCAGCGGGGCGCGCACTCTACAACGGCATCAGCGGCCACTCGTCCGTGCCGCAGCAAGCCTTGCCCGAAGGCGCGCCCCCCATCAAGTCGGTTGCCGGCATCAATGTCATTTCCGTTGGCGGCCGTGTGATGACCATGCACGAGGTTGATAATTTTTATTGGGAGCTTGACGCCCACAACCTCAGGACGCTGGGCAAGTTCGACTTCGGCGACCAGCCCGGCGCCATGCTGACGGCGCATCCCCATACCGACTACCGTGCTGGCGAAATGCTGTTCTATACGCACGACAACGAAGCCCAGACACTGGAATGTTTCGCCACCGACATGCAGGGACAGGTGCTGTCGCGCCAACGCATTGCGCTGCCATTCAAGCCCTGGATCCATGACTTCATCTTCACGGAGAATTTTTACGTCTTCATCTTCGGACCGATACGTACCCGCCCTTTTGCGCCAGACCTGATTCCGATGGGGCGCAGCGCACTGAGTTTTGATCACGAAGCCACCACGCGGGTGCTGCTGGTCAACCGCCAGACCGGCCAGGGTCGCTGGTTTGGGACTGATGCGTCCTTCACCCTGGGTCACTACCTCAATGCCCACGAAGCAGCAGACAAGATCATCATTGATGCGTCGGTGACACGTACCCTCAGGCCCGGCTTTACAGGGCATGTCGAGGACTTTTATCCATTTCCGCTGATCAACGAACCCTCGCCGTTCTCCAACCCCGAGCTGCACCGCATCACCATCGATTTATCCACTGGCCAGGTTACCGACAGCCGCATCGGTGATTTCAATGCGGAGTTTGTGCGGCCCAACGAAACCATCATGGGCACGCCCCAGCGTTATGGCTACATGGCGGGCATCCATGCGCCCGGCCCGCAGACGCGCGGTTTCAACTGCCTCATCAAACACGATTACCTGACTGGCAACAGCAGCTTCCAGCATCTCTCGTCAGGCTACGACATGATTCCGGGCGAACCGATCTTTGTGCCCAAACCCGGCGCCATCGCTGAAGACGACGGCTGGATCATGGCCGTGTGGTGGGATCCGGTGCGCAACGCCAGCGAGATGGTGATCCATGAAGCCCGTGACCTGGACGGCGAGCCGGTGGCACGCATCAAGCTCGACCACCATGTACCGCTGGGCTTTCACGGCAACTGGATTGCAGACGTCTGAGTTTGAGGGCGGCCGGGCGTCAATCTGGCCGCCCGGCGCCTATTGCCAGAGCCGGGATGGCAGCGTCGCCCTGAAACCGGGCGGCGAATCAAATACTCCTGATTCAATAGCACTCTATGCCCGTAAACATTGCGCAACAGGCCTGTTTCTTATAAATTCCTCGAATTTGAAGGCATTCGGGCCAGTCTCACGGAGCAGACACAAGCACGCCGGGATAAAAAGGCTTGAGCCATTCATGGTGAGCGATGCGCCAGCGACCGTCGAGCAACTGCACCGGAATGGCCGCCCGGTTGGGATGATGCGCCCGGCCCTCGCCAAAGGAAAAAGGCATGCCAAGCATGGGGAGTTCGTAGGGTGGCATTTGCTGCAAGGCCCGGGTTACCGATTCGCGGGTAATCTCGCCCTTGATACTGCGCATCGCTTTCACCAGAATCTGCGCCGCCAGATAACCGCCCTGCGAAGAAGAAGTCAGGGAGACATGGTTGGCAATCATCAGGTTGCGCCAGTGACTCAACTGGCCGGAACGACTGGACCAGGGCTCGAACTCTGACATGGCATAGATGCCATTGCCATCGCGGCCCAATGTCTCGGCGGCCTGGCTTGTGTAGACCGCGCCCTGAAACACCAGGGGAATGTTGCCCGGCATCATTTTTTTTCCCACACGCGCAAAACGAATTGAAAAATTCTCTGGTCCGGCAAAGACAACCGCCTCGCAGCCCGCCTGGCTTGCCTTTTTAAAATAAGGCTCGGGGCTGTCCCCGGGCTGAATGTCGCGCTCGTCAAGCACCGGTTTGTTGCCCGTCTTTTCCGTCCATTCCTGCAAGACACCGTCCAGGGTCTTCTGCACATTGGCAGGTGTGCCAAGGCGCAACACGCACAGACGCTTTTTCTTGAGCTTGTCGGCGACATAGTGCATCGCCAGGGTGAGTTGCATGTAAGGCCCGGTATTGACGGGTGCAATCATCGGCGTGTTGAAACAATTGTTGTCCAGTCCGAGCCCCGGAACAGAGGCAAGGCCGGCCTGCTGGTAGGTGCGGGCATTGACTGAACACTCCAGAAAACTGGCCCCGCCAGCCAGCGCCACAACCTTTGCGCCGTTGATCAGCCGTGCCGCCGCCTCTGCCGCAACGGCGGGATTGCCGTGGTCGTCCTCCTGGATAAACACCAGTTTTCGCCTCTGGATGCCGCCTGTTGCGTTGACGCTGTCAAATACCGCCTTGGCGGCCAGCCCGGACGACGAAAAGTCGGCCGGCCCGGCCGTCAGCGTGCTGATCGCACCGATGTTGATCGGCGCCGGCTCCAGCGCTACGGCCGCGCTGCCAGCCTGTGCCCATGCAGAAGCGGCCAGCCCGGTCGCCACCAGGCCGTGCGAAATTTTTCGAATGCTCATGCCTGTCTCCTGGTGTTTTTAAATAACTTCACGGACCTGTTCGTGCCAGCCTTGATGCGGCCAAGGCCTGTGCTGCCGCCACATCACGGCAGACAACCCAAGCGTAGGATTGCGGCCTTGAAACAACTTGCACAGCCGCGACAGACTGTCCCGTGCGTGCCGTCTTTTTCTGGATATAAACCCCATGCCGGACGGATGTGCAGCGCTCGCCATCGCCGGTGCATCATTTTTTTCCAGCAACTGGGCAAACATTTCGCCCGTCAGGGCGCCCTGGTCAATGGCAAACCAGAGTCCGGCACTTGTCGGCCAAATTACTGTTATGAGTAAATCTCGCCGCAGTCTCACTTATTGAGACCGGCAATTGACTGGTCTTGGCGTGCGAACGATAGTTGGATCACTGTTTCACCCCATAACCCAAGAGACGCCACCATGGAACTTGACGCCGAATTGCAAAGTGTTCATCTGTTCTCGCCCGAGCCGCTGCAGCTTGCCCGTTTTTACAGCACTACCTACGACATGACGCTTGAGCCGGTGGGGGACAGCTACCTGTGCCGCTCGCCGGGCCGGCAGGTCGCGTTTTCTGAAGGCCCGATCAATCAGTTGAAGTACGCACACTTTGCCTTCCACACCAGCGCGGCATGGGATGCGTTTGCAGTCCGTGCCCAGGGTCTGGCGCAGTCGCCGCTGCCGCCCGGCTTCGAGGCAGGCTCGGCCATCAGCTTTCGTGATCCGGACGGAAACCAGATGGTTTTTACAGCGACTGCCGACAGCGAGTTGCCTGCCTCAAGGCGCGTGCCGCCAGCGATCTTGCAGCACTTTGCATTGCGCACCTCCCACATAGAGGCCATGCTGGATTTTTATACCGGACAACTCGGCTTTGTGCTGTCCGATGCCGTGACAGATGCCGAGGGCAGGCTGCGCGCCTGCTTCCTGCGCAGCGACAGCCTGCACCACGCGCTGGCCCTGTTTTTTGCGCCTGCACCGTGCTTTGACCACCAGTCGTTTGAAGCGCCTGACTGGAGCAGCATGAGAACCTGGGGCGACCATATGGCCGGCCAACAGGTGCCGATTGTCTGGGGCATCGGCCGGCACGGACCGGGCAACGATGTGTTTTTCATGGTGCGCGACCCTGACGGCAACCTGGCCGAAATTTCTTCCGAGATCGAGCATTGCGAGCCAGGCCGCCCCGCCGGCCTCTGGCCGCACGAAGAGCGCACGCTGAACCTTTGGGGCAGGGCGATCTTGCGCAGCTGAGCGGCTCAGGGCCAAGCAAAGCACACCATGCCATCGACCAACCGCATGCTCCGGATTCTGGGCCTGTTTGAGCTGAGCCGGCCTGTCATCACGCCCGAGTGGCTGATGGACGCGCTTGGCGTTTCACGCGCCAGCATCTACCGCGACCTGGGCCAGCTGGTCAAGGCCGGCATGCTTGAGCGGGTCGCCGACCGTGGTTATGTGCTCGGTCCGATGGTGATCGAGCTGGACCGTCAGATTCGCCTGGCCGACCCGCTGCTCGAGGCTGCCGATGATCTGCTGGGCCAGCTGGCGAGCGAAACCGGAGGCGCCGTGCTGCTTTGCCGCCTTCATGGCAGCAAGGTCATGTGCATCCAGCAGGTCAACGGCCGAAACCCGGCGCTGTCGGTGAGCTACGAGCGGGGCCGCGCCATGCCGCTGTACCGTGGCGCCACCTCCAAGATCATCCTGGCGAGCCTGCCGCCACCGCAACTCAAGCAGCTGTGGGCGGCCGAGCGCCCGGCGCTGGTCGCCGCCGGGCTGCCCGATGACTATGCCCAGCTGAGCAAACTGCTGGCAGACATGCGCAGCGCCGGCTACTGCTTCGCTCAGGGCGAGATAGACCCGGACGCCGCGGGGTTTGCGGTGGTGCTCAAGGATGGCGAGCATCTGCTGGGGAGCCTGAGCGTCGTGATGCCCGCCGCGATGCTCACGGCCGCGCTGCGAAAAACCACACTCAACCGGCTGCAAAGCGCCGCCGGCCGCATCGAGGGCCGACTGCTGGACCAGCGCATGAAGGCACGAGCCACCAAAAAATCGGAGACAACACAGTGAACGCACCTTTGCCCCTTTCTTCCTTGCCGCTTGCAACACGGCCGTCCGGCGCTTCCTCCGGCGGTCACTTTCCGGTCGTCATCATCGGCGCCGGGCCGACCGGGCTGACCCTGGCCAACCTGCTCGGAACGCAAGGCATACCGGTGCTGGTGATCGAGCGCAGCCACGACACGGTGGGCGAGCCGCGTGCGGTGTCCATTGATGACGAAAGCCTGCGCACCCTGCAGACGGCAGGCCTGATCGGCGAAGTGCTGCCGCATGTGGTGCAGGGCTATGGCGTGCATTACTACTCCTGGCGCAACAAGGAGTTCGCGCGCATCGAACCCAGCGTGATGGACAACGGTTTCCCCAAGCGCAATGCCTTTCGCCAGCAGGTGCTGGTGGGCCAGCTGCGCGACGGCATGAAGCGCTTTGCGGACTCGGCCATCTGGTTCGGCCATGAACTGCTGCGCTTTGAAGACGAAGGCGCAGCCAAGGTCCGGCTTGAGTTGCGCCATTGCCACGAAGGGCGGGACGAGACAAAACACATCACCTGCGACTGGCTGGTCGCCTGCGACGGCGGCCGCAGCCCGGTGCGCGAGCAGCTTGGCATCAAGCTCACCGGCAGCACCTATGACGAGAAATGGCTCATCGTCGATCTGCTGGACCGCAAGTCTGCGTTTCGCCACACCCGCACTTACTGCGACCCAGTGCGTCCCGCCATTCGCCTGCCCGGCCCTGATGGCACGCTGCGCTATGAGTTCATGCTGCACGAAGGCGAAGACCCCGAACAGATGCTGGAGGAAGCGCGCGTGCGCAGCTGGATCCATGCGCGCGAGCCGGACGATGCCCAACTCGACATCACCCGCAAGGTGGTGTATGCCTTTCATGCGCGCGTGGCCGAGCGCTGGAAGTCAGGCCGTGTCTTTCTGGCGGGCGACGCGGCCCACCTGACGCCGCCTTTTGCAGGGCAGGGCATGAACAGCGGCGTGCGCGATGCGGTCAACCTGGCCTGGAAACTGGCTGCGGTGGTGCAGGGGCGGCTCTCGCCCGCCTTGCTTGAGACCTATGAAGCCGAGCGCAAACCCCATGCCTGGTCGCTCATCCGCATGGCGGTGCGTATCGGCATGTTCATGCAGCCCAAGTCGGTGCCGGCCGCTATCCTGACGCAAGGTGCGCTGCGGCTGTGCAGCCTGTTTCCGCCGGTGCGGGACTATGTGCTGCAACTCAGGTTCAAACCCAAGCCGCGTTTTGCCGAAGGGTTTTTTGTGGCGGACCAGGAAGTCGCCCGGCGCAACCCTGCCTTTGTTGCGCCGGGCCAGCTGTTGCCGCAGCCGTTCGTGCAATTGCCCGGTGGCCAGCGGGTGCTGCTTGACGATGCAGCCGGCAGCGGCTTTGCCCTGCTGGTTCTCGCCGGCAGCGCCGACCAGGCAGAAATTTCAGCCGCCGCGCTGAAGAGCTTTGCAGCCTGCGGCCTGCCCTGCAGCTTCATCAGCGTCGTGCTCCAGCGCGATGACTTCCTCAAGCGTGCGGCGTCAGCAACAGACCGGGCGCCCGACGCAGTGCTGCGCGACTGCGACGGCGTGCTTGAAAACATTTTTAGAAACGCCGGCGCGAGCGCTTTGCTGCTGCGGCCGGATCGCTATGTGCTGGCCTACCTCGGACAGCCCGGCAAGGCCGGCAGTGCAGACGTGCAAAAGCTGCTCTCGACATTTTCAGCCCAGGGTTCCCACGCGGCGCAGACCGCGATTTTTTCATAAATATTTCAGGAGACAAACCATGACACGACGTTTCGCGCTGACTCAATACGCATGCTTTTCGAGGCGTGACGCCGGATCACTTGCACTGGCCGCAGTGCTTGCAGTGGGTTCCGCCTTCACTGCATCGACGGCCCTTGCGCAGGACTTTCCGACCAAGGCGGTGCGCATCGTCACGCCGTTTCCAGCTGGCAGCGGGCCGGAAGTCGCGCTGCGGCTGGTCGCCGACAGGTTGTCAAAGCTTTGGGGCCAGCCGGTCATCGTGGACAACCGGCCGGGTGCCAGCGGTTTCATCGCGATTCAGGCGATCAGGCGCGCCGCGCCGGATGGCCATGAACTGCTGCAGATGGACAACGCGCAAATGGCGGCCCAGCCTTTCCTGTTCAAGAGGCTATCGTATGACCTGCTGCGCGACTTCGAGCCGCTGACGCCCATCTTTCGCAACTACTTCTTCGTCAACGTGCCGGCTGGCAGTCCCTACAAGAACATGGCCGACCTGATTGCCGCTGCCAAGGCAAAACCCGACCATGTGAACTACGGCTCCTGGTTTGTGGGCAGCCCCGGCCACATCGGCGCGGCCATGCTGGAGACGGCCACCGGAACCAAGATGACGCACGTGCCGTACAAGGAAATGTCGCAGCTGTACGTAGGGGTGGCCAGCCAGGAAGTGGACTGGGCCTTTGGCAGCGCGGCCAGCGCGGGCGCCATGCAGCGCGCCGGCAAAAACCGCTACCTGGCCGTCGCCGCGCCCAAGCGCGTCGCCGGTTTTCCGGAGGTGCCGACGATTGCCGAATCGGGCGGACCTGCCGGGTTTGAACTGAGCGCCTGGACGGCCTTGCTGGCGCCCAAGGGAACGCCCAGGGCGACGGTGGAAAAGATTCAGAAAGACGTGGCCTCGGTGATGTCCGATCAGGATTTCAAGGACAAATACGCGGCCATGTATTACGAGCCCTATGCCCTGAACACCGAAGGCTTTTTGCAGCAACTGCGCACTGACTCGAAGCGCTACGGCGACACCATCAAGCGGCTGAATATCTCGCTGGACTGAACGGCTTGCCCAGAAAACCGACTGACGCGCTAATCACGCTTGATCCGCTTGTCGATAGATACCCCCTTATTCATTCATACTGGAACAGAAAGCATCCCATGAAACTCATCAGCTATCTTCATCAAGGCCAGCCCGGCTGGGGCATGGTCACCGGCGCCGGCATCGTTTCCCTTGCCAATGCGGCTTGTCCCACGCTGCTCAGCGCGCTGCAGGCCGGCAAGCTCGATGAACTGACTGCGGGCGCGGCCAGCCGGCAGCCTTCGGCGCAGCTGGCCGACATCGAGTTCCTGCCCGTCATCCCTGAGCCCGGAAAAATCTTCTGCGTGGGCCACAACTACGAAGAACACCGGCTGGAGACCCAGCGCGACAAGACCCAGCATCCGCTGCTCTTCATCCGCGTGGCCGAGTCGCAGACGGCGCATGAGCAGCCTATTTTGCTGCCCGCCGAGTCCACGCACCTCGACTATGAAGGCGAAATCGCCATCATCATCGGCAAGCCAGGGCGGCGCATCCGCGAGGCCGATGCCTGGTCGCATGTCGCCGGCTACAGCGCCTACAACGACGGCTCCATTCGCGACTGGCAGAAGCACACCATCCAGTTCACGGCGGGCAAGAACTTCACCGGGACCGGCGCGTTCGGTCCCTGGATGGTCACGCGCGGCGAAATTGAGGATGGCGAAGAACTGACCTTGGAAACCCGGCTCAACGGTGAAGTCATGCAGCGCACCACGACGGCGTCGATGATCTTCAGCATTCCGGTGCTGATCGAATACATCTCGACGTTCACCACACTTCAGCCCGGCGACGTCATCGTGACCGGAACGCCGGGCGGCGTCGGCGCCAAGCGCACGCCACCTGTGTGGATGAAGCCCGGCGACCGGGTGGAAGTTGAAGTCGGCAAGGTTGGCATTCTCGTCAACTCCATTGCCAACGACCCGGCGCGATGACGGACACCATGGCAGCCACTGGCCAAGACCCAAGCGGGTCTGCTGGCTGCCAGATGCCTGGCGCGCCGCGTTCACTGCGTGTGGTGCACTTCCTGCAGGCCATAGACCGGCGTGTCCAGCCCTTCCATGCGCGCCTTGAGCTGCAGCGCCAGGTAGCGTGAATAGTGGCGCGACTGGTGCAGGTTGCCGCCGTGGAACCACAGCGCTTCCTGCTGCGTCGGCTTCCACATGTTGCGCAGTTCGCCTTCCCACGGGCCGGGGTCTTTGGTCGTGTCCGAACCCAGCCCCCAGCACTTGCCGACCTTGGCGGCCATCTCGGGCGAGACCAGCCGCTCGACCCAGCCGTTCATTGAGCCGTAGCCCGTGGCATAGACGATCAGGTCGGCGGGCAGCTCGGTGCCATCGCTCAGGATCACCGCGTTTTCGGTGATGCGCGCGATGTCCACGCCGCTCTTGAGCTTGACGTCGCCGTTGGCCACGAGGTCGCAGGCGCCCACGTCGATGTAGTAGCCCGAGCCGCGGCGCAAATACTTCATGAACAGGCCCGAGCCGTCGTCGCCGAAGTCGAGCATGAAGCCGGCCTTGCGCAGCCGGTCGTACAAATCGGCGTCGCGCTTCTGGATTTCCTCGTACACCGGGATGTGGAAGGTATGCATGATGCGAAACGGCACCGAGGCGAAGATCAGGTCGGCCATGTCGGTGGTGATGCCTTTTTCCAGCGCCTGCTCCGAGTACAGCCCGCCCAGCGCCAGGTCCATCAGCGAGTCCGAGCGCACGATGTGCGTCGAGCTGCGCTGCAGCATGGTCACGTCGGCGCCGTTTTCCCACAGGTCGGCGCAGATGTCGTGCGCCGAGTTGTTGGCGCCCAGCACGATGGCTTTTTTGCCCTTGTAGGCATCGCCGCCGGGGTGCTTGCTGGAATGGTGCTGCGCGCCCTTGAAGGTGCCGGCGCCCTCGATTTGCGGCACGTTGGCCACGCCCGACATGCCCAGCGCAAACACCACCTGCTTGGGCCGCAGCACGACAGTCTGGCCGTCGCGCACCACGGACACTTCCCACTCTTTCGCTGCTTCGTCGTACTTCGCCTTGATGCATTCGGTCGATGACCAGTAGTTCAGCTCCATCACCTTGGTGTACATCTCCAGCCAGTCGCCGATCTTGTCCTTGGGGCAGAACACCGGCCAGTCGTCGGGAAACGGCAGGTAGGGCATGTGGTCGTACCAGACCGGGTCGTGCAGGCACAGCGACTTGTAGCGGCTGCGCCACTGGTCGCCGGGGCGCGGGTGCTTGTCGATGATCAGCGCGGGAACGCCCAGGCGCTTGAGGCGCGCA